>NZ_AENV01000011.1:0-114551 GCF_000183625.1 Selenomonas sp. oral taxon 137 str. F0430
CCTTGCTGATGATCCCGACCATCGCCTTGCGCTCTTCCTTCTGGATGTTGTAATTGACCTTCATTTTGAAAACCTCCTTTATGAACTTTGGTCATTACATTCATCACTCGTATGGGAAGAATTAGCAAGCGGATTGTGTTGTATACACCATAGCCTCAGTGAGATAAACCACAGAGTATTATCATTTCACAGAATGAGGAGCAGTCATCCGCTCGAGCATCTTGCCCGTCATCCAGATCGCCCCGTCAATGACAAGCGGCAGGAAGATGCGGTCACGGAATCTGCACCATCCTGACTCCTTCTCGGCACTCTCTTTCAGTGCCGCCGTATACGCCGCCGACACTTCACGCGCCGCAGGAAGCCCCTTCTCATGCAGCCATAGGACGGTCGCTTCCTTCGCCTCCGTCCGCACGAAATCTCCCACATGATTTTTCAGTTCGTTTTGAATGTGTTCCAGTTTCATCTTCAACACTCTCCTTCATAGTCCGTTACCCCACGCGCAATGGCGCGGGCAAATTCATCCTGCTGCGAACGCAGAAGCTCTGCGTCACCCGCATGGTCGATAAACGCAAGTTCCACGATCACAGCGACCGCATCGGTGTTGCTCAGAACGTACAGACCGTTGACACCGGGCTTTGCCCCCTTCACGCTGCGATCCACGGTTCCGAGTGCATCCACAATCTGATTCTGGATGCACTGTGCCAGTTTCTCTCCCTCTCCGCTTCCGTAGTAGTGCCAGACCTCTGTCCCCTGAGCCATGCCGTTACAGGCATTACAGTGGATGGAGATAAACACATCGGCATCCGCACGGTTGGAAGCCGAAACAACTTCACGGAGACTGTCGGACTGCAATTTTCCGACCACCTCAACACCTGCGGCAGCGAGATAACCAGCAACAAGGTCAGTGACGTTCTTTGCTACATCACACTCTCGCAGCCCATACCCACACGCACCGGGATCTGGATTCCCGTTCGGTGCATGACCCGGATTCAAAAACACACGCATCACGATTCCTCCTTCGCTTTTAACACATCCGCATACGGAATGCGCTCACCGTCACGTTCCAAAAACACATCTTCGGCATTCCCGCCTTTGCTCTGAATGTATCGCTCGACAGCGACATCCACGAATTTCGCCTCAAGCTCCACGCCATAGCAGATACGCCCCAGCTGGTCGCAAGCAATCAGCGTTGATGCCGAGCCGAGGAATCCGTCGAGAACGATACCATTCGTCTGCGTACATTGTTTGACAAGGTAGGCGATGAGCGGCACGGGCTTCGAGGACGGATGACCGCAGCCGTCCTTCTTCGAGTCCTTGATGCGGTCGAAAGCAAAGACGGTGGTCTGCTTCTGATCGCCGTACCACCTGTGCCGTCCGTCCTTCCTCCATCCCCAGATAATCGGCTCGTGGATGTACTTCCAGTCCGTCCGTGTGAGGACGAGGCGGTCTTTCTTCCACACCAATCCCGCACCAACTTTAAAGCCCGCATCCTCATAAGCGTCATGAAAGATGCGGGCTTTTGCTGTTGCGTAGAAAACGTAGATGGAAGCATCGGTCGCCATCACCGAGTGAAAGGCGGTAAAAGCGGATTTGAGGAACTCGTAGGCGTCCTTATCATTCAGATCGTCGTTCTTGATTTTCCCCGATGTGCTTTCAAGCTGGATCATATATGGGGGATCCGTGCAGACGAGATTGACCTTCTCACTACCGAGCAGACGCTCGTATGTCTCCGGCAGAGTGGAATCTCCGCAGATAACACGGTGCTTGCCAAGATGCCAGACATCGCCTGACTGGGCGACACACGGCTTTTCCAGTTCTGCCTCCACATCAAAGTCATCTTCCTGCGCTTCACCATCATCCAGTGAGAGCAGGTCGGTAATCTCCGCTTCGTCAAAGCCCGTGAGTGAGATGTCGAAGTCCATACCCTGCAAGGCTTCCATCTCGACGCGCAGCATATCTTCATCCCATCCTGCATCGAGTGCGAAACGGTTGTCCGCGAGGATGTATGCCTTCTTCTGCGCCTCCGTCAGATGATCGACGAATACGCACGGCACATTCTCTATGCCCTCTGCCCGTGCAGCCATGACGCGCCCATGTCCTGCAAGAATGCCGTAGTCCTTGTCGATGATGACGGGACTGACGAATCCAAACTCGCGCAGACTGCCGCGCAGCTTGTTAATCTGCTCGGGCGAATGTGTTCGTGCATTGTTGGCATACGGAACGAGTTTACTGATCGGAACGAGCTTCATCTCCGATGTTGTTTTGTTCAAATGACTTCCCTCCTTACTTCCTCGACCGTAGCAGACGCTCCATCCGATCCTCTTGCGGAGAGCCGACGAATGTAGTTGTGCAGTTCTGCTTTACGATGTCGAATATCTCATACCAGAGCAGATTGGACTGCTTCTGAAACGCCTGTCCCATCTGGACGAAGGGGCTTGCAATCGCACCTCCTGTCGTCGGATGCTTTCCAATGAGCCCGTATTGACTCATCGCCTCCTCACACTGGATGAAGCGGGCAAATGCCTGAGCGTAGCTTTCAATCAGGCGCGGATTCACAAGCCGCTCACAGCCTCGTTCCTTCAGCCACAGCCATGTCTCACGGAAAATCTCGTCTGCACCGAGCGGCTTTCCATTCCGCTGACGCGCCGACAGGTACTCGCTCGGATTCGGCATCTCCTCGCCGTAGAGGTCGGCGGCATCCACAAGGTCTGTGCCGTCCAGTTCCATCATCGGGAACTCCATCATGTGTGCTGTGCGCCCGCCCGCGATTTTATCTGCGAGTGCTTCGGGTTTGTCTCCCGCCCGGATGCGCCGTCCGCCGCGATTTGTACCGTCACGCGCCATCTTCCCGCCCCCTTCCTTTAATACCCCGTTTGAACCGACGTTTTTGTGCGTGCGCCCCCTCCCCGGTCCACTAACGGCGCGGTTTTAGAGATTTGACCGCCCCTAGGGGGTCTAGCGTATTGCATTTGCTTCACTTTCGCGTTACAATAACCAAAAGGAGGTTATGCATCATGTCCAAGACCGCAACAATCAATATGCGCATCGAACCGACAATCAAAGCGCAAGCTGAAACCGTTTTTTCCAGTTTCGGTATCTCCGTGACCGACGCCATTAACATCTTCTTGCACGCATCCATCATGGAGGGAGGCTTTCCCTTCCAACCGAAACAGCCCCGTTATAATAGGGAAACACTTCTTGCCATGCAGGAAGCACGCGACATCATGGATGGTAAAATTGAGCCGAAGCGTTATCCGTCGCTGTCCGCACTGATGGATGATCTGGATGCGGAGGATGCCCATGCTTGATCTCGTCACCACCACGCAGTTCCGCAAGGATTTAAAGAAACTGCGCAAACGTGGGGCAGATATACAAAAGCTGGATGATGTTCTGAAAATGCTCTGCACGGAAAAACAACTGCCCGAAAGGTATCGGGATCACGCACTCGTTGGTGATTACATTGGTTTTCGCGAATGCCACATCATGCCGGACTGGCTACTCGTATATGCCATCGACAAAGGAAAACTGATTCTGACCGCTTCCCGCACGGGTTCACATAGCGATCTCTTCTAGCCGATTCATTGGAGTCGGCTTTTTATTTTGGTGCTTTCCGTTGATGAATCCGCTCATGACAAGACACGCAGAGCGACATCAAATTGCTCTCGTCATGTGTGCCGCCCTCCGAAATCGATTGAATGTGATGCACGAGTGTCGCAAGGACGTATCTCCCCCGTTCTTTGCATTGCTCGCAGAGCGGATGCCCTACCAAATGACGATCACGAATCCTGCGCCACGCGCTGCCATACCTCTCGTGCTTATCGTACCCACGCGTGAAATGGTCATAGTGTCGCTGCATAACTTTTTCGTGCGTCTCGCAGTAGCAGCTCTTTCGATCCGTAAGGTTCGGACACCCCGCCATGCGGCAGGG
Source organism: Selenomonas sp. oral taxon 137 str. F0430 (assembly GCF_000183625.1). Lineage (NCBI taxonomy): Bacteria > Bacillati > Bacillota > Negativicutes > Selenomonadales > Selenomonadaceae > Selenomonas > Selenomonas sp. oral taxon 137. The sequence goes on from NZ_AENV01000011.1 coordinate 3,929, forward strand.
TCGCTTCGGCTTTCTTGGCATCGCACACCTCCTCGACGGCACTAAAAAAGCCCTCGCGGAGAACTGCTTCTCCGAGAAGGCTGAACCGATTTTCTACTTTTGCTGAGTGTATCATATCACATCGGTCATACTGACATCAACCTGACATTCCATGACATTCTGTGACATTTTTCCGCTTTTTGACATTTCATGACATTCCCTGACATTTCATGCGCTTTGGGAAGGTATCGCCACATTTCTCAGCCCGCGCTCATGGATGCGGTATATCTGCCGCTCCCCGACTGCCATACGCCTGGCAATCTCCGTGACCGTGTGATACCCCATGTAGCGCATCTCCAAGACCAGCCGCTCATCCATATCCTCCACAGCCTGTATCACGCCATAGATTTCGGCGCGGAGGTTTACCAAGCGGTCGATCTCCCGGTCAATCTCCTCCTCCTGCTCCACCAGTTTCACCACCACATCCGAGAGCTTGTGCGGATTCTTCGTAGCACTCCCCGGCATATCGCTAAGGACGGTGGTGGTCTTGGTGGCCATGCTGCGCAGTCTCACGGACTGTTCCAGCATGCTGTCTATTTTTCTGTCAATCTTGAATGCCTGGCTCAGATATTCCTTAGCGGTCATCATGATCAGCCTTTCTTTTCGTAGCGGGAGCAGGACGGCTTCCAAATGTCGCCATCCGTATAGCCTATGGGCGCAGTCTGCCCCGCCTCCTGCACACAATCGTTGCAGTTCCAGCACGCAAGGCGATGAGCGCACGCCTTGCAGATACATTTTTTGCAAGCCGTGTGCGTTCCGCAGCAGTCATGGGGCATGACTTCCTCGGCATCAAATTCCTCCGTGCCTTCCCAAATCGCCAGCCGATGATTGACTGCGTACAGATATTCCTCCATGCAGCCGTTGCTCTCCTTCCAGTTGCCTGCCATGATCACACCATCACATTTTCCGAGAAGCATTTTGCACTGCTTCAGTACCGCATCGTAGGGAAATCTGGCAGCTTTCAAGTGCCGCATGGCATCCAGCGGATTAACGAACAAGATATGCGGATATTTCTTGGAAAACTCTGCTGCAATCGCCGCTGCTGCCTTGCGGTTCTCTTTTTCAGCTCCCGTGTAGGGATGGGAAATATAAATCATGTTCATAGCGATCTACTCCTTTCTTACTTGCAGTGCCTCAGCGCGTCTCTTGCTGTAGGGTCGCTGTAGCCTTCCCCATTGCGGTTCGATGTGCGCTGAATCCCCAGCTGCTTGATTTCAATGTGGATCCCCGGCTCTGCCGCCCACTGCTTTTCCACGATCTCCCGCACTACTTGGGCATCGTCCTTCCAGTAGCCGCACCTGGTCATGCAGTCCTTGAGCATTTTCTGCAGATTGTCGGTATCCGGGCGGGTCGTGCGCCACTCGCCGCTTTTATGGAATTTGCCCACCGGGAAGAGCCATGTGGTGCGAAGCTCCAAGGCTCCGTCCAGAGGTGCGGTCGGACGATATTTCCCCAGATGTGCGGTCAGAAGCACCTTTGCCTTCTTTAGGGGAGTCGGGTCATAAAATATCGGTCTGCCGCCCACGATCCGCACGGATTTCTCCTGCGCGGTCACCGTAGGAGGATTGATGTCGAGGAAAAATATCATTTTCTAAACCTGCCTTTCTTTTGATTCCTCTCGGCTGTTTTGTCACGTTACTCTCCTCAAAGGGGAAGGACAGGACGTAGTACGTCCTTCCCACTTTGGGAGGGTAACGACGTTTCTTCTGTTTATATGTATATATAAACAGCGTAGAAGAAGAATTTACTCAAAATCCTTGGAAGCCCCGTCATTCCTTAAGATACGGCTTTTTTTGAGGATGAATTCGCCGTCCAGTTTTTTGAGTCTTGCGTAGACGGTTTTGTCCGACACATTGAGATAGCCCATCATGTCGGAAACCGTTACGTTTCCGTCCATATTGAGTGCCTGGTAGGCGTTTCGGAATTCCTCCGCACACGCCTCTGCAGTCTTGGCGTGGCTGTTCTTCATGCGCCCCGCCTCCAGTGTTCCCTGTGCGGGCATCTCACCGAGATTGCCATGCGTGTCCAACCGATGAATGGGATACTCGAACCAGAAGTTCACCGGCTCGATATTCTCGAATTCACGAAGGCTCGACTCCAAACGCCAAGCCGTAGCGTGACCGTCCCGCAGATTGTTCTTGATGTCATCCGTGAGTTCCAACTGGATCATGTCAAGCTGGGCATCGGGGTCGCGGGCAAATACGCCGGAGCCGGAAGCCCTGTCCATCGCCCGCTTGTTTCCCTGCGCTCCCTTGCTATGGTGATGGCAATAAATCGCAGAGCATCCGGTCTCCGTGCAAATCTTGTCAAACTGGTTACAGAACTGCCCCATTTCGGATGCGTTGTTTTCATCTCCCGTGATGACCTTGTAGATGGGATCGATAACAATGGCATCCAAATGCTGGTCGCGCACCCGGCGGATGAGTTTTGGCACAAGCTGGTCTAATGGCACAGCGTAGCCTCTCAAGTTCCACACGATGATGTTTTCTGAGTCATTCATGGGAAGCCCCAACGCCTCGTAAATCTTGAGGAATCTGATGATACAGCTTGCCGGATCAATCTCCAAATTGACATACAGCACACGCCCCTTGCGGCAGGGAAATCCCAACCACTTCGCCCCCTCGGCTATGGCAACGCAAAGTTCCATGAGGAGAAATGACTTCCCTGCTTTGGAAGAACCGGAAATAATCATCTTGTGTCCACGGCGCAAGATTCCCTTTATAATCTCCTCCGGCAGTTTCGGCGGATTGTCCTTGTACTTGGCGAGAGATTCCAATGGCGGCAGTTCATCCGTCGCGCCCTCCACGAAATCCATCCAGTCCGTCCATGACTTCCTGCCGATGTTCGTTGCGGCGAGGTACTGACGATTGCCGTTTCGAGTGAGTCCCGGCATCCGGGAAAGCCGTGAGGGATTGCGGTTCTGCTTGTCGATGGGTACGCCCTGCTGTTCCATGAAGTCATAGAGAAACTCCACCCGCTTTCGGTACTCCTCATAGTTAATGGCATCCACACGCACTATGGCGTGGAGGCTCTTGCCCCCGCTATGAACGAGTGCTGCAATCGGCAGTTCCAGCTTGCGGAAGAGGACATCCTGCTCGGCGATGGGAAGCGTGTCGGATTCCACCAACGCATACTTGAACTTGGTGACGTTCTCGTTTTTCACACCCTCGCCATCCAGTGGATTGAACCGAATCCAACCGCCCACCTCGGGTTTCCAGTCACCTACGGTCGCTCCAATGTCATTGGCGTGCTTCTTGAGGGATGCGATCAGCTCCCCTGCCGTGCGGTCATACACGCCCTTACTGGGCAGCCACTTACCCTCGCTGTCCTTCCACACATCGCCCGTGACATATCCCACACGGTCATCGACGTCAAACAGCAGGGAGAGATAGTCGATCAAATCCTGCACGGGATTCCACGCATCGGGAGGGGCAAAGCCGTTGAAGCCGTCGTTGCCGTCATACTCAATGGTATCGTCCCATGCCATCGCTCCCTCAGCGCAGGGCATCCAGCCGCGCTCTTTTGCCAGCTGCACAATCGTTCCGCCCTTAACGGGAGTGGTCGTGCCGTTAAAGCCCTCCCACTTCTTCTCGCATTCGCCGGGATGGTAACGAGGATCTCTCTGACTCCAATCGTCCCAGATGGAGCAGGGATATCCTTCCTCCTTGAGTGCCATACCTACCGAGATCCATGTGGCGCGGTCAACCTCCGCAACGTTGATGTACTTCAAAGCCGACAAGATATTCTTGTCCATGAAAAATCACGTCCTTTCACGGTGTATATACAGACGGTGTCATCCCCTGGGGGACGCGCCAATGATTCATCGCCAAGCGGGAGATCAGAGCACTGGCTGCATCGAACTGCCATGTGCCTACGCGCCGAAAGCCGTAACGCTCCAAGCAGCGGATCTGCTTGGGTGTGGCGAGTCCTTCCTCCTGCCGCCGTTTCAGACGGTCGATGAGGAGCGAGGCAAGCCCAGCATTTCCCACGGTGTCGGGCAGGATGCCACGTTTTTCCAAAAAGGAAAGCTGCTTTTCAGACGGCGGTCCCATTTCCCAAGGGAAGGTCGGTGCATAGCTAGTGAGATCCTCGGCGGCGATGGAGAGTGCATACTGGATGGGATCGACGAGTTTTTTCTTCTTGCTCCGCATCGCGGCAAGCTCCCGCGCCAATGCTTCCTCCCGTTCACGCATCACGTCCCGCTCCGCATCCTCTTCGGCTTCGAGGATGTCCACTTCCTCGTCATTTCGGAGGTTTTCATCCATCATTGAGGCGATCTTCGCGTCCTTGGCAATGAGAGACGACGGTCTGCAGAGGTCGTGACGCTCCGTCAGCCATAGAAAATCCAGCAGGAGCAAGTTCTCCTTGCCCGGAAAGAGCCGCATTCCCCGTCCCACCATCTGCTGATAGAGGCTCCGCACTTTGGTGGGGCGCAAAATTACAATGCAGTCCACAGCGGGACAGTCCCAACCTTCTGTAAGGAGCATGGAGTTGCACAGCACGTCGTACATGCCATGCTCAAACTCTGCGAGGATTTTCGAACGGTCATCGCTCATGCCGTTGACTTCCGCCGCCCTCATGCCGATGTCATTCAGCATCCGACAGAACTTCTGCGATGTGGCGATGAGCGGCAGAAACACCACGGTCTTTCTGCCCCTGCAGTAACGCCCCATCTCGTCTGCAATCTGATGGAGGTACGGCTCCAAGGCGCAGCCGATGTCCGCTGCGCTGTAATCCCCGCCGGAGATACCCGCCTTGCTGATATCCAGCTGCAGGGGAATCATCCGCGCCTTGACGGGAGAGAGATACCCCTCCCGGATGGCGCGGCTCATGGAATACTCGTAAGCCTGTGAGTCAAAAAATGTGCCGAGCGTCTGCTTGTCTCCACGGTCGGGTGTTGCCGTTACTCCGAGGACATTGGCATCCGGAAAATGCGCGAGCACACGCTGATAGCTCTCCGAGAGTGCGTGGTGCGCCTCGTCCACGATGATGTCCTGAAAATAATCCTGCGGAAACATCGAAAGCCGCTTTTCTTGGCAAAGGGACTGCACCGATCCTACTGTCACGGAAAAGAAACTGCCGAGGCTGCGGTTCTCTCCCTGCTCAAATGCTGCATCAAGTCCCGTGAGCATCTTCAGCTTGTCAGCGGCTTGGCTGAGAAGTTCCCCACGATGCGCCATGATGAGGACTCTGTGTCCCAACTTCACTTGATGTTCTGTCACCGAGGAAAACACAATCGTCTTTCCGAGCCCTGTGGAGAGGACGAGGAGTGTCTTGCGACGCCCCTCGCTCCACTCGGACAGGATTGCCTGTTTCGCCTCGACCTGATACGGTCTAAGTTCCACTTGCTTGTCCTCCCATCAGAACGGAATGTCCGCCGCGCTGACGGGAATCCCGCCGAAGTCCGCAGAGTCCTCGACCGGAAAGAACTTCTCGTCATAATCGTAGAAGCGATCCACATCGTTGGTCTGTTTCTCATTGCCATCCCGGTCGGTATATTTGCGGGGCTTAAAATGCGCCCGTCCCTTGGCACCTTCGAGATTGTTCCAGTTCATCGCCAGCCTCTCGCCGTGCTTCTTCCTGCCGATGCAGCGAAAGAACGCTGAAATGCGCCACTCCACGAGGCGGTTCAAAATAAGGTCAGTACGAACGCTGGCGACGCCCTGCTTCGTTTCCACCTGCAGGGTAAGCGTAGCTTTGTTGCAGGCCTGCATCTTGGCGCTCCCCGGAAAACGCCCCCGCTCAAAAGCGGACACCACGAAGTTGTAATCCCCTTCGGGCAGGAGAATGAATTCCTGACCATCGCTTTCAATGGTGTCAGTCCAATCCATACCCACGTTGTTATTGATCGAATCTGCCATGATGTATTTCCTCCCTTAGCCTTTTGCCTTGCGGCTTTGCTGAATGATGTCAAAAATCTGATCCCAGTAGCGGATGACGTAGCCGTACAAAAACTCGTCGGGGTAGGCGTCAATCGGGGTCTCCACTGAGTATTTCCCACGCGCGGCGACCACCTGCCGCACCTCCTCCTCGGTGACACCCTTCTCCTTCAAAATGCTGTGAAACACATCAACAGCGCTTTCTTCCTCCGGCAGGTTCTGCTGCTGCGGTGCCGGTGTCTCCTGCATTGCTGTCTGCGTGACGATTGTGGCTGCCGGAGTCTGCCCCCACGAGAAGATATGAGCGATGTGTTTGTAGTCCAGATCCAAGACTTCCGGCAGCGGCACGCGGCTCTTCGCGTCCCATGCGGGATGGTGGGACGTGTACATGACACGCTTGCCGCCCTGTGCCTTCTGCGTGTTGTTCTCCGAGGTGACCACAAAGGTCTGGTAGTTACAAAAGAGCAAAATGTCGCACCATTCTTTAAGGAGCGGCGCTACCTGCTTGCTGAGTTTCATCTCCCAGCGGTCGTATGCCCCCATCTCGTCCGGCTGTTCAAACTTCCGCATCTTGGCGTGTGCCGTGACCACCACATGAACTCCAGAAGTCAGAACCATATCCAATGCGCCGAGAAGCCGCGAAAACTCCTCGCCCAAATAGGTATACCCCTTGCCGTAGCCGAAAGACTCGATGGAGTTCTGCTTGTACTTTGTGCAGAGGTAGCTGACGATCAGCTGCTCTGCCCAATCGGCGGTATCCAGCACCAACGTCCTGCACACATCCTTGGTCGCTGCCACTTCCTTGAGCACGGAGATCATTTCCTCCCACGACTGCGGCTTCTCGATGCGGCGCACATCCATGTGCGCTGTTCCGCCCTCGGTGTCGATGAAGAGCGGATCGGGGAATCTAGCGGCAAGACCGGACTTTCCGATGCCCTCAGAACCGTAGATGACCACCTTTTGGGCGCGGTCAATTTTCCCTTTGGTGATGTTCAGCATTGCGTATCTCCTTTCTGCTCACTTAATCCGAAGACTTCGTCCTCTCGCCTCCAAGTGGGCGCCGGGAACTTCCTCGCCGCTGCTCAGAGCTTCATAGAGTGCCTCGCGGTTCACGTCCTTATGCTCCGGCACGGTGATGAGATAGGCGTCCGGGATAAGGGCGGCATCGTCAATCTTGAGGGGCTGTTTGCCGCCGTTCTTCTGAACACTCATGACACCGTACCTCGTGGGAACTTTGGTTTTCCCCATCGCATCGAGGTTCTGCCGGTATCACTCCTTGATACGTTTGATGCGGTTCTCTAAAATCTGCCGCTGCGCTTCAAAGCGTTTCTCTTCCTTGCTGTATGCCTCCGCATACGCTTCCAGCGATTTGATGAGCGCGATGCCGTTCGCGCATTTCTCCTCAAGGGCGCACTCGATGGACTGCAGCCCCTCTTCCAAAAGCTCCAAATCCATCGACTCGTCCAAGACGAGGTCGAAGAGCGCGTTGAAACCTGCGGCAAACTCATAAAGCGGTCGTGCCGGCATAAGCATTCTCCTTTCTCTTCTCGAAGATGGCTACCTCGTCCACGGAGTCTCCCGGCACGATAACCGTGAGCTTCACGGGACAGCCAAGGAAGAAGCGAAGCAGACGCTCCCGCACCGTGAGCCGGCGGCAGGCCACGATCCCACCATTGGTGCGCTCCTTGGAGACCTTGATGTTGAGTGTGTGATGCATCTCGATTCATCCTTTCCGAAGGGCGATTTGATGTTACCCTTCACCTAAGAGCCACGGGAAATGCAAAACTTCATGGTTTCATAGAAAATTTTTCTTGTCAGGCAAGAATTTCCTGAGCCGCTGATAGATGCGCCGCATCCGCTCCGATATGGTGCTTTCCAATACGCCCTCCTGACGCGCAATCTCCGACTGGCGCACGCCTTCCCAAAATACGCGCCGCAGAAGCTCCCGTTGCTGCGGACGAAGCTGCGCAATGGCATGATGAAGCTCCGAATAATCCGCGCCGAGCAAAGCCGTCGGCACATCGGGCATGGCATCCGCCCTCCGGCGGTCAAGATCGTCCGACGACAAGTGGACATGGCGACGCGTCTCGGTGCGATTCCTACGGAAAGTCGGAGCATTGACCTCGGCATCCAAAATCTCCTGTGCCGTGCGCCGCTGAACTGCGTTCTTGTCCTCGGCGGCATTCAGCCGCTGCCGATAGTCCGTCTCCACCATGACGGTGCATTCCTCCTCCGAAACTTCCAAAACAGTCGGATGGAGCTTGTCTTCGTAATACAGAGCAATTTTCATGGTCGTGTCCTTTCCGCCTTGGATGCGGGCGGCAGGAACACAAAAGGCCGATGCACGCGATGTACACCGGCCTCTTTCGCTTGAAGATGGGCGCAAAAAGTCACGGTGGAAACACCGAAGTGCCAATACTGCTCGCGCAGTTCGTCTCTTCGTGCGTTCCCGCCGCCCCTAATGGCCATCTCAAGGCATTGAGAAATTTACAAGATTTACAATTACGGCTTGTGAATGTTCACATTCACATAAATTCCATTAACAAAAATGTAGATTTTTCCCCCTTACTGCTGATATAGCTTTACTGTCTGCGCACGCCAGTCAAGCCACGGGCTTCCGTGACGTTGGTCGACTCTCAATAGTGACTGCATTATTCAAGCACCAACCTCCTCCCCTTGAGCCTCGGCTTCATGAGTGCCGAGGAGTTAGATGGAATCCAAGACGCTAATCTCGGCGAAGATGCTTTCTGATATAAAATTTATCAAAAGCCCATCAGAGACATGCGGATTGTCAGTCCGAATTTTGAGCGAAAAATAAGCTCCACAGTCATAGATGTCACCATCTGTGGCTATGGAGCTTTACAACGCCTACAAAAATAGCCGGACTCTCAGTCCGACCATTTCTGAAAATAATTTTTAAGCAACAATTTTCCCCCATGTTCGATACCCCTCAGCTTTTAGCTGGGTGTTGCAGAATGCCAGCGTGTCCATGAAGTGATGTTGTATAAGGTAGTGACCGAAAAATCCTTCCTCATCATCGGGAAAATCATTTTTTGATTTTTTTATCAAATCCATACTCAGAATAGGATGCAAATGCATTCCGATGCATAATGCACAAACACTCTCAAGAGATACTCGCGTCTCATCATTTCTAAGCTGACTAATGTAATCCTCTGATAATCCTGTCCTGATTGCCAATTCCATATTGGTAAATTTGCCCCGTCGGTTTGTTCTTGGATTATATGCATCCAATCTCTTCATGTGGGCATTTAATGTTCCCGAGAAGGAGTTGGGTAAGTTTCGCAGAATTTGCATCACGCGAATGCCCTCTTCTTTTAGCTTTTGCCGTTCAACTGCTTGCTCTTTTTTGTCCTGCATATCCTCCTCATCGATATTACGTGTTTCGCTAAAAGATGCCGCATTTATATTTTGGCTCAGATAGCACATATTGTAATAATCACCAGAACTTTTGTTAAGCTCATAGTTTCTGTTGAATTTCAAACAGCATTCATCAACATGCTCCAACCCATACTGTGTAAGTTCATAACCTTTATCTTCACCCAGATATTTTACATATTTTTCGTCGTTGATGCAGACGAGATAGCCGAGATAAACAAATGCTTCACTCTCAAAGAGAGCCGCGAAAGATTCAGCCTCATCGTAAAGCCGCTCAAAATTCTTCTCGTCAAGCAAAAAAGTCTGATATTCACCGAGTGCATCAGGATTGAACACATACGGATACTTATAGCCCCCGTTTACATATAAAAAACTCCCCTCTGCACATTTGTATCCAAGCTGCAAGGCACGTAATTTTGCTTCATAGCGCGAAACACCGAAACACTTCGCAACACTTTCTAAAGCATTCTCCATAACATCCCCAGTGCGACGATAAGGCGTAGAATATTTTTCTTCAATAATCTTCGGAAAAATATCATCAAAATACACGCGTGGCATTAAAATTCGGAGGGCAAGGGCATTAGCCTGCCATTCTGCCCACCAGACAGCCTTTTCCACACCCTGCAATGCTTCTGGTGTCACATCCGGCGACACTTTGCATGACAGGTTTGTCTCCTCCTGATTCAAGAGCGCCAGAATCTCGAAGAACTTCTGGTGTTTTTCCCAATGGATGATTTCATGGGCTATCGTATTGAGTGGGCTACCCAATTCCCCCATAAAGGAGCGTTTTTTACTGATGAGCATCGTTCCTGGTCGAAGTTCCTTTTCGACGGATTCCGTTCTATCATATAAGCGTGGATAAAAAACCTCTCATCTACAATTTCTGTAGACTTGCGAAAATACATCCTGCCGAATTCGTCATCCGGCAAATCCGCTTGATAGAAGTCAATCCCCATCTCCTGCAAAAGGTGATCCACAGGAAAACACCACATATCATAAATGGCATTTTGACAGTAAAACGCTGTGAAATCATCAGCGATGTCTTCCAAATCCTCAGCGTAAATATATGGGATGAGATACTCATCCAAAGCATCTTCTTTGTCGAACTTCCCACCGAAATACTCCTCGGTATCTAGAACCATCATATCATGGAGACCATTTTTTAGCTTTGCCTGTACTGTGATCGTGAACCATCTCGTTTTACGATCAGCCTCATATTTTTCTGTCCCGAGCCCAAGCAATACAATATCTGCCAAAAGATTGATTTCAATTTTGATGAGCGGCCCTACATCATCATGGCAAATCAGCGTTTTGATTTCGACATTTTCTACCTTTTGTTTGCATAGCGACAGAACATTTATGGAATGAAAGCCCATACCATCATGGGACTGATTCACGAAGGCTGATATTTCCTGCTCCAATATATTTATATAATTCGCTTGGAGATAACTCTTAAAATCTGTGTATGCCATCTGTCTTTCTCCCTCTTCCATGATAAGAAAATGCCGGAACCGCAATAAACAGCTCCGGCAGTCGGCCATCAATAATACTGCTCAATATAGCCATAAGCCTTGTCGAATACTTCCTTGTCCTTGATTTTGTATTTCACCCAGACGACGCTGCGCAAAGCTTTCTTGACCTCCTGCTTGCCGGCTGTCGTGTTCTGCCAGCCATCGAAGCGGACAATCTTCACAATGCCGTCAATATCCATAACAATACGCTCCACGATGACAGGGGTATTCTGGTTTTTGACACCATTGAAAAGCTCTGTGAGTGCGGCTTTGCCCTTATCGACTTCTTCCTCCGGCACAACTTCTTTTTCAACCTGTGCTGCCTCTTTCGCCATTTCGAGTAGGTGCTTCAGGAACTCGATGCTGGTGATAAGACCTTGCTCATGCTTTTCGCGTAGTTTTTCCAGCCGCTCTCCTAGTTCGATAAACTTTGGGTCATTGCCGTGCTTTTTGATTTTCGCCATCAAGTCGATCTCCATGTGCTTCGCCGCTGCTTTCGGAGTCTTGTGCTTTGCAATGAAGTCATCAATCAAATCCGCCGAGAGAGACAAAATTTCCTCGTCCTCGTGGGTATGCCCCACTTCCAGATTTGAATGGACGATTTCCATGGTCTTGGCTCCCAAGGCCGCCCAGATCAGTGCGCCGCCATTTCCCACAGGCTTGACGGATTCATAGACCTTGGTGAGCCACACATAGTCCATGCGATACGGTGTCAACACGGGGTCAGGAGACAGCGCATTCCAAGCACGGTTCAATACACCATAATCAGCAGCGAACTGATCCTTCTCCTTGTTGGTGGGAATGCACTCCTGTGCTGCCATCAGCCCCTCCCAGCCGTCCACAGTACGATCAACACCCATAAAATAACTGAGACATTTTTTTATGAGCGCCGGGATTTTCTTCTTGACCTCCTCGATATTGGTGACAATTTTCTTCATACTGGACTCATCAAAATTGAGCGCTTTCGCCACATTGTCGAAGATGCCGATGTAGTCCACGATAAGCCCGAAGTTCTTTCCTTCATCATAGGTTCGGTTCGTGCGGCAGATCGCCTGCAACAGCGTATGGTCTTTCATGGGCTTATCGAGATACATGACTTGGAGAATCGGTGCATCGAAGCCCGTCAAGAGCTTTGCCGTCACAATGACGATTTGCAGTTTGTTGCCAGGATCGCGGAAGTTGTCGAGGACTTTTGCTTCCTCGTCCTTGGAGCGACGATAGGCTTTGTATTCGTCGGCTTTGTCATTGTTGGTATCCATGACAATGGTCGAGCATTCAGCGCCCAGCAGTTTATCCAGCTCCTTCTTGTATTGCAAGCAACAATGACGGTCGTAGACCACCACTTGTGCCTTGTAACCGTTCGGACGGATTTTCTCCGTAAAATGCTTGGCGATGTGGGCACAGACTTTATGTATGCGTTTCTCGTCGTACATAATCGCCTGCATATTGACCCGCTTTGAAAGCTCTGCCTTGTCGGCCTCACTCAACCCCTCGGTCAGCACATCGAACTCTCTGTCCATCGTCTCCCTGTCAACCCTGAGGTCAATAGGTACCGGCTCAAAATTGAGCGGTAATGTTGCACGGTCGCGGATGGAGTCAGAAAAGGAATACTTACTCATGTAGCCGCTGCGGTCTTCCGTTGCGCCAAACGTAGCAAACGTATTCTTATCGAGGCGGTTGATGGGCGTTCCCGTCAGACCGAAGAAAAATGCATTTGGCAGAGCCATACGCATTTTAACCCCCAAATCCCCTTCCTGCGTTCTGTGACACTCATCCACCATAACGATAATATTATCACGGAGCGAAAGCTCTCCTTCCACCTCCTGAAAGCGGAAAATCGTGGTAATGATGATTTTTCGGATGTCCATACGGAGTTTTTCCATGAGCTCTTGACGGGTGGATGCCGACTCCAAGTTTCCTACGTCGGACGCATGGAACTGTGCGGTAATCTGGGATTCCAAATCCAATCGGTCGTCCACAATCAGCACCGTAGGATTCCGCAAATCCGGCAGCATACGCATCTTCACGGCAGCAAATTCCATAAGATAGGATTTCCCCGAACCTTGGAAATGCCAAATAAGCCCCTGCTTAGGGTAGCCTACCCGAACACGGTGAATCATCATATTAGCGCCCTCGTACTGCTGGTATCGGGCGATGACCTTGTATTTGCGATGTTTGCTGTCCGTGGCGTAAAGCGTAAAGAACTGGAACAAATCCATGACCTTGTAGGGAGTTATCATATTCTCCATGCTGGTCTGAACAGCCACCAGACTCCCGTCTGACTTATCATCTGTCGTGTGCCACGGCCCCCACTTGGCTGCGGGCATACACACCGAACCATAGCGATAGCGTTTGCCCTCGGTGGCAAAGTTAAAGACATTGCAGACGAACATCTGCGGAATGCTTTGCTCATAGGCATTGATGTCCATTGCTCCATCCAGCCAGCTGATCGAGGCGCGAACGGGAGTCTTTAGTTCTCCTATGACAAAAGGAAATCCATTCACCAGAAGAACAATATCCAGCCTCTTGCCGCCCTGCTTCGTTGGGTATATCCATTGATTGGTGACAACATAACGATTCTTGTCGCTCATGCCGTTGATTTCTGTGCCAAAATACTTGATGGATGTGTACTGGTTATCCTCACCAAAGGGAAACGTATTCTCCTCAAAAACCATGGCCTTGAAGCGTTCATTTTGCTCCACAAGATTATCGGCATTTGTAGTAGCAAAGAGCCGCCGCAGTTTGATAAGCACCTCATCGGCACGAGAAGTGTCCTCGGCGATCTCCGGGTTAAGCGCGATGAGAGCCGAACGCACCATCTCTTCTTCAAAGGGATCGTTTTCACTGCGGGTGAATTCTTCCGGCGGCACATACTCCCATCCGATTTTGGTAAGGGTGTCGATAATCATCTTTTCCGTAGTATTGTCTTCATTAAACATGAGCTACTCCTTCCTAATTGGTCAAATTTCGATTTGTCGGCTTGTTCAAATAGCCGCTCAAACTCTATTTGCAATTCCATCGGAGGAACACTAATCTTTAGGGGAGAAATGTCTTTGTTGTTGAGCTGGGGAACAGTAGAGCCGTTATACAAACTTCCTAAGTCCATACTCATAAAATAGCTATACAGATAGGTTGTGCGAATATTATCTTTAGGCAAGACCCCCATAATATTGAGATCACAACAAGTATCATGTACCAGAATCCTTTTCTTATTAGTTGCTATAGCTGCTCCTCTTTTAGGAAAAATCACAGAGCCTTTTTGAAGAAAGGTGTTTCCTGCGTTTTTTCTGCTAACATACCTTGTTGAAGTGTTTATGTAGATGCTGTTTTGAGGTAAATTCATATCTGATACTTTGATATAGGGTATAGCACCATCGTCAGTTTCCATATCTGTCGAAAGGGTTGTACCACTTTTCAAAATACATTCATCGCCTATTGTGCTAACTGAAAACAACGGATTTTTGCTATCCCCGAACAATTCAACAAATTGTGATTGAAATCAGGCGATGAACTTCCGATGGGAGTTTTTGACGTTGTTCTGGTCAACCATGGCGTATTCCATGGTGGTGTCAATCTTGCTATGACCTAAAAGCTGCTGTACTTGCTCAATGGGCATTCCTTTGTCGATGGCTCTGGTGGCGAGCGTGCGTCTGAATTTATGCGGATGCACCTTTGGTATGCCGAGCTTTTTGCCCATGTCGCGGAGGCGAATCTCTACGCCGCTGATATGGAGGCGGTTATGGGGCTTTTGCAAAGAAACAAAGAGTGCCGGATTATCATCGATACGGCTGTCCAGATAATTCTTGAGGTGTATCTTCGTCCGGGCATCGAAATATACGGGACGTTCCTTGCTTCCTTTGCCAAAGACGATGCACTCGCGACTCTCGAAATCTACATCACTGCGGTTTAGCCGCACAAGCTCCCCCACCCTCATGCCCGTCGAGGCAAGGAGATCAATCATAGCCAAGTCACGACTATTGGTACAGTTGTCCCGCATTTGCTCCAACGCCTCATCTGTGTAGGTTTCCTTGACTACCTTCGCCGTCTTGATTTTGTGGATACGGCGCACCGGGCTTTTGAGGATGTAGTTCTCCTCCTCAAGCCAGGCAAAAAAGCTGGAAAGAATACGGCGAATATTGTCGATATTGGACTTGCTGCATCTGTGTTCCTCCTGATACTCCGAAAGGTATTTTCGCAAATCGTCCGTGGTGATTCGGGTGATGTGCTTATCGAAGCTGCCCAGAACCTTAAGGAGTGTCGTCTGGTAATAGTTGAGAGTTCTCTCGCTGCATCCCTCCACTTTTTTAGCAGCGGTAAACATGGTCAAAAGTTCCTCATTGCCGTGGACGGCTTCGGGGATAGCGGCGGGCGCACACTCCGTGACTGCCTTATTGGCGAGACACTTTGTCAGTGTCTGCCGCAAGAGGATAAGCTGGGCGTTATCCAGATGCGGGAGCATCCCCTGCATGATGTCGGTGATCAGGATGTCTTTCATGGTGGATTATCCTTTCCACCGACCGCCACCACCGTTTATCTATTTCTTGAATCAGCGAGCTCATTATTGTTTCATTTATATACTCAATTTTCCATATGTTTTTCCCCCTCTTTAATAATTTCTGTTATTAAAGAGGAATACCATACATTTCCTAAACCATATGAATGTTGCTGTCCTGTCATAGAATCTGTCCATTGATATTCACCGGAATATACTCCCAGTAAAATAAATTCTTTGCTACCATCACGATACATTAGTTCTCCATTATGAACTGTAATATTGGTAGGCTTGCTTATTACCAGTCCACCAGAAGATCCAGGAAATAGCTGCGCGTCAATTTGAAAGATTGGTCTTCCATTGAAGTTCCCCCCCCAGCAGGATGCAATTATACCTGATTTTATTATAGGAAATTTGTTGTATATATCATAAAATCCTCGTGGATAGCTTGCTACAATTATGTCGCTAGTTACTTCGATAGATATTGGCTGATTGTTCGGCAAGTTATCTTGTGTTAGTGTAACTGGAATAATAATATTTTTAATTTCTTCATCATCCTGTGTGATTTTTTGCATTATATATTCAGATACATCTATTGCAACTACATCTACATCAATATTTCTATGAAGTAATAAGGATCTTCTTAACTCGTCTTTCGACAGTGTAATTGGAACCCATTCAATACTTCCATTATGTTCTTTTCGTAAATTAAATGTTAAATTGTGGGCTAAACACTCTACGTCGCCTATGGTATTGAAAACAACATGTCGATTGGTAACAAGCCAAAACTTATCAAATCTTTCCCAATGGCCCTCAGGCCCATCTGTAGGATTAGATGTTGTTTCATTAAAGAAAAAACCTGTTGCCTGTGCGCTCGCAAATCCATTTCTTATCGCATATTGTGTTTCTATTATAGTTGTTATTGCAAATAACTGTTGATCCACACTCATTTTATCAGGCACGTTAAATTCAACTCCTTATTTCAAGTACTCTCTCAAAATGGCTAATTTCATAGCAGCGTTTTTTTTGAGAATCTCTCTGATCGTCAATTTCGATTTGTCGACTTGTTCGACAAAGGCATAATAAGCGTTTTGAACTTCATTGGGGGGCTTAATGATTTCAAGCCGTGAAATAATAGGAACATTCAAGTTTGGCATGGTTTGTCCGACTGCCATATCTTCAAGCATCTTCTTGAATGAAGGAAAGGAAATGATTTTTTGCAGAAAGTCTGCTCTGACTTCTCCAAGAGTACGTATTATCATGCTTCCTGTTCCGCAGAGCAAACCAGATGTTTGTACGACGGCACAGCGACCCATTTCACCCCGTCTGCCTAGAACAACATCATTCTCAAAAAGATGGTATGCAGATAGTTCTTTATATTTTGTTTCGGAGATTGTTAGTTTTTCATCTATAACGATGTTGCCATCATGTACGTGCGAGGGATTCACTACGGGATGCCCGCCCACAATGTAATCTTCTCTGTGGAGCAGTGAGCCGAATGGTCCAATTTTTATTTCGGCTAAGGCTGATAAGGAGACTTTCTGCCAGCCATGAGTATTCAATATTGGATCACCGAACATCTCTACAAATTGTGATTTGACGAGTTCCTCCATAGCAACCGCCAGTTCTTGATAAGCGGCTCGCGTGTCCTCTATCGCCCACAGCACATCAGCCAGTTCACGTTGCTTGTCCATCTCCGGCAACTCGAAGCTGTAAGTTTTCAGATGCTCCCACTTCACGCGGGGTGATAGCGAGCCTGCCGACCGCCCCACAGCAAAATCAAAGAAGTCGTCGTTTTGAATGACGAAGGGTAGTAGCCTCGGTTCCATCTTATCCTGTATCGCCCGAATTACGGTAATATCCCCGGAGCAAATACCCTCGAAGGGAGCTATGGCCGCCTTTTTCAGATATGCCCGACGGCGTCCGAAAAGAATATCTCCTTCGTGAAAACGCTTTGTGAACGTATTATCACTGCCTACGTCATACTCCGACAGGCGAATTTCTCCCGGGGTTATATGTTCAAGGCCGACCGTGGGAAAACCGCTCCTATCCCCTTTGCAGGTCTCACGGGCTTCCATGGCCACCTCGCCCAATGTCACTTTTGCCACAAGACGTTCCTCCTCTCAAAATGGTATCGTATTTTCCTCGCAATTGTCCTTCAACAAAACATTCAAGTTGTCGTAGCAATCTCTGAGTGCCAACGAAGACGCATACCAATCATCGTAACACTCCTGCACACTTCGTGTGTCTTGTTCTTTCGTCTCCTCCATCGTTACTTGCACGTAAAGAGGAATATTCAGCGAGAAGTCATTTTTCTCAATGTCCCGTATGGACACTTTCTTTGCAAAGCCCTCTTCGCTTTTATAGGTGTTGTATGCCTTGGAAATCCGCTCGATGTGCTGCGACTCCAAATAGCTCCGCGCATTTTTGCGCGTCACTTCGTTTAGGGCATTGATGAACAGCACATGATTTTTGTGCGTATCAGGCTTCTCTGTGCGGCAAATGACAATGCACGCCTCCATGGGGGAATTATAAAAAAGATTTGCTCCCAGTCCGATCACGCAGTCCACCCAATCAGAGTGCACCAGCTTCTCCCGCATTGCCCGCTCCTCGTTGCGGAACAGCACCCCATGCGGAAACAGGATCGCACAGCGTCCTGTCTTGTCCTTCATACTCACGAGAATATGCTGAAAGAACGCATAATCGGCTCTGGCCTGTGGCGGCACGCCTAAGATATTCCTGCCGTACTTGTCGAACTCGAATGCCGCACGGCTCCATTGGTTCACGGAATAGGGCGGATTTGCAACGATCATGTCGAACTGGCGGAGTTTTCCGTTTTTCGTAAAGGCAGGATTGGCAAGCGTGTCGCCATTTACGATTTCAAAATCCTCGATGCCGTGCAAGAAGAGGTTCATACGCCCGATCGCGGAACTCAGCAGATTGATTTCCTGCCCGAAGAGGGACACGTTTCGCCATTCCTTTCCCGACCGCTTAAGGTGGGCAATAGCGGAAATCAGCATCCCGGCACTGCCGCACGTAGGGTCATAGATGGATTCGCCGGATTTGGGCTGCAATATCTCCGTCATGAGGTGTACCACCGTACGGTTGGTGTAGAACTCTTGCGCCGTATGTCCACTGTCATCGGCAAACTGCTTGATAAGGTATTCATAGCCTTGCCCAAGCTCGTCCTCCGGACAGTTTTCCAGAGACAATGTATACTTGCTGAAATGTTCCATCAGATCCTTTAAGAGCCTGTCCGGGAGGCGATTCTTGTTTGTCCATGTGCCATCGCCAAAGATGCCAGTGAGCTTCTCGCTGTTGGCTTTTTCCATCGCGCGAAAGGCTGTGACGATTGCCTTGCCCACGTCAGATGGAACATTTCGCACATCGTCCCAATGGAAGCCGTCCGGGATTCTGTAGCTATGGATCTCGTCCCATTCGGCAGCCTCTTCACCGTTTTCTTTGACAGCCTTGGCGGTTTCTTCCTCGTACACATCATTCAGACGCTTGAAAAAGAGCAATGGAAAAATGTATTGCTTGTAAGAGCCGGCATCCATTTTCCCGCGAAGGATGTCCGCCGATCCCCAGAGATAGGATTCCAGTTCCGAGAGTGTTATTTTATTCTCCATGGACATACCCCCCTTTCATCAGAAGCCGCTGCATTTTCTCCTCTGCAGAACGTACCTTTTCGAGTGTTTCAAAATAAGTACGGCGTACGACCTCCGGCGGCACTACTTTCTGCGGCTTTTTTTCGATATAACGCTTCACATTGAGATCGAAGCCCCCCTGCTCGACATCAGCAATGGTAACCACCTTGCAGCGTTCCATCACATCTTCGTAGTCTGCGTAAAACTGATAGAGCGTATCCACGTTTTCATCCGAGAGAATATTCTGCGCCCGCATGGGCGTATAGACTTCCGAACCGTCGATGAGGCAGATACGTCCTTTATGTTTATGCTCCTTCTTCTTCGTGAGGAAAAGGATACACGCAGACACGCCCGTACTGTAAAAGACACCGCTGGCAAGCGTGATAATAGCCTCCAGCAAATCCGCTTTGATGATTTCCTTACGGATACTCCCCTCCTTACCGCCGTGGAAAAGTACACCCTGCGGCAGAACCACCGCACAGCGACCGTTGTCCTTATCCATGGATTTTATCATGTGCTGCAGCCATGCAAAGTCAGCATTGGCATCCGTAGGGCAGCCCCAGATGTTTCTTCCGTACTGGTCGGAATCGAATACATCCGCCCCCCATTTCGACATTCCAAAGGGAGGATTGGCCAGCACACAGTCAAACGTTTTGAGCTTGCCGCCTTCGAGGAAAAGTGGTTTCCGAAGGGTATCACCCTGCCGAATCTGCACATCCTTTGCGCCATGGAGATAGAGGTTCATTCTGGCAATGGCGGAGGTGGAAAGGTTGTTCTCCTGCCCATAGATTTTTCCGTAGGTCAGTTTGCTGTTTTTCATATGATGGATGGATTCGATGCACATTCCCCCTGTGCCGCAGGCCGGATCGTACACCGATTCTCCCGGGCGCGGATCGAGCAGACGCACCATAAGCTTAACGATGGAACGAGGCGTGTAAAATTCTCCGGCGTTCTTCTTGGACATATCCGCAAATTTCTTGATGAGATATTCGTAGCTGTCACCCATGATATCAGCAGTGTAGTTTTTGTTTCCCACCTTCACCTTGGACATATGCTCCACGAGGTCTTTCAGACGTTCATCCGTCAGTTTGTTTTTGTTCGTCCATGTACCGTCGTCAAAACTGCTGAACACGCCGGAAAGGGTAAGCGGATTTGCTCTTTCAATGCCCGACATGGCATTCACGATAGCCCTGCCTACATTTTCACTGACATTCCGCACATCATCCCAATGGCAGCCTTCGGGAATGTCAAAGGAATGCATATCCTCAGCGGAGGCATATTCCTCATCACCTCCGGATTCCTCCAAGGCATCCTGATACTCCTCGTCATATACATCGGAGATGCGTTTGAAAAAGAGAATCGGAATGACATAGCTCTTGAACTCATCCTGATTGATCGGTCCCCGAAGAATATTACACGCCCCAAAAAGGTGATTGAAGAGCTGCTCACTGGTCGTTTCTTCCGGTACGGGAGCAGCTTCTTTCACATCCTCCTCGGCGGCAACAAGCGATGCCTGCATGATTTCGGCTCTATTTTCTCCGTTGACTTTTCGCTTGCTGCTACGTTTTACGGGAACACGCATATTGCCCATGTTCTTTTCCATAACGGGCGGGTACTTGTTCTCGAAATTCATTAAAATCCGCAAAAGCTCTTCATCCAGGAACGTGAGTACGTGTTTTCGTATGTCGGACGGGATGCCGTAATAAGCCTCGGCAATTCCTCCAGTGATGGCAGCAACGGTGTCGCTATCACCACCGATGGAAATGGCATTTCGGATGGCATCCTCAAAGCCCGTGGACTCGAAAAAGGCCATAAGTGCTTGCGGTACGGTGTCTTGGCAAGTTTCGTTAAACTGGTATGTATCGCGAATACCGTCCAGCGTAAAATTCATGGGGTAGTAATTTTTGTCAATAACGTCCCGTATCTCCAAAATACTGCTGCCGCTCCGCGCCATATAAAGAGCCCCCACGGTAGCTTCCGCCCCTTTCAAACCTTCTGGATGATTGTGTGTGACGGCAGTGATTCTTTCAGCGAGCATTTTGGCTTCATCCATACTTCCAGCAGCAAACCCAGCGGCACTGACACGCATAGCGGCTCCGTTACCGAAGCTGTTATAGGGCTTTGGTTCATCAGAAAACATCCAGCCATAAAAACGACCGCCATAACCGCAGTCAGGATATTTTCTGCCGATACGCTGCATACACTCTACGGACTTTTCCGCAAGGTCGCTGTAGTCGGGTTTGCTCTCCAAGATCGCTTGTGCCAATGCGAGCGACATAACACTGTCATCTGTGAAGAAACACTTATAGGTAAGAAGATCAAACTCCTTCGACCGATGATTGTCCCACTCGAAGCGGGAGCCGACAATATCTCCGACGATGGCTCCTAACATTCGCCCTGCCTCCTTTACAGCCGTGCCTGTAATTTTTCCAACGTATTGTTCCACCGTTCCTCAGCGGCTTTTAGCGTTGAAAGATACACTTCCAGTTCCCGTTCGTATTCCTCTGTCAATTTCTTCTGCTCATGGATGGCAGGAAGCGGTATCTCGACCTCCTGCACATCCCGAAAGCTCAAGTTCACCACTACCGTCCCCTGCTGCGCCGAGGACAGGATTTTGCCGCCTAAGGGACTGTCAAAAAACATCTTGAGATAGGTACTGTCCAGCAAATCCTGTCGTGGACGAATGACAACCATATTCGCTGAAGCAATGCAGGGATAATCCTGCCGGTGAAACACGGCACTGCGCGTCGCTGTCCCTCTTGCCGTAAGCAGCACATCGCCATCCTCCAATAGATAGCTCGTAAGTTTACGCTCAACCTCGCTGATGTGATCCAAGCCGTCGTAATCAATGACATACTCGCCGACATTTGATATGGTGACAACGCCAACATTGCCGTTTTCATCCTTACGGGAGATGTTCTTTCCGCGAAAAACCTGCGCCACTTCCTTTAATTTGATACGGCTGTCCTTTTCCATAAACCGTTGCCAATCCTCATCCTGTCGAGCAAAGAGTTTATCAACGTTCCAATCTCCCTGCTCCGACAGTTCCGATGACACAACGAAGGAATCCTTGAGCAAAACCAGTTCCCGTGATACACGGTTTTTCCCTTGATCAAATCCGTACCGCTTAATCGTGACATCTTCTGTTTTTCCCGCAGAAATAACGAACAAATGCGTCTTGACTCCTGTACCGACAAATATGCCGTCTGGGAGTTCCGCTATTTCTTCAAGACAATACATCTCTTGGATAAAATTGCGGAGATTCGCTATACGGCCGCCTCCAAAGGTGATCTTGGCAGGCATGACAATGGCTAGTTTGCCTGCGGAGGACAAATGCAAAAGCAGATTCTCCAAAGCAACCATCTCATAATCCCGACACATAAACCGATTGAGATCGTCCACACGATTGCGTCTCCCCATTGTCGGAACGGACATAATCAAATCAAATTTCTCCCGCAAGAACTCGTATTCGTAGATACTTGTTTTCTGAACGACTGTATGAGGGTATGCTCTTAGAATTTCCTTCAACAATATGACATGGATCTCCCGCTCTACCGTAAACAAATAGCAGCAGTAGGCATATTTTTCAACCATATCTTTGATATATGGCGCAAATCGCTGCCCCTCGGCAATCAAAACCTGCTCTGTTTCCGGCTGTATCTGCTCTTCCATCATTTTGAAAATTTCGCCGGGAATATGCAGATGATCGCTTTCGTCAAGAGAGAGCATTACTTCCCAATCGACATCTTCAATACCATCTGTCATGCGATAGATCTCATTCAACGAATTTATATCAATAAAAGGATTATCCAGTCCCCACTGATCACACTGCCGAAACATGATGTTTTGTACTTCTTGATTGCAACTGCTGCCCGCTCTCTCCCCCAATACACGTCGTGTCTCTCTCATCAGAAAAAGTGCTGTAAGAACTCTCTCCTCTGCACTGCCAAGAACGTTGCAACATCCCTTATAGAGCCATTCTTCGTATCTTGCTCCCTTCATATGACAACCTCCTCATCAAACCGACACCTTTACTCTATGCGTATATCATATCATGTATTTTATAAGCCTGTCAATAAGATATTTTATTTTGGTATTTCAATACTTTATTTTGGTTTTCGTTTTTAAGGATTACGAAAATATCCCGGCATCACCGATTCAAGTGACGCCGGGATAGAGTTCACATTGCCCATCGTAGTAATGCTTTCCACCGCAACGACATGTCATAGGGGTAACGACTACTTGCTTTTTTTGTGCCGTCCGTAATAATGAAGATCACCCATGTTTCCGGAAGTTCAAAGACCTTCTCTCCTTTTGCCAGTTTCCATGAATCCATCATATTTTCTTTATTAAAAGTCGATCCAAAGACAAAATACTGACTCTACTATGTTGGAAAAGTCACAACTCCCCTTATACCTAGATCAATCCTCACCATTGAACTTATTTTCCAAGAGTTGCATAAGAGCATCCTTGTCCGGCAGGACAAGTTCATACTTGCTGGCGAAAATCTGTGTATTGCCCTCCGGCAAAGTCATTTCTACCACGGCATTATTTTTCTCCTTGCAGAGCAGAATACCAACAGTGGGATTCTCTGTCGCCAGTTTCACCTTGCGGTCATAATAGTTCACATACATCTGCATTTGCCCAAGATCCTGATGTGTAATGCTTCCAATCTTGAGATCAATGAGGACAAAACATTGGAGCAGACGATTGAAAAATACCAGATCCACATAGAAGTGCTGTTCATCAAAGGTCAGTCGTTCCTGCCGACCTACAAAGGTATAGCCCTTTCCCAGTTCCAATAGAAAATGCTGCAATTCATCAATGATGCGCTGCTCCAAATCAGACTCCGAATAGCGGCTCTCCTCGGGCATTCCTAAGAACTCCAAGATGTATGGATCTTTCACGATGTCCTCGGGACGTTCCACAGTCATGCCCTGTTTGGATATCTCGGCGATAGCTTTCTTATCACGAGAAAGTGCCAGGCGCTCATAGAGAGCAGCGTTGAACTGTCGCTTCAACTCACGCAGACTCCATCGCTCGTTTGTAGCCTCATTTTCATAGAATTTACGTTCCTTGTCATTTGTGATGCGCATGAGGAACAAATAGTGCGACCAACTCAACGTGAATTGCGCAGAGAGTGTCTGCAAATTGGTCGGAGGCGGTTCAAAAATCCGAGACGCTGTTTCGGATTTCTGCGCGATCGATTCCCGAGACGGTGTTTCGGAAATCACTTCGTTGCTATATGTAATGTAAAAACGACGCATATTCTCGAGATTATCTACCGAGAATCCTCTGCCAAAGCGATTCGTAAGATTTTTCGAGAGTTCCTTTAAGACGCTCTTTCCATACTCCGCCCGCAGCGCCCCCTTTTGCTCATGCTCTACAATCATGCGCCCAATTTCATAGTAAGTAACGATCATTGTGGAGTTGACCACAGTGACAACATGCTGTTTGGCATTTTCAATAAGAGCGGCGATTTGCTCCACCAAATGATCGTTGCTTTCCATATTCGCTAATTCTTTGCTCATGCTCACACCTACAAAAATAAAACGCCCCCAAGTGTGCATAAAAACATCGGCTTCCAGAGGCTTGAGAGAGAAGTCCCTTTCAGTAGTTAATGCTATATTTTCCCCTGCCTTCACCTACAGGAAATCAGTGAAAGCGTGGATTATCAATGTTTTCACGCCGCCTCTCGATCATCATTACATTGTATCGTTATTGACGTTACTTCGTTCATCGCCGCTACCAAAATGATACTAGAGGGAAACGTCAGCGTCGCATTCGCACGCGACACCGTAATCTGGCGATCCTCGATCGGCTCGCGCAGCACCTCAAGTGTCTTCTTGCTGAACTCCGGCAGTTCATCCAGAAAGAGCACGCCGTGATGCGCGAGTGTCACCTCGCCCGGACGCGGGATGCTCCCGCCGCCGATCATCGCCACCGTCGATGACGTATGATGCGGACTGCGGAAGGGACGCGTGGTCACAAGCCCTGTATCCTTGCCGAGCAGCCCCGAGATGCTGTATATCTTTGTGATCTCGATGGCTTCTTCCTTCGTCAGTTCCGGCAAAATCGAACTCATCCGACGTGCCAGCATCGTCTTGCCCGAACCGGGTACACCGACCATCAGAACATTATGCCCTCCTGCCGCCGCAATCTCAAGCGCACGTTTCGCCTGATACTGCCCCTGTACGTCCGCAAAGTCATCGGTGAAGGCAGCATCTTTTTTCTGTTCTGTTGCTTGTGGCACAGCAGGAGTCAGCACCTCTGTGCCAGTCAAATGACGCACAAGCTGTGCCAGATTCTCGACGGCATAGACCTTCAGCCTGTCAATCAGGAGTGCCTCGTCTGCATTCGACGGTGCAACGTAAAACTCCGTCAGCCCATGTTCTCGCGCCGTGATTGCCATCGGGAGAATGCCGCTGATCGGTCGGCAGTTCCCATCGAGGGAAAGCTCTGCCGAGAAAAGCGCACTCTGCACTGCCGCCTCGGGAACCATACCGTAGGATGCAAGGAGACCAACCGCAATTGGCAGATCAAGCCCCGAACTGTCCTTTCGCACATCGGCAGGTGCGAGATTGACCGTAACCCGCTCCTGCCGCAGCTGCATACCGGAGTTGCGAATCGCAGTTCGTACCCGCTCCTTCGATTCCTTCACCGACGTATCGGGAAGCCCGACCAGCTCAAAGCCCGGCAGCCCCGGCGACACATCCACCTCAACGTCGATAATCCGTCCATCTATCCCGAGGGTCGTCGCACCATAGGTCTTTGCAAACAACGGCCTTCCCTCCTACGTTTCAAATATAAGAAAATTATAACACAGGATGGTGGAAGTTGCCTAATGATTCTTTGCAAAAGAAAAGATTCCAAACGTCGGAGGTGACGAATGGAATCTCTGTTATTTTTCATTCTGTATCAGAATCAATTATACATGCAGTCCAATCAATTTCCTCGTGCTCCTGCCGAAAGAGAAAGAACTTCATATAGGTATATACATCCTTCAGGGAGATCATCACACAGACAACATCCTCTCCCCACCGATCGGTCAGGTACTGGAGTGCTCCCTGATAGCGATTCGTCGGCGATACCAGTATATCCCATCCGGCAAGGTATTTTACGTAGCACTCAAATTTCCGCATATCTGTGGAGATTTCTCTCGGCTTCATACTTGCAGCAAATGCCCGTGCCGCAAGGACTTCCTCCGACGGAACTAAGCATACGGAAAGCGTATCCTGTTTACTGTCGACCTCCTCCCACACTTTTTCATGCCTTTCCACGGCAAACCGCTCAGGATCATCATCGAATACATGGACACGCTGCCCCCATTCTTCATAAATTGTAATCGGGCGCATGTAGAACATCAAGAAACCACGATCTTCACTCCGATCAACTGACTCTACAACAAAGGGCGTACCGTCAAAGAATTTTCCTATGGTATATCCATCATTCATTTCGGTCAGTGCATCTGGATTCCACGGTGTCATGCGGATGTCACAGGTCAAATCATCAAATTTATCATTGGGATCACAGAAATAACCCATTTCATGTGATGCAAGCAGTCCTCGAGGGTCACGATCCAACCTGTCCTCTGCCGTATCATCATCTGCCCACAGATTCAGCTCCGGCAGCTTCTCCGACTCCTCAGAGGGGGCCTCTTCATCCGTGCACTCCTGCAGTGTGAGTCCCTGCGTTTGAAATACCTCGCGGAAAACATCGCAATGCTCGCCTGCCGCAAATACAACAGTGTCAAATGCCTTCGCATAGGTCTTCATGAGCGCGGCATACGCCTCGGCAACAATGTCCGGCGGATTCTCCCGATAGTCACAGCCAAAGGCGGGAAGGACAAGAATCCTCTCTCTTTTCTTCCCGTCAAGCCGGTAGCGAGCACGCTCACAAATCGCTCTGCCGCGCAGAACGTGCAAGGAGAACAGTGCTGTTCTTACCAGACTGTCACTCATATCATACGAATTTTCCTTCTCATGGGTAAGCACTCTTTTCGCCGGAGAACTCATGTGGCCGCCCGCCATATTCGGCGGTGCACACGTGATGACGTCGACATATCCCCACTCGCTCTCGGGGAGAGGCTGCGGCACTCCCTCGCGAACCTCCTTAAAGATCGTGATATTCTCTGAATAGATGCAGTCGTTCGTTGCCTCATCATCCTCGTCTGCAAGATTCTTTTTGTAAAAAGCTTTCCATATATTTTCGCCCACAAGTGTCGAATAGAGATTGGAACAAATGCAGAGGTTTTCCTCCACGCCGTCGGCACCGATGTGAACGTAACCGCCGGGGCTTGTCGCAGACCCTGGGTTCACCGCCACAACTAGCTTGTCCGGATGCGCAAGGGAGAGTTTTCGCGCGATGTCTACCAGTTCCCCCGTCTGGACATAAATGTGCGCCTCTTCCCCACATATGCCAAGGAACCTGCGCCCTCTGGAACTCCCCAGACACTGCATCCCCATCGTACGGCTATATGCGTCTTCCTCACAAAAGTGCACGACTGGCACATTCAGATCAAGGTCTTCATAATCGTCACTCATAGAGTTGAGTATCGTCTCGGTGATAGCACAAGAATACGGGCTCAGACGCACATCTTCCAACACACGACGCTGTGTGTCCACGAAGGCATGGCGCATCTCAAATCCCCGTTTCATCCGCTCCTTCGCCAAGCGCTCTCTACGCCACTGCTGCCACTGCTCTTCATTACTCTTCATACCCTACAGCTCCTCTCTCTTCACAATCACAAAAGAATATACGAACGTCAACCGACTTTAACTCACCTCCGCTGCAGCGGTATCTGCAAAAGATAGGTTTGAAACTCTTCGATCGAGTACATCGTCTTATCATAGAGCCCATATCCCATCATCGAGGCTGCCGCAAATTTCACGGGGAAGGGATAGTTAGACGGCTGCAATCCTGTCACAATCGTATGGAGACCATTCTTCTCGGGGTCATGATTCGCCAGCAAAAAAATCAGTGCGATGTTCTCACTCTGGATTGTAATATCGTGCGGCAAGTTCTTCATGTCAGGAATCAGCCCGAGTTCGCATTTCTGACGAAAGACCTCGGCATAGTCGGCACAGATGGCGGGGAGGTTTGCCGTCTTCAGAAAATGCCCAAAATCTCTTAGGTGCTCCATCAGCCCCGATGTACCGGACTGTGCCCCATCACCGTACTTCATCTCGATGAAAGCCAGCTTCGGCGCGTGGAGGTTTTTGCGTACCGCACCGATTGACGACCAGTGCACGGCAACCATGTCAAAACGTGCATCCTCATAGACAAACTCTGTGTCGACGATATAGTAGTCCGTCGCATGAGAAATCTCCCCATGACGATTGTTATCGCGCTCAACAAGCTGCTGAAACTCACGCTCGTACTTTGGATATTCTGAAAACCACCGATCCATCGCCTGTTTATAAATCGGCACCTGTTCGATCGCCTCCGCAATGGAGGGCTGTCCCGAAAGGTTTTGTCCATGACTACAATAGTTCGTGTCAAAATGCAGCACGTACTGCGTTCCGTTCCACTCGATGCGCAGCAGACTTCCTCCACGATAGTAAATACTGGCACATGTCCCCCGCATTTCGAGCTCCAGCGTTGCGTCCTGAAGCACGAGATTCAGCAGTCCGTTCAGACATCCACACGAATTCTTCAGATCGTGAAACATTTTCGAGCCAAGTGCTCTCATTTCAGCCGTCCTTTCTTCCCATAACAGTATCAGCAAAGATAGCGCCGCAGAGATTTCTCCTTGTGCAGTGCGGATATGAGTTCCCGCACGGTCATCAGCTCCACATCGAATTGAACACCGCGCGCATCCATCATCCCGATCAGATCGCCAAGACGCCAGCGAAATGCATCGAACTCCTCACGCAGCTCCTCCTCTGCCTTGACATAGAGACTATACTCCGCCTCATCGTCAAAGAACGAAGGATTGCTGATGGTCCATACACAGAGGGAGAGTTTGACCTTCTCTGTAAGAGGAAGCTCCCCCGTGTAAAAGAGGGCATTGTAGATCGCATAGACATGCTTAAAGAGCTGCGCCGTATCCAGACGCTTTGCCAGCGGAGCATAGCCCTTTTCCCCCGCCTCTGTATGAAACAGATTCCGCGTCATTTCCAGACCAACGAACAAGTCCCAGTCAGGATATTGCTTCTCATTGCTCAAATACGATACCGGCAGTGGGTCATGCGAATTCGCCAGCCACTCTGTCATCTTCATCTCAAAAAGCAGCAGCTCGTCTCTGCGAGAGAGACAGGCATCGAGATGGGCTTTTGCAGCCGGATTGAGTGCGGTCAGCTGCTTTTCGTACGTCACAGTATATGCACGGCACATGATGTCGTAAGGTTCGCCATTAAACAGATACGCAGGACGATTGCCAAACAGATTGTACGTCATTGCCGCAGAGGAGTGAAGTGCACGCATATCCTTGTCAAGTTCACGCCCCGCACCCGCTTGGTAGGAATGCTGCACGCGGTCATACATCGGCTCAATCAGATTGTTGCCCATGTCTTGTAGATAATATGGATTCTCCTCGCTGAAGAGGGCTTCTTTCCCTGGATTGAGTCTCATCCAGTGACGTTTGATTCCCGCATATACCTTTTCTTTGCTTACACCGCGTGCCATCATGCACACTCCTTCTCTACAATGAATCCACTCCAGTTGTCCGCATACTGCAGGAGGAGCGTCAGCTTTTCCTCCCGCGCGGCAACGCTCCGATTGTCCTCGACATACTGCCCGTCATGGTAGACGATCGCCTGTACCTCCTCCTCTGTCAGTCGGAATCTGCTCGCCACAAGATAAAGTCCGCGAATCGGAACACTCAGATAGAGGAGGTCGCGGTTAAAACGATATGGGCTGCGCGATGCGCGCTCACCAGATGACAGTTCGCTGCGCAGATACTGCGGTTTGCCAGGCATTCCTGCCTTGCCGAGGTCATGGAGGAGAGCAACGATGACGCAGCTCTCGTCGCTGATCTCAGGGGCGAGCACAGCCTTGATCTGCAGCAGATGCTCTGCAACGTTCACGCTGTGTTCAAGCAATCCGCGCTCCCGGCAGAGATGGTATCGCGTCGAGGCAGGTGCCGTCAGATAAGCCGTCTCCTGCTCAATATACGCCATCAGTGCGCGAAACTCCTCTCTGCGCTGCACGACTTTTGCCTTGAGAACCTCGTAACGCTCCATGAGTTCCATATCCTTTATTCCTCCTCAATGTCCCCCATCGTCAGGCGTGCATCCTTCCTCTCCTGCTCCCTTATTCCTGCACAGGAAATGAGGCCATCCTGTATCCGTGCAATCCATTCACGCCCCCACTCATAGATGTAGATAGAGGTGCCTACGAGAGCCAGTGGAATCTCCACCACGTCCATGAATACGATGATCAGACTCCTGTCGTGGGCATGGGCAACCTGATAAAAGTCCAAAAGCATCTCACGTTCATCCGCATCCATCGCGTATGGCTGCACAAAAAGGCCAATCGCCGGAAATGCAATCAGGTCACTGAAATCCTCTGCCTCATACAGATGATAACCAAAGTCTGTCACGAATGTCCTGCGTACCCACTCCGTTTCCTCCGGTGTCAGTCCGTAGGTGTATATATTGCTCCAAAGATTCATACGTCCTCCTCATACACTCTTGCCATCCGTCGTATAGCCTCACGAACTGCCGTGCGCAGGCTCTGCGGCTCTAGAATCTCAACATACAGACCATATTGTAGTGCCCAGTACTTCATTGCCGCCTCATTGCACGAGAGTGTGACGATCATCTGATCGCTCTCCTCCTGCATGATGCGGAAGTCTTTGCCAAACCAGTCCACGAGTGCATCCATCATGGAGGTGTTTGTCCGCAGCTTCACGGTGACGCTCTCGCCGCCGAACATATAGATATGTTCCGCCATGTGGCGCGGGAGGCTGAATCCACGGGAAAACTCTCGTACAGCACTCTTCGGCTTTGCCGCATCGGGCAGCATCTCAATCGCCGTAATGCGGTCGACACGATAGTGCGACACATTGTCGTGGGCATTGTGATTCCCAATGAGATAGTACCATCCGTTGTGTGCGGCAAGTTGGTAGGGACTCACGATATAGGGCTCACTTCGTTTCGGATGTAGTTTGAAGTCTGTCCCATAGGTGTTGTAGGTGAAGCGCACCTTGCGTTTTTCCTCGATGGCATCGTTGAGCACGTCAAGCGCAATCATCACCTGCTTGTTGTCAGCGTGGGAAAGCTCAGGAAGATTCGAGATGTGTGCTATTTTCGCATGAAAGTAGCGATTGCCAAATGACCGCAGCTTTTCAACGAGCCGCTTTGCCTGCGCTGTCGAGAGCGTCCGCGAGAACAGAACACTGTCGATCAGCATACGCAACTCGGCATCATCGAAGTCCCGTTCCACAAGCCAACATCCGCCATGCGTTGCGATGTCGTAGCCCATGTCCTGGAGGGACTGGATGTTGCTGCGCACCGAGCGGCGGTCACAGGTAATCCCATACTGTAACTGCAGCAAACGGATGATCTCGCTCTGCGTCAGCCGATGATCTGCATCCGAGTGCTCCTGCAGCACCCTCAAAATCAGCAGATTGAGCATTTTCTTGTTCGCACCATACATCGTACTATCTCCCTCTCGTCTTGCTTACACAGAGAGTATAGCACAGATAATGTGCATTTTTTTGCACATTTCTACAAGTACATATAAATAGATGGAGAATTTACCCTCCAACACCCATCTCAATCTCGCCCTTGAAAACAACTACTGTGCCATCCTCATTGACCACAATGTGATCGAGCAGTCCGCCCCATAGCTCCTCGTCAAACTCGACTTGTTCCCCTTTGATACCACATACCACTTGAATCATGGTCTCTAGGGTTTTTCTCTTACTCTCCCTCGCGGCAATTTGGTCATCCAACCTCGCTAGATGCCCCTGCTTTTCCACATAGAGTGCGCGAATCTCATTCTCCTGTTTCAGATACGCCGTCTGATCCTGTGCCACCCGCGCATTCTCGCGAATCAGTGTTTCAAGACGTTCTGCCAAAACGCCAAGTTCCTGCTCTATTCTATTACGCTCCCCAATCAACTTCCCTGTTTGGCAAACATCATCAACCAGCGACCGAAGTTCTGCAATCACGTGCTCTTTGACTTCCACCAAGGAATTCAATGCCTTGACGAAAATCTGTTTGATCTCCTCCTCTGTCAGATGCCTTGTACTGCACGGCTTGCCCTTGTGGGCATATTTCTTATTGCAGCGATAGATAACTCTGCGGTACTTATCCGTGGAGTGCCAGACCTTCGCACCGTACCATGCGCTGCAGCAGCCGCATTTGATTTTGTTCGCGAAGATGCTCACACCGCTGTGCTTGCCGTTCTGCTCTCTGCGTTTTATCTCCGCTTGCACAAAGTCGAATAAGTCTGGAGGAATGATTGCCTCGTGGTGTTCCTCCACATAATACTGTGGAATCTCTCCCTTGTTTCTGCGTCGCGTCTTATCCAAAAAGTCTGCCGTATATTGTTTCTGGATCAGCGCATCACCGCGATACTTCTCATTCGTGAGGATGGAGCGCACCGTGGAAATATACCATCTATCTTTTCCAGACGGAGATTTGATGCCCCGTTTCTCTAGTTCCTTGGTAATCGCGTAGAAGGATCGCCCGCCAAGGAAGAGTTTGTAGATGAGCCTTACGATTTTCGCCTGTTCTTCGTTGATTTGGAAATCCTTGTCATAGCCGAGAAAGGCACTGTAGCCCACACTGGTCTTGCCCTCGGCGAACTGCTTGCGCTTGCCCCATGTGGTGTTCTCCGAGATGCTGCGACTCTCCTCCTGGGCTAGGCTGGACATAATCGTTATAAGGAGTTCTCCGCGCGTGTCAAACGTCCAAATGTTCTCTTTTTCAAAGTAAATCTCTACGCCATGTTCCTTGAGTTTACGGACGTTTTGGAGTGAATCTACGGTGTTTCTCGCAAAGCGGCTGATCGACTTTGTAATGATGAGGTCAATCTTGCCTGCAAGGGCGTCCTCGATCATCTGGTTGAACCCGTCACGCTTCTTTGTGTTGGTGCCGCTGATCCCCTCGTCCGAATACATGCCGACGAAATCCCAGTCTGCACGGCTTTCGATGTAGTTCTTGTAATGAGCCATCTGCATTTCGTAACTGGAAGCCTGTTCTTCATGATCGGTCGAAACTCTGGCATATCCTGCCGTCCTGCGCCGTCTTGGTTCTGCCGTAACCTCAGAGCGAAAGATTTTAGGGCTTGCAGGGATGACCCTCACTGTCTTTGCCATCGGTACGCGCCTCCTTCTTTGAGTTGAAATATGACCTCATCATCGGATATGATGATCCGCTCGACGTTCTGCACAATCTTGCCCTCGTAGCAGTCACCGAAGAAAGATTCTGCCGCTTCCTTTAGTTCGGATTCGGGCAGCCGTTTCAGTCGGCACTTTGTGCGCGGCTGACTGCAAGCCCACACCTTAATCCCCTTCGTCCAAGTGTCACGCTCACACTTGCTGCCGCAGGAGCCACAGTACACTTTGTTCATGAAGGGATTACTGCCGCGCTGCCCTGTGTATATTCGGGCAGTCTTTTTTATGTGACCGTTGATTAGGTGAAATTCCACACAGTCATTGTGAATGACGATCTTAGAGACTTTTCGTCTGAGTTCTGCGGTATCGAAATCATCCTTCTCCATGACGTCTCTGACCGCAGCCACAAGCTCCTCCTCTTTGATCGGACGGCTGTCACAGGATTCCCTACCTTTCCGCTCTCTCGTGTTGCATGCCCACCGCCTGTACTTCCCGGCGGTTCTTCTGCTGAAGCCGCCGCCGCAGCATCCGCATTTCACCATTCCGGAGAATGGCATCAGCACAGGATTCCGATTCACAGCCCGTTCGGCCCTCAGTTTTCGTATCTCCTGCGCCTTGTCGAAATCTACCTTTGACACGAGTTGCTCGAACATCCCCTCCACCAGATACATGGGAAGTTCGCCTTTATTCCGCTTACGGATATGACCTTCCGTGATGTAGTTCTTCTGCAATGCCATTGTGCCTGTGTAGGAGATGTTGGAGAGGATGTCCTTTACCGTGGTCTGCTCGATGGGTCTCCCCTGCCGCCCCGTGATTCCACGTCCCGCGAGACTCCTCGCGATGGCGTAGGCAGAATCTCCGGCAAGGTATCTCCGGAATATCTCCTTGACGATCTCGCCCTCGGAAGGAACGATGCGGAACATCTCACCGTCCCATTGGTAGCCGTACGGTGCTTTATGCCCGTTCGGGATCCCCTGTGCGAACCGCCTCCGTACGCCCCATCGAATATTGTCGCCGATGCTTCTGCTCTCTTCCTGCGCAAAAGATGCGAGCAGCGTCAAGAGCAGCTCTCCGTCCTCGGATGTGGAATCAATGTTCTCACGCTCGAAGCGAACGGCGATCCCCTTCTCTTTCAGCTGTCGAACGGTATGAAGGCAATCTACGGTATCTCTGGCAAAACGGCTGATGCTTTTGACAAGTACCAAATCAATCTTCCCGGCGTTGCAGTCGGCGATCAGCCGCTTGAACTCCGTCCGATGCGTGGTACTCGTTCCTGTGATTCCCTCATCTGCATAGACTCCTGCGTATTCCCACGCAGGATTTTTCTGGATGAGACTGCTGTAGTAACTGACCTGCGCTGCAAGGGAGTGGTGAAGCGTATCCACAGAGACGCGGGCATACGCAGCCACACGCAGCTTTTTCTGCAATGTTGGGGTTGGTTGAACTCTTCGTATCTTCATGGTGCTCTCTCCTTTCCAGTCCCATATTCCCGTACTATCCGCACGATAGCAAGTCAATATCTGAAAATAGAAGCCCGATGACGGGGCGATATTTCTCGCGCATTTTCGCTTCAAACGCAAGATACTCATCCTCTGACAAAAGCCCGCTCTGCAACATTTTCCATGAAGCACGCATCACCATCTGATACGTCATTTCCCGAAGGCCTTCTTCCTTGCTCATTTCAACATCTCCCTTCATGGAACAGCGGACAAAAACGGCTCTCATGGTCACCTTTTCGGGCATAAAAATAACCCGACGAAGATTCGCCGGGCATTGAGGTTAAAGCAGTTATTTATCTTTGAGGCTGTGCATCATGTCCTGCAATTTCTGCGGAACGGGAAGCCCCATCCGCGCTGCATTCTCGATGATCGAGATTCCTTCATTCGAGATGTAGAAGAAGATCACGGCAGAGCGCAGGACGCATCCGCTTCCAATGATGTGAACATCTAACACATTCGCCACGCCGACAAGGGTGAAGATGCAGACTTTCTTGCAGATGCCCTTAAAGCCGATGGCGCTCGACAGTTTCTTCTCCACAATCGCACGGAGAACACCAGTGACGTAATCCGTTGCCACAAATGCGACAAGTGCATAGAGCAGATCGTCAAAGCTGCCGAGGAACTCACCGACCACGATGCCAATGCCCGCCGCATACAGACGTATGGTTAAAATCTGATCCATATCAGACACCTCCTGCTTTCTTCCATTTATTGAGATTGCTCATCCTGCGCAGCCGTCGCCTCTGTGCCGAGTTCCGATAGAATCTTCTCGGCAGAAACGAAACCTCGGTATCTAGCCATCTTCCACCAACTCCCTGCATTCTATCACGAGCCATCGCTTCTTCCCGCCAAGCAGATAGGGCGGCGCAATGGGTGTGAGCCGCTTCCCATTCCACTGCACTAGGTCGGTCACGCGCACATCCGCACGGTAACGAATGACGATGCGGTAATCCACCTCCTGCACCTTCTCCGCATATCCGTCCAAGATTTTTGCCGCAAAGGGCAGAACGAGTGCCCAGACTTTACCGACTTCCTGCACCGACGATGAAAGGATATTCCCCTCATCGTCCGTATCCGTCACGGGGCGCAGAATAGTGATTCGGTGACGCAGTTCGCTCATGGACACCCTCACCTAAAAGACCTCCTTCCGCACACCGAAGAGAAGCGAGCGCAGCGTCAAGGCAAGCCCCCTGTGGTCGGCTTCCTCTCGGTGCTCGTAGAGATAGGACACGGCATAGAGAATTGCAACGCGCACAATCGCCTGATCTTCGACCTTGGACAGTTTCTTCACGCGCAGAAGTGCCGTACAAATCTGTTCTGCCGTTTCCGCAAAGTGCGTGAGGAGATCGTCCTCCTCATCGCCGTCAATCCGCAGATACTGCTTGACTGCTTCAAGCGGCACAAGCATAGAACCACCTCCCCTCTTTGCCGCAAACATACATCAACCCTTCATCTTGAGCGTCTGCACGGCTTCCTCAAGAACGAGCTTGCCGTCCACACGCTCCTTCATGACATAGCCGATCATACCGTTGCCCGCGAAGAGTTCCTTGAGTTCCTGCAGAGAGCGCGTGCCACGATCCCCGATGTTGTAGTAGGAGTAGTCGCCGAACGCAATGACGGTCTTGCCCGCTGCAATAGCAGGCATATACGCCGAGGAATAGACGGGATAGCCGAGCAGACGATCGGGTTCGCCCATCTGATACGACGGCTGCCAGAAATACGCCCCATTCGCATCCTTGAGCTTGCGGATGCTGGCAAGGGTCTGGTCGTTGACGATGAATGCCGCATTCTTGCGGTAGGGACGCTTGAGACTGTAGACGAGCGTCACGAGTTCATCCGCCTTGATGTCTGCCGCCGCCGTGGTGACGGATGTCTTTGCCGAGGTGAGAAGTCCCTTCGGCTTGTGCGTCCCATCGCCGTTCAGGAAAGCATCCTCCTCTGCGTTGCCGAGTGCCTTGCCGAACTGCTCAATGAGGTAGTTCTCAAGCTTGAAGGCGTTGTCGTAGAGAAGCTCTTCCGTTACCTTGACCGCGACATGGAGCTTGTGCGCGTCGAGAACGATCTGGGCAAAGGTAGCCTCGCCGAAGGTGAGCGGCGCCCCCTCCTCAATCCACGCAGCCGCAGGTTTCGTGGCGGCGATATTGATCTTGTGCTCGCCGCTCGTTGTGATGACCGTCGCAAGCGGACGCAGGACGTTCTCCTCATTCAGAACGTCAATGAGACGCTGATCGTATTCCTCGGGAACGAGATAGCCGCCGTTTGCATCCACACCTTCCTGCAGGACGTTCTCCACCTGACGGAAGTTCGTGCGGAGTGCCTTGAGCATCGCCGCACGATATGCCTCGCTTGCACGACCTGTCTTTTCGGAAGCGAATCCTGCGCCCGGTGTATTGGTGATTGCCGACGTTACAGGCTTTGCAAGCTGCGCGTCAAGAATTGCCTGACGCTCCATGCGCTCGATGTCCTTGCCGAGCGCAAGCACCTCATTCTCCATTTGCTCGTATGCTTTGGCATCTTCGGCTGTGAGATGCCCGTCCTTTTCGTGAGAATCCAGAAACTGCTTTGCCTGTTCCCACATTTCCGCACGCTTCTCGCGCATTGCCATGATCTTATCCATGTGTTTGTCCCTCCGTTAATGTGAAATAGAAAAGAGCCGTCGTTTGAGCGGCTCTGCATCGACATTGTGTGTCCCCTGCCCGAATTTCGAGAGCAGGGAGTTCGTGACGGCGGCACGGGAGAAGATCAGCCCGTCTGCCGCCTCGCCTGTAAGATGTTCCCTATTCTCATAGAGAACAGAATCCGCAAATCCAAGCTCCACCGCCTTCTTTGCGTTCATCCACGTCTCGGCATCCATCAGCCGCGAAATCTTCGCACGGGACAGTCCCGTCTTGAGTTCGTAGGCGTTGATAATGCTCTCCTTGATTTCAGAGAGGAAGGTAATCGTCCGCTCCATCTCGTGTGTATCCCCGATGGAGACGGTCATGGGATTATGGATCATCAGCATTCCCAAGGGTGAAATCTCGACGTTCGATCCTGCCATTGCAACAGCGGATGCAGCAGACGCGGCAATCCCGTCAATCTTGACGGCGACATTCCCCTTATACTCCATGAGCATATTGTAGATCTGTGCCGCCGCATAGCAGTCCCCGCCCGGAGAGTTGATCCAGAGGTCAATATCTCCCTCGGCGGCATTCAGTTCAGAACGGAACATCTGGGGAGTGATCTCATCGCCCCACCACGTCTCGTCTGAGATTTCACCGTCCAGAAGCAAGATTCGCTTCTCTCCCTCGTTCCGTACCCAGTTCCAAAATTTACGCTTCATTGCTTTCTTCCTCCTGTTGCCTACCTGCAAAGAGTCCTGCGTCCCTCAGTTTTGTCATATTCCCATTGATAAGGTACAGATCGCCGCCCTCGTCCGCTTCGATGGGATTCATGTCCTCAAGCCTGCGGATGTCGTTCGCGGAGAGCCATCCGTTCTGTCGCCCGATGGCATAGCCCTCCATACGGCTCTTGTAGTCTCCGCGCAGCAGCCCGTCCACGTTGAAGCGGATGAAGTAATCCTTCCGCTCTTTATCCGTCAGCAGTGCTTTTTGCAGGGACTGCTCCCAACGAACGACCCATGGATTCAAAGTGTATTTGACGAACTCAAGCGACTGCTGCTCGATGTTCGAAAACGAGGATTTCTCCAAATCCCCGACCATATGCGGCGGTACACGGTAGAGCCGCGCGATCTCGTCGATCTGGAACTTCCTTGTCTCAAGGAACTGCGCCTCCTCGGGCGGTATGGCAATCTGCTGATACTTTACCCCTTCCTCGAGGACGGCAATCCTGCCCGTGTTCATCGTTCCGCCGTAGACGGCGTGCCAGCTCTCACGGAGTTTCGACGGGTCTTTGAGGACACCCGGATGTTCCAGAACGCCGCCCGGACGCGCTCCGTTCTTGAAGAAGGCT
This sequence comes from Selenomonas sp. oral taxon 137 str. F0430, assembly GCF_000183625.1. Classification (NCBI taxonomy): domain Bacteria; kingdom Bacillati; phylum Bacillota; class Negativicutes; order Selenomonadales; family Selenomonadaceae; genus Selenomonas; species Selenomonas sp. oral taxon 137. The sequence goes on from NZ_AENV01000011.1 coordinate 42,630, forward strand.
GCTCCGTACTCCTCTGTCGCAAGGGCAATGCCGATGGCATTCTTTGCCATAGCGATGGGACTGTAGCCGACCAGACCGTCGAAGCCGAGTCCCGGAATGTGCAGCACATCCTCACGTCGCAAACGAATCTGCCCCTTATCTTTGAAGTTCGGATTCTCCTCCGTGCTTCGCGTATAGGTGTAGTAGAGTTCCCCCGTGCGGCTGTCGCGGCCGACCTCCATCTTGTCCGGGAGCAGCGGATAGAGTCCGAGAACACGTCCTCTGCCATCTCGAAGTATCTGGGCATAAGCATTTCCCCACAAAAGAAGGTGACTCATCATGGTTTCGCGAAATATAAAGGAGGTCATCTCGGGATTCGGCGCATCGTGGAGCAGGAAATACAACGGATGCTCCGACACGCGCTCCTTGCCCTGACCTTGATAGGCATAGACGTGAAGAGGTAGCCCTGCGATGGATTCTGCGAGAATGCGGACACAGGCGTAGACTGCCGTCGTCTGCATTGCCGTCCGTTCGTTGACCGCCTTGCCCGCCGCCGTCTGCCCAAACAAAAAAGACAAGCCGCCGAGGTGATTCATGGGCTTGTCCCGCGAACGGAAGAGTTTTGTGAATAGGTTCATGGGTTATTCTCCTTGCACAATGATAGCTTTTATGCTATCATTAAAATATCTGTAAGAGGAGTAAATATGTATCAGATTGAATTCTATGAGAAAAGAAACGGCGTATCCGACGTATGGGATTTTCTTGAGGACTTGCGTGCGAAAAGCGGGACGAACAAAGATGCTCGGATTCAATATGAGCAAATTGTATTCTACCTCGATCTGTTGGCGCGCAATGGAACAAACCTGCCAAGCAAGATCACAAAATATCTGCAAGATGATATATGGGAACTTCGCCCCGGAAACAACAGGATCTTCTACTTCTATTACGCAGACGGTCAATATGTTCTGCTGCACCACTTTCGGAAGAAAAGTATGAAGACACCGCCGCGCGAACTAGCCCGTGCAAAAGAAGCACGAAACGATTACCTTCGTCAGCAAAAGGAGCGAGGAAAATGAAAACATGGGAAGATTACAAGAATCATGTAAAATCCATTGACGCAGAGAGCCGTCGAAGTATGGAGGAGATTGAAGAAATTGCAGCTATTGTTTCTTCGATGATTGAGCGGCGCACCGCCCTCGGCATCAGTCAGAGAACGCTTGCGCAGCGTTGCGGTCTGCCGCAGTCCTCCGTTGCACGCATCGAATCCTTCAAAACGACGCCCAAAATCGACACCTTGCTCAAACTCATGCAGCCGCTTGGACTGAAACTCCAAGTTGCCGCACTCTGATTCAGAACTCGAATCACAGCAGCAATATTCCTCGCTCGTCATAGACAGATGCGGAGGTATCATTTCCACACCGAATCGCACGATCCATTGCCATAATGAGCGCAATCACGCCGTCGATCTTCTCTGTGGACTTCTCCTTGTCTGCCTTGATGTTGCCCGCAGGATCGGTGCGAATGAAGATATTGTCTGCCATCCAGCGCATGACGGGATGCCCGCCGTGCGCTATTTTCTTTTCCAGTGTCAGCTTCATCAACTCTTTGGTCGGGGGACTCATATCCTTGAACCCCTGTCCGAAGGGAACGACCGTGAATCCCATGCCTTCGAGGTTCTGTACCATCTGCACCGCGCCCCATCGGTCAAAGGCAATCTCGCGGATGTTATACTTCTCGCCAAGTTTCTCAATGAACGCCTCGATAAATCCGTAATGAACAACATTCCCCTCGGTTGTTTGCAGGAAACCTTGCCGCTGCCACACGTCATACGGCACATGATCATGTCGTACGCGCAGGTCGATATTCTCCTCGGGAATCCAGAAGTACGGAAGGACGGCAAACGGCTCATCTTCCTCCGTCGGAGGAAACACGAGCACAAACGCCGTGACATCGGTTGTCGACGAGAGGTCGAGACCACCGTAGCAGACACGCCCCGTGAGGGATTCCGCATCCACAGGCAGAGCGCACGCATCCCATTTGTCCATCGGCATCCACCGTACAGACTGCTTCACCCACTGATTCAATCGAAGCTGACGGAAGCTGTTCTCCTCGGCGGGATTCTGCCGTGCAGAGTCACACGCCGCCTGTACCTTGTCGATGCCGACCGTGATGCCGAGCGACGGATTCGACCGCTTCCAGACCTCCGGGTCTGTCCAGTCCTCATCCTCCTTTGCTCCGTAGATCACAGGATAGAAGGTAGAGTCGATCTTTCGCCCTTCGAGAATGTCCTTCGCTTTCTGATGCGTCTCATAGCAGATGGACTGCGTATCCGTCCCCGCTGTCGTAATGAGGAAGTAGAGCGGCTGCATACGCGCATCGCCCGAACCTTTCGTCATAACGTCAAAGAGCTTGCGATTCGGCTGCGTATGAAGTTCGTCAAACACAACGCCGTGAATATTGAAGCCGTGCTTTGAATATGCCTCTGCCGAAAGCACCTGATAGAAGCTGTTCGTCGGCAGATAGACCATCCGCTTCTGTGAGGCGAGGATCTTCACCCGCTTACCGAGTGCGGGACACATCCGCACCATGTCGGCAGCGACCTCGAATACGATGCTCGCCTGTTGACGGTCGGCAGCACAGCCATACACCTCGGCACGCTCCTCGCCGTCTCCACAGCAAAGGAGCAGTGCGACAGCGGCCGCGAGTTCGCTCTTCCCGTTCTTCTTCCCTATCTCGATATACGCCGTGTTGAACTGCCGATAGCCGTTCGGCTTCAGAATTCCGAAAATGTCTCGGATAATGCGCTCCTGCCAGTCGATCAGCTCGAAGGGCTTTCCTGCCCACGTCCCCTTCGTATGGCACAGGCACTCAATGAATCCCACAGCATAGTCCGCAGCGGCTTTGTCATAGTGCGCGTCCTCTGCCATGAACTTCGTTGGCGTGTAGTCCGTCAGTTTCCGCAAGCAATCACCCCATCAAAAAAGAGCCGCCGTCAGCGACTCAAAATATCTGTAACGAGAAGCAGCCCCGAAGGGCTGTTTTGTTGTTTGGCGCGGCTTAGATGCGCTTCATGCACCAAGCCATCGCGTGCCCGCCGTCCTCGAAAAGCTCGGTGGCGGTTTCGACGAGGTTCAGGCGGCATTCGATATCCGCGAAGCCCGTCTCCTCCGGCGTTTCGACCATCTCGTAGACGGCTGCGTGGAACCCCCAGCATTCCATCCCGACCACAAGGATCTGTTCGCCGTAGCGCAGGATCGCGCCGCTCGTTCCGAACCGCATTTCATCGAGATGCTCCATCGTGGTGGTCTTCGGCCATCTTGCTTCTGCGTTTTTCATTTTGTGTTCCTCGCTTTCTGTGTGTAGGTTGTTCCCTTCGTCATGTGTATATATGCCTCTAAACGCAGAATATAGCAAGTCATATTTCGGATAAACTACACTTATTTTTCGAGAGAAACACAGCCCCGAAAGGCTGTGCTGAATCGCCGAACCTATCGGCTATTTTTCACCCGTGAGGATAAAGCGTACATACGCCGCACGGTCTTCCTCGATGAAACAGATGAGTTCGTAGAATTCCATCTTAAATGCCATCCTCTGAACAGCGGGAATGTCGAACATATTCACCCGCCCGGAGTCGCGAATGTCCATGATCTGCGTGAAAATCGTCTCGTTCATGACGGACTGCCTTTCTCTGCGATGTGGAAGGAGTCCACGCCGGGGATCAAACTGAGCGAGGAGCCTGTCGCCCATCGGACGAGAAGCTGTCCCGCGTCATCAATGCCCATGACCTCGCCCATCGTTCTCATCGGCGGAGCTTGCGGATCGTCCATGCAGAGGAGTTCCACCCGAGTCCCGCGCGGATACCGCTCTCGAAGTGCGGCGATCTGTTCCTTACTCGAAAACCGCATGACGCTCATCTCCTTTCCGATGTCCGCTCTTGAATGCGCTGATGCCCGTGAGATTCTGCAGGAGAATCTTGCGCGACTCTTTGTAGGCGCTGCCGATCATGCCGAGGCGCAGGAGGAAGCAGCGGAAGGCGTACTTTTCGTTGTCCACAATCTTCTCCTTTGCCGTGACACGCTTCTGCGTCCGCGCCATCTCGCAGAGTTTGCTGATGAAGGCGGCATACGCCTTTGCCGTCTCGTCGGTGATCGTGCCGTGCAGCCATGTAAAGGTGATGCGCTCATCGGTCAGTGTGTAGGTCGCTTCTTGGATGTCGAAGGCGTGCCGAATCAAGCGCCCCTTGCTCAGAAGGAGTGCGTCCAGATTCTGCAGTGCCGTTTCGGTGAAAAGGCTGCGTGGGAGACTGATGGAAAGGCTGTCCTCGTCGATTTCTGCAATCGCTTCCTGGGTCGGAGCAGGTTCTGCCGCCGTTTCTACTGCGGGTGGTTCAGCCGCGACAGCTTTCGTCTGGATCGGCTCGTTTGCCGCTGTGGCCGCGCAGGAAGCCTCGTCCTCCCCATCCTCGGACATGAAGCCCTCCTCGCGCAGTGCTGTGCGCACACGCGCAAGTGTCGCTTCATCGGTGGCATCGTCAAAGCAAAGACATCCGTCCTTCGTGATCTCGAATGCACCGATCTTGTAGGAAAATGTCGGTGCGCCGCAGTAGACGGGCTTTTCGCCGACTGCCTTGCTGATGATCCCGACCATCGCCTTGCGCTCTTCCTTTTGGATGTTGTAATTGACCTTCATGGTGGTTTCCTCCTTTATGAACTTTGGTCACTACATACATGCCTCTGGTCGGAGTAATTAGCAAGCGGATTCTGTTGTATACACCAACTCTATCTCATCAAATAGATCTTATGCCCATCATTTCCCTGCCAAGGATACCGTCATGCGTTCGAGCATCTTGCCTGTCATCCAGATCGCCCCGTCGATGACAAGCGGCAGGAAGATGCGGTCACGGAATCTGCACCATCCCGTCTCCTTCTCGGCACTCTCGCGAAGTGCCGCCGTATACGCCGCCGATACTTCACGGGCGGCGGGAAGCCCCTTTTCATGCAGCCAGAGAACGGTCGCTTCCTTCGCCTCCGTCCGTACAAAGTCCCCCACATGGTTCTTCAATTCGTTTTGAATGTATTCCAGTTTCATCTTCAACACTCTCCTTCATAGTCCGTTACCCCACGCGCAATGGCGCGGGCAAATTCATCCTGATGCGAACGCAGAAGCTCTGCATCGCCCGCATGGTCAATAAACGCAAGCTCCACGAGCACAGCGACCGCATCGGTGTTGCTCAGAACATACAAGCCGTTGACACCGGGCTTTGCGCCCTTCACGCCGCGATCCACAGTTCCGAGTGCATCCACAATCTGGTTCTGGATGCACTGTGCCAGCTTCTCCCCTGCGCCGCTTTCGTAGAAGTGCCAGACCTCCGTCCCGTTCGCACTGCCGTTACAAGCGTTGCAGTGAACAGAGATGAACACATCGGCATCCGCACGATTGGAAGCCGAGACAACTTCACGGAGGCTGTCGGATTGGAGACTCCCCACAACTTCGACTCCTGCGGCAGTAAGATAGCCCGCAACAAGATCTGCGACGTTCTTTGCCACATCGCATTCCCGCAGTCCAAAGCCACACGCGCCGGGGTCGGGATTTCCGTTAGGGGCGTGCCCCGGATTCAAAAACACACGCATCACGATTCCTCCTTTGGTTTCGGCACATCTTTGTAAGAGATGCGCTTACCGTCACGTTCCAAAAACACATCTTCGGCATTGCCGTCCTTGCTCTGGATGTACCGTTCGACCGCCACATCCACGAACTTCGGCTCAAGTTCCACACCATAGCAGATACGCCCCAGCTGGTCGCACGCAATCAGGGTCGATGCCGAGCCGAGGAATCCGTCGAGAACGATACCATTCGTCTGCGTACACTGCTTAATGAGATATGCGATGAGCGGCACGGGCTTCGAGGATGGGTGACCGCAGCCGTCCTTCTTCGAGTCCTTGATACGGTCGAATGCAAAGACAGTGGTCTGCTTCTGATCGCCGTACCATCTGTGCCGCCCGTCCTTCCGCCAGCCCCAGATGATCGGCTCGTGGATATACTTCCAGTCCGTGCGCGTAAGAACCAGTCGGTCTTTCTTCCAAACCAAGCCCGCGCCAACTTTAAAGCCCGCATCTTCATAAGCGTCATGAAAGATGCGGGCTTTTGCTGTTGCGTAAAATACATAGATGGAAGCGTCTGTCGCCATTGCCGAGTGGAAGGCGGTAAAGGCAGATTTGAGGAACTCGTAGGCGTCCTTGTCATTCAGATCGTCGTTCTTTATTTTCCCCGATGTGCTTTCAAGCTGGATCATGTATGGGGGATCCGTGCAGACGAGATTTACCTTTTCCTCGCCGAGCAGCCGCTCGTATGTCTCCGGCAGTGTGGAGTCTCCACAGATCACACGGTGCTTGCCGAGATGCCATACATCTCCTGTTTTGGCGACACATGGCTTTTGCAGTTCTGCGTCCACATCGAAGTCCATGCCTTGCGGGGCTTCCATCTCAACGCGCAGCATATCTTCGTCCCATCCCGCATCGAGTGCGAAACGGTTGTCTGCGAGAATGTACGCCTTCTTCTGCGCCTCCGTGAGGTAATCCACGAATACGCACGGAACTTGCTCGATGTTCTCCTCCTTCGCGGCGAGGATTCTGCCATGTCCCGCTATGCGTTGAACTCCCGGCCGATGATGACGGGATTCACAAAGCCGAACTCCCGCAAAGACGAACGCAGCTTGGTAATCTGCTCCTTCGAGTGGGTGCGGGCGTTATTCACATAAGGGATGATCTTTCCGATGGAGACAAGCTGCATTTCAGATGTCATTTTTCCCAAGATCTACACCTCCTGAAATTTTGAGACAAACAGGAATAGAGCCATACTGCAAAGAATAATTCACTTCATGAGATTATGAAGTAGGTGGATGGAGGTCATACGATGAAGATTGAGCACATCGCAATGTACGTGAATGATCTGGAGGCAGCCAAGGATTTTTTCGTAAAATATCTAAACGGCAATGCCAATGACGGCTACCACAATAAAAATACAGGTTTCCGCTCTTATTTCATCTCTTTTGAGGATGGTGCGAGACTGGAACTTATGAAGAAGCCCGAAATGACAGATGACAAGAAGTCCCTCACCAGAACAGGCTTTATCCATATAGCTTTCAGCGTCGGCAGCAAAGAAGCGGTTGATTCCCTTACGGCTCGTATGAAAGGCGACGGCCACAAGATCATCAGCGGACCTCGTACCACTGGAGATGGATATTACGAGAGCTGCGTCATCGGGATTGAGGACAATCAAATTGAGATAACGGTATAAGACAAGAAGCGAGAGCTGCTATGCTTTCTCAACGATGATATAGACTGTAGGCGACAGTGAAAGGAAACGCCATGAACATCTCTCTCCTCGACCATTTTGTTCTGACCACCGAGCATCCGAAAGAGTGTCTGCGCTTTTACACGGAGATTCTCGGGATGGAGTTGCGCCAAGAGAACGGACGCTATGCCTTTTTCTTTGGAGCCTCAAAGATCAACATTCATCTGCGCCCCGCAGAATTCCTCCCTGCAGCAGCACATCCATGCACGGGGGCTCTTGATCTCTGCTTCGTCGTAGATGAGCCCATCGAAGTTATCATGCAAGAGCTTCATGCAAAGGAGATCATTCCGGAAACCGGTATTGTAGAGCGTCACGGTGCACGTGGTTCCATGCGGAGCATCTACCTGCGCGCCCCCGATGGGAATCTGGTTGAGCTGTGTAGCTATACGGAGAAATAGTACCGATTCCTGCTTCTTGTCTATTTGAGTCACTCCTCGGCTATGTCACGCCCCGTCATCATCCTTCTTACTTCCTCGAACGCAGCAGCCGCTCCATCCGATCCTCCTGCGGAGAGCCGCTGAATGTCGTGGTGCAGTTTTGCTTTACGATGTCGAAAATTTCATACCAAAGCAGATTGGACTGCTTCTGAAACACCTGTCCCATCTGGACGAAGGGGCTTGCAATCGCGCCGCCTGTGGTCGGATGCTTGCCGATGAGCCCGTATTGACTCATTGCCTCCTCGCACTGGATGAAGCGGGCAAATGCCTGCGCGTAGCTTTCAATCAGGCGTGGATTCACGAGGCGCTCACAGCCGCGCTCCTTCAGCCACAGCCACGTCTCGCGGAAAATTTCATCTGCGCCGAGCGGCTTTCCATTCCGCTGCCTTGCAGATAGGAACTCGCTCGGCGTTGGCATCTCCTCACCATAGAGCTCGGCGGCATCCACAAGGTCTGTGCCGTCCAGTTCCGTCATGGGGAACTCCATGATGTGTGCTGTGCGCCCACCCGCAATTTTATCTGCCAGTGCTTCGGGTTTGTCTCCCGCCCGGATGCGCCGCCCGCCGCGATTTGTACCGTCACGCGCCATCTTCCCGCCCCCATTCTTTAATACCCCGTTTGAACCGACGTTTTTGTGCGTGCGTCCCCTCCCCGGTCCAGTAATGGCGCGGCTTTAGAGATTTGACCGCCCCCTAGGGGGTAAGTTCGTGTTGCATTTGCTTCACTTTCGCGTTACAATAAACAAAAGGAGGTTATGCCCCATGTCCAAAACTGCAACAATCAATATGCGCATCGAACCGACAATCAAAGCGCAGGCTGAAACTGTTTTTTCCAGTTTCGGCATCTCCGTGACTGACGCAATCAACATCTTTCTGCATGCATCCATCATGGAGGGAGGCTTCCCCTTCCAACCGAAACAGCCCCGTTATAACAGGGAAACGCTTCTTGCCATGCAGGAAGCACGCGACATCATGGATGGCAAAATCGAGCCGAAGCGTTATCCGTCGCTGTCCGCACTGATGGATGATCTGGATGCGGAGGACGCTCATGCTTGATCTCGTCACCACCACGCAGTTCCGCAAGGATTTAAAGAAGCTGCGTAAACGTGGAGCAGATATGCAAAAGCTGGATGATGTCCTACAAATGCTCTGCGCGGAAAAACAACTCCCCGAAAGGTATCGGGATCATGCTCTGGTTGGCGATTACATTGGTTTTCGTGAATGCCACATCATGCCGGACTGGTTACTTGTGTACGCCATCGACAAAGGGAAACTGATTCTGACCGCTTCTCGCACGGGCTCGCATAGCGATCTCTTCTAGCCGATTCATTGGAGTCGGCTTTTTATTTTGGTACTTTCCGTTGATGAATCCGCTCATGACACGATACGCAGAGCGACATCAAATTACTCTCCTCATGTGTGCCGCCGTCAGCAAGAGGTCTGATATGATGGACGAGCGTCGCAAGGACATATCTGCCTTGCTCTTTGCACATCTCACAGAGCGGATGCCCCGCCAAATGACGATCTCGAATCCTGCGCCATACGCTGCCATACCTCTCGTGCTGATCGTACCCACGCGTGAAGTGGTCATAGTGTCGCTGCATCATTTTCTCGTGCTCCTCGCAGTAGCAGCTCTTTCGGTCTGTAAGATTCGGACAGCCTGTCATGCGGCAGGGTCGCTTCGGCTTTCTTGGCATCACGTTTCTCCATCAAAAAAACCCTCACGGAGAATTACTTCTCCGAGAAGGCTGATTCCATATCCTATTCTTGCTGAGTCTATCATATCACTGTCAACCCTATGAACGCAACGTGAACCTTTGTGAACTTATGTGAACTCAGACGCACTTTGCTGTCTTTTTTCCAAAATTTTTTCAACATCATCCAGAGCCTTGGCATGAATCTTATGCACCCACCGAATGCTGACGCGCATATCTGCCGCAATATCTTCCCACGATTTGAAACGGTGGTAGCGACGCTCTAGCACCATCTGAGCGTTTTCGTCCGTGACCTGCCAGATCGTATTCATGATCTCGAGTTTCAGACTGATCAGACGGTCGATGTCTGCATTGATCTCATCTTCCGTGTCGGTGAGCCGCGCAATGATGGTCTCCATCCGCTGATTGTTTGGACTCGGACTCTTTGGCATGTCGCTGATGACGGCGCTCACATTTGTTGCCATGTCACGCAGCCGCGACACATGGGCGACCTTATCATTGATGCGCCGATCAATGTTCCATGCCTGACTCAGATATTCTTTCGCTGTCATGCAAATTCCCCCTCCAACTTCTCAAGCAGCCACTCTCCGTCTATGCTCGTCAACTGACCAAACCATGCGGAACGGAAGAACCGCTCCGTCTCGGAGCGCATCGCTGCCGCTGCAACATTTTCCTCGTCTTTTCCGAGAGCCGATCTCGCCCACCGATAATCCTTTGCCGCCTGTTCGACGATGGCGTTTGCCAGAATCTCATAGTTCATGATGTTACCTCCGCTTTGACGGCTTCAATCAGTGCCGCCTGTGTCTTGTCCTTCCGTTTCAAGGCACGGAGGATTCTCTCGTCAATCGTGCCCTCGGCAATGATGTGTTGCACCACCACTGTTTTCGCTGTCTGCCCCTGCCGATAGAGCCGCGCCACGGTCTGTTGGTAGAGTTCCAAACTCCAAGTGATACCAAACCACACCAAGGTCGAGCCGCCGCTCTGAAGGTTCAGTCCGTGACCTGCGCTCGCCGGATGGATCAGGGCGACGGAGATTTCTCCACGATTCCAACGGGCGATTGCGTCATCTGTATCCAGTCGCACACACGTCACACGCTTTTCGATGCGCTCCGCATCATGCCTGAACCAATACGCCACGAGAAGCGGCTTGCCGTTCATGCTCTCGACGAAGTCCTCCAAGGCATCGAGTTTGCGGTCGTGGATATGCAGTGTAGTCCCATCGTCAGTGTAAACCGCACCATTCGCCATCTGGGCGAGTTTCCCGGACAGGACTCCGGCATTTGCCGCCGTCACCTCATCGCCCTTCATCTGCAAAACCAACTGATCGCACATCTCGGTGTATATCTTCTTCTCAGCCTCATTCATGCGGACGCTGTATTCGCTCTCTATCAGCTCTGGCATCCCCAGATGGTCTGCGGCTTTCATGGAGATGGTGATGTCGGAGATTTTCTCGTAAATCCGCTCCTCGGCTCCGGGCAACGGTGCATAGGAGAACACCACCTGCCCGTTGCGCTTGTCTGGCATGAAGTAATCCTGCCGATACTTCGTGATGAATCTCCCCAGACGCTGTCCCATGTCGAGTACCTTGAACTCCGCGAACAAGTCCATCAAGCCGTTGCCGGATGGCGTTCCCGTCAGTCCGATGACTCTCTTTGCCAAGGGGCGAACCTTCATAAGTGCCTTGAATCGCTTGCTGCTCCAATTCTTGAACGAGGAGAGTTCGTCAATCACGATGGCATCGTAGACGAAGTCTGTTTTCTCCACGAGCCACGGAACATTCTCCCGGTTGATGATGTAGAGAGAGGCTTGCTTGCGGAGTGCCTCCCGACGTTCTTTCTCCGTTCCGACTACTACGGAATAGCGGAGGTGCTTCAAATGTTCCCACTTGCTGATCTCCTGCGGCCATGTATTCCGCGCCACACGAAGCGGCGCGATAACGAGGACACGGGAAATCTCGAATCGGTCAAACAGCAGGTCGTTGAGGGCCGTGAGAGTAATCACCGTTTTTCCAAGTCCCATATCCAGGAGTACGGCGGCAGTTTTATGGCTTTCGATAAAGTCGATGGCGTACTGTTGGTAATCATGCGGTATGAACTTCACGGGGCATCACCTCCGATCTGTAAAATCAACTTTTCCATTACCGAAACACTTCCTGCAGCACATCCACATGATAGGTATTCACCATGCCGTATTTGGCATCGTACTCCTTGCCGATGTGGTAGCCCTGCTTTCTGGACATTGCCGAGGCTTTGCGTCCGAGTCTTGCGGCGGCATCCCGACTCACTCCACGAACTCCCCTGAGATTGGCATAGCCGATGATGGTGTAGTGGTGCTCATCGATGGTCATCTGCTTGGACTCGACCTCAAGAAGCCGCTCGTCCACCTTGTCAATCCGTGCATTTGCCGCCTTGATTGCCTTTGCCTGCTCCACCATTCGCTGTGCACTGTATAGCAGAAATTCCTCGGGCGTCATGTTCCTCATAGGGTTGAAGTAGCTTTCTTCCAGCTCATCAAAAACATCCCATGCCCGCTCGGTTCCCAGCATCTTGCTGTGGCGCGCCGCGCCTTGTTTCGTCCAAAGAATCAGAGACGGTGCGCGACTCCCGACAACTGACTCGATATTTTCGAGTGAGTCCTTGAAAGCCTTGAGATCAGCACCTTCAAGTTTGAAGTAATGCTTCCCCTCAACGAATCGCGCCCTGTTGTTCTTAAAATTCTGCTGGATATGAATTGCCTTACAGCCATACGCCTCGGCAAGCTGATCCGTGGTCATGACACGAATGCTGTTGTGTTCCAATACCGTAAGTTCATTCATGGTCGATTTCCTCCAATACGCTGTCAATCTGCTCGATTCCGTCAATCACATACACCTTGAATCCAAGCCGTCGGAGTAGCCTATGACGGGCGAGCTGCAAGGCTCTCGGCTTCTTCCCCGGTGTTTTCAGTTCCACAAAGCCCATTCTGCCGCCGGGCAAAAGCACCAGTCGGTCGGGCATTCCATCGAATCCCGGCGAGGTGAACTTCGGAGCGATACCGCCCATTGCTTTGACTCTTGCTGCAAGTTTCTGCTCAATCGTCCGTTCGTACAACTTTTCCTCCTGTAACATGAGGTTGTATCACCTCTAAAGCCAGTCATATCAACGGATTCACGTTGTTTCTTGTTACAAGGCTACAGAAAATCCCTATATACGCATATATGCGCGTATTCGCGTTTTTCATGTACGGAATTATTATGTTTCTATTTACATATATAAATCTTGTAACTTGTAACAAAGCCTTATGGTACGGGCTTTGCTGCAAGTTACAACTTCCGTACAAGTTACAAGCGGCGATAGATCCTCTGCAGTCCGTAAATTGCGATACGTTGGGGTGTGGGCTGTTTTTCCCATTCAGGAAGTCTGGACATGATGGCTGCTATCGCATAGCTGTCCATGGAACGCAAATCCTCTTTTTTCCTGCTGAAGCACTCACACCAAATCTCCATGTTGCTGACAATCACGCGCACGTCTGTCCCCACGGGAGTCGTATCATCGCCCCGCAAAAACTCCCGCCGCTGATAGAGATCCATCTCGTCCCAGTTGGCGGGAAGCAGCGTATCGAGATAGAGACGCACCAGACCTTCACGCTCATCGTGCTCCATCGCTTCCCGCTGCTCCTCTTTGGCATATTCCTCCAAGTCCGGGGGCAGATACAGCTTTTCTCCGGCATCGGCGAGAATCATCACCTCCGCCCAGATTTGCTGCACAAGCTCCGAGGTCATCTGCCAGGGTCTATATTTGCTGCTGCCGCTCAGTTTAATGTTCCAATAGCGGCGGTTTCCTGTGATGTCCCGTAGATACCCGTTCTCGCTGTTGGTCGTGCCGAAAAACACGCACTGGCGCGGATGGGAGGTTACCCGCCTGCCGAAACTCGCCCGATACTTGTCATCCACCCGCGACACAAAGGCTTTCACCTTATCGAGGTCGGCTTTCTTCATTCCGGCAAGCTCGCCAATCTCGAGAATCCAGTACCCCTGCAGCTTTTCGGCGGCGGTCTTGTCATTCATATCCGATAAGGTCAGACTGTCGGAGAACCAATCCATGCCAAGGTTGGCGATGAAGGTGGATTTTCCGATGCCCTGTGCGCCGTTGAGAACGGGCATATAGTCAAACTTGATGCCCGGCTCTTTGATGCGTCGATAGGCCGCACACAGCACTTTCCGACTGACGGCACGGGTATATGCGTTGTCGGCTGCGCCCAAGTAGTCGATAAGAAGCGTGTCCACTCTCGCCACACCGTCCCAAGGAGGCAGCGCCGCAAAATACTCCCGTATCGGATGGTAGGAGCGGTCGTCCACGGCTTTGGCAACGGCGATGTCATAGTTTCGCGCCGAGAACGTGCCGTAGTTGTCATCTACATAACAGATGAGCTGGGCATCGTCCGCATCCCGCCAGAACTTACCGGGATGTGACCACGGCACTTCCCCCTTGATCTCCATGCCGTCTGCCAGCTGATTAAAGACGATGTTTTTCATGTAGGGATCATTCTGCATGATGAGCTTGATGTTGTAGAGGGAATTCTCAAGCTGTGTGGACTTTTTCTGCCGCACCAGTTTTGCTTTCCAGTCTTCCTCCTCGGCAAAGTCCTCGACAGCCCGTTCCTGCCGCTCCTTGAGTGCAAGGGTGCGCACTTTTTCGTTCTTGGCGGCAAATTCAGCCATCCGGGTAAAGTCACCATCAAAGAGATGCGTCCCTACGAGATCGTATGCGTTGCACAGCTTTCCGTAGGCAGGATCAGAGGCATGGTGACTGTAGGCGAATTTGCCGTCATAAATCATCACGCCGGGAATGCTCGCCGATTTCGTATAGCCCCACCGATTCTCGTCGGCAGTCGGCTCATACACATCGGAGAGGAAGGTCTGTATTGCTTCCTGGATGGAGTACGCACGACAGAACGCTCCTACAATTCCTTCCTTGGTCAGAGGATCGGCTTGTCTTTTGCGCTCCCTTTCCACCGCTTCCTTTTCGCCCGGCGCAGTTGGCAGGGAGCTGCAGTCCTGCCAGTTCGGATGCGCTGCCAAAAACACATCGGGATCGAGCCAGCCGCCCTCATATTTGCGGCAGATGTACTCTCCGTCGGAAGAGGCGGTCGGCCAGTACATCAGCTGATTGATTTTGAAGGAACAGAGATCCACCGTATCCATGCCGATCTCGTCTGCAAGATAACGGGCGATGGCATTGTACTCATCGGGTGTGACATCCCGCGTCAGTGGTACGAGGATTCTCGCTCGCGGGGCTTCCGGGATATGGCTGTGGGTGGTGTAGACGATGGTGCAATGTTTGAAGGCAAAATCATCGAAACAGCCCTGCTCCAGTCGATCATGATCTAAGGTAATCATGGAGCGGCTGATAACCTCGGTCGCCCGCCGTCGCGTCCCTTTCAGCGTTCCCGCAAAGAATCCGCCTTTGTCCTTCACGACATCCCGTTCGCACTTCTTCATGGAACGGTATTCTGCAGCGGTTTCGGCAGTACGGATGGGATTCTGCAATTTTTCCCAAAGAGCGTCCATCGTCATTTTTCCTGGATGCCAGACAAGAGCCGCACGGCTGTTGCCAAGACAAAATGCTAATTCTCTCATACGCGCACCTTCCTCACCCTCGGTGTCTGTCCATATTCAAATCTTGCCTGCCGTGCCAGCTTGAACGCCTGTACGGTGGAGGCATCGTCCCTGTCCATCGTATAGCTGCTGTCATCACCGAAAAGCTCAAATTTGCCCTGTTTGTTGATGCTGGGATGAGCAACGTAGTAATCTCCGTCGATGGTCTGAAAGTTGAAGGGATAGGGTCCGCCGCCAAAGCTGGGGAAACCGTAACGCCCCCACTCGCGGCAGTAGGATTCAATATCTCCAATACCGTCTCCGTCAGGAATCCCGGGAACAACGAGGAGCGGGTGCTTACCTTGGCTGAACTGGTTGATTTTGGCGGCATCATCCTTGGTCATCTTCCCTTTGACCTCCACATGGAGATCCCCGCCTGCTCTTCCGTCAACATCGTGGAGCAGGAAGTCCGGCAAATAGCATTGACCGTTATTGAGCACATACCCCTCCGGCTCGTACTCCCAACGAACACCGCAGGCATCAAAGAACACTGCCCACCGCGCCTCCAAGCGTGAGCGGAAAAGATAGCCCTTGTATTCTGTCTCTATTACCTTCATGGCGAAACCTCCTCGCACTTCGTTGTGAAATAGCGGATGTTCTTCTGCAGCCGCTCGGCATGAGCAATCTCCGCTGCCATGCCCTCGGTGATTCGCTCGCCGAACGCCCAAACCTCGCCGCACAGCCTCAGAAGCTCGAAATTCATATCCATCGCTTTCTCCCGCTCATCTACCTCCGACAGAAACTGAGGAAAGTACAGATGCGGCGCGAGTGGTATCCGCCCCCTGCCCACAGCAAATTTGCAGTACTGCCGCGCCCGCATGACGTTGACGCGCGGATTGTCCCGATAGGGCGAACAGATGTAAGTGAACAGATTCTGTCGGAGCACCTTCGTGAGAGCTGCGTGCGCCGTAGGGTCGGCATATCCCTCGTGATTTCTGAACTCGATCATTTCTCGCACCTCATCTTCCTGCTGCATTCCGTGCAGCAGATCGCCGTGCCGAAGAGGTCGAACTCCGAATCGCCGAAGAATTCATTGAGATCAACAGGCACTTCCGCTCCGCAGCGCGGACAGTGACAGAAGACATTCTCATCGTTGATTTCCACCGTGACCTCCAGAGTGTCATTGATGTTTTCCTTGACATAGAACATAAGATTTCCTCCCTTTGAAAACTGATTAGTTCCTCTCATCAGTAAGAGGACGAACAGGGAGGTTTTGGTCACCAAAAATCCTCCCATTTTTCACGGGAGGATTGAAGTCAATCTTTCTGATAGAATTGGCACTCGAAACCATCGGCACGGAGCGGGAGTCCGTCTGCCCAAGGCGGGGTTCGCGCCATCTGCTCACAAATGGCAGAAAGAGAAACTCGCTCGTCGCATTCGATGATGAGTTCATCATGGACGTGTGCAACAATGTCCATCGTCCGCAGCGTTTGCATGGCATAGCAGAGAATGTCGCGACTGATCGCCTGCGTGACATTCTCCACGAGCTTCGGTCCGTAAGATTCAATCCGTGCCCACTTTTTCGAGAGATTGAGTCCCATGTAAGTGACGGATTCGCCGCCAAACTGATTCTCCCCAATGCGCGGCTTCACATAGGCAAGCCTGCGCCCACACGGAAGCTCGATGAACATCATGCTGCCTTGATAGATGAACCGGATGCCATGGGTAACCTTTGTGCTGCGCTCCTTGATACAGTCCTTCGTGGCGCGATCCACCGCCCACCAGAAGTCCACGATGTTCGGATTTGCTGCACGCCATGCATCCACGAGCGGATTCAGCTCCTCTTCCTTCATCCCAGACTCCAATGCACCGAATGCTTTCAGCGCACCAACGGAGCCGCCGTATCCACTCGACAATTCTGCTAATTTACCATACTGCCTGAGATGCCCGTTCTCTCCATGCTTGACCACATTGCAATGGAACATCCTGCCCGCTGTAGCGCAGTAGATGTCGCCATCATTTGCAAAAACGTCCATGCGCCATCGTTCCTTGGCAAGCCATGACAGTACCCGTGCTTCAATGGCAGAGAAGTCCGCGACAATGAATTTTCTGCCCTCCTTGGAAATAAAAGCAGTACGGATAAGCTGTGACAGGACATCCGGCACGGATTCATAGAGCAGTTCCAGTGCCGCAAAACTTCCCTGCCGCACGAGACTGCGGGCGTATTCGAGGTCGGCGAGATGATTCTGAGGAAGATTTTGTAATTGAATGTGGCGTCCCGAAAACCGCCCGGTACGGTTCGCACCATAGAACTGGAACATCCCCCGTGCACGACCATCCGAGCAAACGGTATTCTGCATTGCCTGATATTTCTTCACCGAGGATTTTGCAAGCTGCTGCCGAAGTTCCAGTACTTCCTTCAGCGGATCGGGAACATTGGCAAGGAGGGCAGTCACGGACTTCTTGTCGAGCGACTCGGTTTCAACTCCCTGCTCCTTGAGCCATGCCTTCATCTGCGTGACACTGTTCGGGTTCTCAAGGCTGGTCAAAGTTTTCAGCCTGTCCGTCAGTTTTTCCTTGGTTCGCACGTCGATCTGGACGGCGTTCTCCACCAAGGGCATATCCAGACGTATCCCGCGGTCATTGATCTCCTGGTCGAGTACATACTCCTCCCACACCGACTGCGGCACAGGATATTTGGAGAGACGCTTCTGAATCGCCATCTCCACTTCGACATCGCGGCGGTTGTAAGACTTGAAGAGGTCCCACTTCGCTCCCGTGGGTTCGTGGAACGGAGGCGTTGAAAAATAGCGGATCAGAGCCTTACCCTCGTTCATTTTCTGCTCTTCCAGTCCAAGCACACGTCCAACGCCGGCAAGTGAGAGCGGCAGTCCCATGTAGGCAGACCAGACCATTGTGCATCGCCAACTGTGGGGACTCAGAAAGCGGGCACACTCCGTAGAAAGTGGATGATTGTCATGGAACGGATCGAGGGCTATCCCCAAGTCCGACAAGTAACGCGACAGGCACACACGTTCAAAGTTGGCGTTGAATGCCCACTTGATGACGCTCTCATCGGTCAGAGCATCCAGAATTTCCTGCGGAATCTGTTCTCCGTTAGCAATGTCAATGACCTGCACAGCACCGCCGTCCACGGAATATCCAAAGAGCAAGATCGCGAAATCCTCTGCCTCTGCGTATCGATAAACACCACTTTTCCCAATATCCACACTGCTCCGAGTTTCAAGATCGATAGACAATGATTCCATGTCACGTCTCCTTCCGTGACAAAGGCAGTGAAGACGAATCCCCACTGCCCATGTCACCTAGTCCTATTTAGCTAAGGAAATCTTCGTCCTCATCAGTGAAATCATCCTCGGCACGTGTCTTTCCGCCGAGATGCTCCCCGTCGGAAATCTTCTGCAGGTTGTTCAGCCCACAGGCAATTCCGCGATTGCCGTTGCTGTTGAATGCGTAGAAGTTGATGCTTGCGCGTCCGTACACACCGGAGTAGACCTCCGAGTGC
Source organism: Selenomonas sp. oral taxon 137 str. F0430 (assembly GCF_000183625.1). NCBI lineage: Bacteria > Bacillati > Bacillota > Negativicutes > Selenomonadales > Selenomonadaceae > Selenomonas > Selenomonas sp. oral taxon 137. Next base: position 61,214 of record NZ_AENV01000011.1, read on the forward strand.
TCGATGATCGGATTGCGGGCGGCATCCACGATACCGGGAGCTGTGGCCGAGTTTGCATTGATGAAGTAGCTGTCCTTATACGCCTCATCGTCCGGGCGTTCCGCATCACCATCACGGAGTGGTGTCTTGATCGCCGTGAGTGCGGGAACGGACTTACTGTTGCCCTTGAGTTTGCTCTGTCCCTCATCGTATGCCGCCTGAATGGCGTTCTTGACTGCCGTCACGGTTTTGGTATCACTCTTCGGAATGATGAGTGATACGCTGAACTTCAGTGCACCGCCGTTGATGGACTTTGCCTGCCAGACGTTGGCATAGCTCCAACGTGTTTTGACTCCCGTGATCACTTTTGTCGGATTGATAACTTTTGCCATGGTACTTTTCCTCAACTTTCCTTAAAATCTTCTGCTGCGGTATTCATCACAGGCCGCTTGTCGCTCATCGGAGCGAGGGTTGGTTTCCCCTGTGGCTTTACGATGAAGCCTCCGAGCAGTTCCTCAAACTTACTTTTTCCAAGAAGTGCAGTCATTGCTGTAATCCCGAGCAGTTTTTGCTCATACGGCTCAAAGCCTGCTTCTTTGACGGTTTTGGCGACCGCCGTCTCATCGGTGTACTTCCGATTCGAGCGGCCTTCGACCAGTTTCCAGTCCGCCCACTGTTTTCCTTGGATTGCCCGCTGCAAGGCGTATTCCTTGATGTCGCTGACCCATGCGGCGAGCGTGTCGGCTTTTGCAAGCACCGCCTCCACCTCGGCATCCTCCAGTGTCGGCGGCATCTCGAAGTCATACCGGGCGAGTTCCAGATTGTACTCTGCCCGTTTACGGCAGGTCGCCTTGATCTTGCAGAACTGACAGTGCGCCCCTGCACTGAACTCGCCTTCTCCTGCGTGTGTCAGCTTTGCCGCAGGTACAAGCGTATCTGCCGCCCATGCCAGAAGGTTGGCTTTCGAGATGCTGAACTCTGAGATGTTGGCGAGACGAGGTTGAAAGATCACCATCCGCACATCGCCGATGTCGTACAGACCGTCGAACAACTGGACGCAGCCGAGCGCGTAGCACATCATCTGCGGATTATGGTCTGCACTGACCTCGATGCCCTTGCCGTGCTTGTAGTCCACAATGCAGACGGTCTTACCGGAGACGATGAGCGTGTCGGCTGTGCCGAAGCCATCCGGCACAAACGCCGAGAAGTCGACGCGCTGCTCCACCGAAACCATCGTGTCCTTACTCTCGGCGCGGAACTGACCGACCAGTTCCATCACGAACTGGCAGTATGCCTCGGCACATTCTTCCATCTCAGTGTCATAGGAGGCGAGATGCTTGGTCGGATCACGTGCCTTTTCGCCCAGAGCCTTGCGGAGTTTGTACTCGCAGAGCGCATGTGCGTCAGTCCCTTGGGCGGCATACTCGCTCGGCATATCGGATTTATCCGCATTGAGCCGTGCCGACGGCGGACAGGCAATCCATCGTGCGGCAGAAGATGCAGAGAGGACGGCGTGCTTACGTGCCAATGCGCTCAGCCTCCTTCAAGAGTGCCACATACTGCTCCGGTACGATGTCGCTGAGTTTGTCCGCACCGAACTTGGCAATCAGTGCCTTGACGGCGCCACTATGTCCTGCGACAGAGAGTTTCGCAAGTACGGCGCGTACCTCCTCAAGGGTCGGTGCTTCTGTCTTCTCCGTTGGCAACGGTTTCTCTCCTTCAGAACTCTGCACGAATTCCTCCAAGACATCGACCAGTCGGTGAAGAACGCCGATAAGCTCGGCTATTGCTTCATTTTCCTCCCGCATGGAGATCACTTCCTTTCGATTGACTGCGGGGATTTTCACCCTCCTATAAAGAAGAGGACACCACCGTATGTTTTGGTCACCGATTTTTACATAAAATCTTTGAGCTGTGCCTGAAGCCCGGGCATGAACTTATTCATGCGCTTGCGGACGCTTTCCTTAGATTTGAAGCCGACAGCAGCGGCAATCGCACGCTCCGACTCTCCCGCCGCCTTGCGGACGAGAATTTCATGGTCGATGGGATCGAGTTCACCGAGAGCCTCGTACAATTTGCGATTGCGCTCTCTGCAACTGACGGTCTCGGTGACATCCTCGTGAACGGGAAGCGCGGGATCGTTGACTTCCACCGCACGCTCCAAGGAGATTGTCCGATACACGGGATGTGAGCAGCCATCACAGCTGCGATTGGCGCAGCAGGGTTTTCCTTCATAGATACAGTGCTGCCCACGCTTTTCCCGCTTATCCTCCCGCCAGATCGGTCGCATGACAGCAGAGTATTGCTCGGCATCGACAGGTGTATAAATTGCCCGCTCCGACGCCTTGAGGAACTTTTCTCCGGTAGCCTTTCGCCGGACGAGTTCGTCCATGCCCGTATCCCGTAATCTTCCGTTTTCGTGGATCTGAATCAGGACGGGGACATACACGCCCAGCTTCTTACTGAGCTGAAAACGATGTCCCTGCTGTCGGAGTGCCTTGACCTCCTGCGCGGAGTAGTCTTTAATGATGCCGTTGAGCTGGATTTTCATAGTTTTGCGTTCCTTTCGTTCTTGCCGAACGGCGGGATGCAAAACTACGCACGGGCTTCTATCCGAAAATGGGCATAAAGAAGCACGGTGGGAGCATAGAGATACTGACAAGCTCGTTACCTGTCAGCATCCCTATTCGCATCCCGCCGTCCTATGGCCATCTTGGACAACAGATTGACTTACTTAGGGAAACCGAATTTGAATCTTCCTACCACCACCTTAAAAATCTTTCTCTACATAGGAGCGGACACATACATCCGATTTGGTCACCGCTTTTTGATTAGAATTTTTCCTTATAAAATCAGAAAAGCCGTGATATAATTGATACATGCACAATCGTCAAAAAATAAAGCCCCAGAGATTCAATCTCTGAGGCTCATCCTATATACAATAGTGTTGCTGTAAACAGTGAACGGCAGTCAATAGCGTCAACTGCGTTAATAGTGTCAATACTTGCAAATGAGGTATTTTTATGCTGGAAAACAAAGAATACACATTGTGCGGCGGTACCTTCTTCACCCTTCTTCTTCAGGCAAGAAAACAGAGAACCGCCGCCAGGAAAAATGCGGTTGGCGAAAAGGACGGTCTGAATGACAGTGAAGTTCTTGAAGGACTTATCCGTGTGGCTTTCCCCGACTATATTTCTCCTGCGGGACGTTCGATCCGAACCCATACTTCTTCATATAAAGCGTGCAGGCTCTCTGCCAATGAATATCTTCCATTCGATAAAGAAGAGCTCATTCACACGTTTGACCGTGAGATAAAAAAGACTTTTTCTTCCCCTCTTCAGCGCATGTGCCAATTTTCATCGTCTTTTATCGATGAGAAAAACATGGGGAGCTGGCTCGTTCGTGCCATTCTCGATACGATCAGCCGAGATCCCAGTATCACAGATGAAATATTCTACGTTGACCAAAACGGTCATCCAATGGATAAAAACCATATGTTCACGGCGCAGAACATCGACCTGCAGCCGTTCCTTCTTGGTATTTGGCATTTCATTTTATTGAACCGAGCAGATAACACCGTTGGTGCAACTACTATTGAGTCGTGGCATGATAGACCTACTGTAAAGAGAGCAAGGCGCAAGTTTAATTCAGAGGTTGGAAAGAACTGGGACAATAATGTTTCTGTCCATATAATTCAGGTCGACGGATCTGTATCAGACAATCAGAAAGATTCCATCAGATCACGTAAGGTTCTGGTCGATAAGAGGTCTAGCAATTTTGAGCTTGATTGGGCGGTTCGGAGAAAAATGCGTTCTCCCCAAGACGAATACCGTGCTTATCTTAAAAATACTCGTGAAAAATACAATAAATTGAAGACCCTTCTTTATAACGATGCACCTGTGGAGTTTTATAACTTTTACATCTGCAACAATATCGAGCAAAGGATCTATATTAAAAAGAACCGTTACCAAACGAAAATTATAGAAAACAGTACAGCACAATTACTGCACGAGTGTTCAAATTTCATCTTGATTTCCGGTACGGGCGGTCTCGGAAAATCGATGATGATGCGTCACCTTCTTTTGGATTCCATAGAGCATTTTGATGAGTTTGGGAAAATTCCTATCTTTATTCCTTTGAAGGACTACAGTGATTCCTATGACAGCTTATTGGATTACATTTTTGAAAAATTTGAGGGTCTCGGTGGATCTAAAAAACTAAACGACCTCTCAAAACTACTCTCACATGGATCGTGCTTGCTACTGTTTGATGGCTTAGATGAAATAAAATCAGACTGTAGGAAGAAGTTCGAACATGACCTTGAATTTTTTGCCGACAAGTACACCGATAACATGTTCGTCATATCCTCTCGCCCAGCCGGAGCATTTATATCCCTTCATAGATTTACCGTACTCAACCTCTGCCCATTTACTAAAGAACAGGCACTTTCACTGATTGACAAGTTGGATTTTAGACCGGACGAGCCGGCAATCAAGGCGAATTTCCGAAATGAATTAGATAACACCCTATTTCGTACACATATGGAGTTCACCGAAAATCCACTCCTTCTCACCATCATGCTTATGACGTATGAGCAATTTGCAGAGATTCCATCAAAAATGCATATTTTTTACAGAGAGGCATACATCACATTATCCCAAAAACACGATGCAAGCAAAGGAGCATACAAACGCGTCTTAAAGACAGGATTGACTGCAGATCGGTTTGCAGACTATTTTGCTGAGTTCTGCGCACGAAGCTATCGTGATGAGAAGTTTGAATTCACGGATCTTCTGTTTGATCAGTATTTTAACAGTCTGCACGAACGCACAAAAGAACAGCATAGGGTTACGGCATCAGATTTCAGAGATGACATCGTTGAAAATATGTGCCTTATGTTTTATGAGAACGGAAAGTATCATTTCACCCATCGCTCTTTCCAAGAATATTTCTGCGCCTTGTACTTTTCAAAGCAAAAAGATAAGACGTTGAAAGCAATTGGGGATTTTTTTGAAAACAAGAATCGCCGTCACTATTCAGATCAGACATTCAATATGCTGTATGACATGATCCCGGAGAAAATTGAAGAGTATATATTCTCTCCATTTTTACAATCACTCTTCGAGATGTGTGATGCTGAAAATGGTTATTGGACCTTTCTTGAGAAATTGTATCCTACGCTGTCCTACGAAAGCGGTGAAACAAACCTACTGATTGACAATGAACCAAACTCCTTTATTTACAATGCTATTATCAGAATCCAAGATATAGCTGCGACGTTGGACTTTGATGAATTACCACAAGAGGATGAATATCTTTTGGACGAATGGGTGTATCTGGATTCAGATTATAAATCCCCTGAGTTCGAATCGGGTACTCTGATAAACAAGGATGATGTACCTTGGGAATATGAGGAGTACTTCGGAGAGCCTGAGGTCATCGGAAGATATTATGAAATTGATATCGAGGCCATCCTAAGAAAGCCAGAGAAACATGAAGATACTATCCACTTACTTGAAAGTGATGATTTTCCAATAAGGGCAGAGTTTTTAGCCGTTAGAGCATATATGCAGGAACTCATTGATAAGGAGCAAACTATTGGCGACGATTTGTTTGATTTGTTTCAGTAGCTAAAACTTCGCACTCCCCCTATTCCAAGTTTCTGTTTATCACTTCAATAAGCGCACAGGCAGGAAGTTCCAATAACGTATAACAACTTGTGTAAGGGAGAAGCTAATTTTTCCTTCTCATGCCCAGCTACATAAAAAAACCGAGGGATGCAACACACCAATTATCGAGGAGGTAAAGCATCATGAAAGAAATTCAACCAGTGTCCATCTCGTCGGCCACGGACACTCCAAATATCAGCCGATTTATTTACACTACGTAATCAACAGGTGATGCTTGCCAGCGATCTTGCTATGCTCTACCAAGTGGAGACACGGGTTCTGAATCAGGCTGTGAAGCGGAATCAGAAAAGATTTCCCGAAAGATATTGCTTCCAGTTAACCAAGGAGGAGGCAAACTTGACATCACGAATTGTGATGTCAAGTTCCGCACATGGCGGGCAGCGAATCCCGCCTTACGCCTTTACCGAACAGAGCATAGCTATGCTGTCAGCAATTCTCTGCAGGAATATTTCTGTAGAACTAGTAAAGGCTACCTCAAGAAAATTTGGTTAATTGCTATTCACCAGCAAAATTTGAGATCCCAATTTGGCACCTCAAAAGGAAAGGAACTTTTATGAGTGAAAAAGCCCTTGATCAGACATCCATAGCGCCGATAGACACAAGCCACATACGGAATTTGGTATACACCGTTCGTGGCATTCAAGTCATGCTAGACTCAGATTTGGCGCGGCTTTATCAGGTAGAAACAAGGATACTGAACCGTAATGTAGCCCGCAACGCTCGTCGCTTTCCAGAGGATTTTCGCTTTCAACTCACAGAAGATGAGTTTGAAATCTTGAAATCCCAAATTGGGATTTCAAGTGACACTGTGCATGGCGGCAGACGCTATCTCCCCTATGTCTACACCGAGCAAGGGATTTCCATGCTGTCCGGGGTACTGAGAAGTGATGTCGCCATAGAGGTCAGCATCGGCATTATGCGGGCTTTTGTTGAGATGCGGCATTTCATCGCCAGCAATGCCCATCTTTTCGAGCGCATAGAGCGAATGGAGCTAAAACAACTCACCTATCAAAAAGAAGCCGATGAAAAATTCGAGCAGATATTTGATTTCATACACACTCATACAGAGTCCAACCAAAAGATATTCTTCAACGGACAAATCTACGATGCCTTTAGCTTGTTGGCGAGCTTGATTCAAAAGGCTACCAAGGACATCATTCTCATTGACGGCTATGTGGATATAGGGACGCTCAATCTGTTGGCAAAAAAACAAGCTAATGTTTCCGTGGAAATCCACACATTCAACAATACGAGATTGACGGCAGCAGATGTTGCGACCTTCAACAGCCAATATCCAGCGCTTACCATCAATCACACCAACGCCTTTCACGACCGTTTCCTTATTCTTGACCACCAAGAGGCATATCACATTGGCGCATCGCTCAAAGATGCCGGAAAGAAGTGTTTTGCCATCACGCTTTTGCAAGATGAGGCACTCCTACAGGAACTTCTGGCACATTTGTGAAATACATTCACAGTTCGGTGAGACGGCAATGCAGAAAAAACCATCGAAAGCATGAAGAAAATCAAAATAAACCGAACGGCGTGTAGCTAAAAGCTACGCGCCGTTTTTGAGTGTGAGTTCTATGCGAAATTGTTATCCATAAATCGTGCAATAATTTCCCCAAAAAATAAAAATCTGTGAGGGAACTTCTATGTACTCACCCCTACAGTCTCCTTTAGCTTTCCCCACCAATTCGTATAATTCGATGGAGTATCAAGCCGCTTCTCGTTCATCACCACATTGTATCGTTATCGACGTTACTTCGTTCATTGCCGCTACCAAAATGATACTAGAGGGAAAGGTCAGCGTTGCGTTGGCACGCGATACCGTAATCTGGCGATCCTCAATCGGTTCGCGCAGCACCTCAAGCGTCTTCTTGCTGAACTCCGGCAGCTCGTCGAGAAAGAGAACGCCGTGATGCGCGAGTGTCACCTCGCCCGGACGTGGGATGCTCCCGCCGCCGATCATCGCCACCGTCGAGGAGGTATGATGCGGACTGCGGAAGGGACGCGTCGTCACAAGCCCTGTATCCTTGCCGAGCAATCCCGAAATACTGTAGATCTTTGTGATCTCGATGGCTTCTTCCTTCGTCAGTTCGGGCAGGATCGAACTCATGCGGCGCGCAAGCATTGTCTTGCCCGAACCGGGCACGCCAACCATGAGGACATTGTGCCCTCCTGCCGCTGCAATCTCAAGCGCACGTTTCGCCTGATACTGTCCCTGAACGTCCGCAAAGTCATCGGTGAAAGCGGCATCCTTTTTCTGCTCTGTTCCTTGTGGCACAGCGGGAGTCAGCGTCTCCGTGCCTGTCAAATGACGCACAAGCTGTGCCAGATTCTCTACTGCAAAGACCTTCAGCCCGTCAATAAGGAGTGCCTCGTCTGCATTCGACGGTGCAACGTAAAACTCTGTCAGCCCATGTTCCCGCGCCGTAATCGCCATCGGGAGAATGCCGCTGATCGGACGGCAGTTCCCATCGAGGGAAAGCTCTGCCGAGAAGAGCGCGTTATGCACCGCCGTCTCCGGAACCATACCGTAGGATGCAAGGAGACCAACCGCAATCGGCAGATCAAGCCCAGAACTGTCCTTTCGCACATCGGCGGGTGCAAGATTGACCGTCACACGCTCCTGCCGCAGCTGAATGCCGGAGTTCCGAATTGCCGTCCGTACCCGCTCCTTCGACTCCTTCACCGACGTATCGGGAAGCCCGACCAGCTCAAAGCCCGGCAGCCCGGGCGACACATCCACCTCAACGTCGATAATCCGTCCATCGATCCCGAGGGTCGTCGCACCATAAGTCTTTGCAAACAACGGCCTTCCCTCCTACGTTTCAAATATAAGAAAATTATAACACAGGATAGGGGAAGATGGCTAATGATTCTTTGCAAAAGAAAGAGAGATTCCAGACGCTAGGTAGAGCGAATGGAATCTCTGCTGTGTGTTATGAACTTGGAAACCTATCCGGAAAAAGGTACACTTTGTTTTTCATGCGCTTCCCCATGAAAACACACCGAGTTACACAATCTGAACGGTTGTAGTCCCGTTTTTTTCTTTACGATATACGAATTTCTTCCTCAGACACGGATTACGTCCCCTTGTTTTCCTCTGCTGCAGGGACTTCGGGGAGGAAGTGTACTTCTACACGATGCTGTGCTTTGGCAGAAATCCATTCGGTCAGACGCGCACGCGATGCTTCGTCCAGATCGGCTTGGAGATATACGAACGCAATGTGCGTTTCACGCAGAGACGCCGCTTTATTCGCCGCCGGATCCGGGGCGTGTACACTCCCGACGGCGATGCGTGAGATTTGCGGAAATACGATACGTGCCTCACGATTCCAGTCCAATATGTAGGTGCCCTGCTTCTCGCTTTCCTCGCGGGCAGACTTGAGTGCGGTCACAGTCTGCTGTTCCTGCACGGAGGGAATGGCTCTTTTTTCAACCTCGCGGAGTCTCCGCTCAATCATCGCCTCCATCTTTTCTCGCTCTTCCACTGTCTCCGCAGAAAAGACCTCCAGTTGGAACGGTCTGAGATGTGTCTTTTCATGCAGCTTTTCCGTCAATGCCGCCAAGTCGTCCTCCGGTATTCCGGCACTCGTAAATACCGTCAGCATTTTCTTCTCGTTGTCCAACGTATAGGAGATTGCCAGACGGGGCGGTGCTTTGAAATTCTCCTCAATATAACTCTTTGCCTGCTCGTTCTCCAGATTTTCCTGCACGCTCTGATATGCAAAAAAACAGCTGGGCAATGTGACAAGTATGGCAGCGGTCAGCAAATAGCGTTTCTGTCTTGAAAATTCCACGGAGTCCCGCTCGACCTTGGAGGGGATATCTATGATTTTCAGGACGATGAATGCCGTCAGGCAAATAAAGAAACTGTTGATAAAGAACAGATAGAGCGCCCCCACGGTGTACGCCGTCACGCCCGTGGCAATGCCATACCCTGCGGTACAGAGAGGCGGCATAAGTGCCGTCGCAATCGCAACACCGGGAATGACATTCCCACCTTCTTTGCGGGTTACGCCGATGATGCCCGCGAGACCGCCAAAGACCGCGATCAAAACATCCCAGATGGTCGGCGATGTCCGTGCAAGCAGTTCCGGCGAGGGTGTATCTATGGGGGTGAGGGAAAAATAAAGCGTCGATGTGGCCACCGAAATGAACACTTGGGCGAACAGACTCCCTGCGCTGGAACGGATATATGTGCCGTCATAACGAGCAAGTCCATAGCCAATCCCAAGGATCGACCCCATCAGCGGAGAGATCAGCATCGCGCCGATAATGACTGCCGTACTGTTCATATTGAGACCGATGGAGGCAATGAAGATCGCCAGCATCAGGACACTGAGATTCGTCCCCCGAAACTGAACGCCAGCGTTGATCCGCTCTGTAATTTCCTGTATTGACGCAATGTCTCCATGCAAGTCAAAAAATTTTTTAGCTTATCCAAAATCAAACAAATCATCTCCTTCATCTCTATGGAATTTATCTTTCGCCAAGAATCATCAAACACTTGTTTTCTATTGGTTGTGACAACGTACTCATGCCGCAGAGGAGCGTCGTCCGAGTACAAGGAAAATTGATGCACCGACAATGCCCGAGATGAGCGATGCTACGATGATGCCGAGCTTTGCCGTAGAAAGATGTGCAAAATCCGGGAAAGCGAGCGATGAGATGAAGAGAGACATAGTAAAACCGATGCCGGCAAGACAGCCCGCGCCGACGATGTGACCAATGTGCAGATTGGATGGAAGAGGCAGACGAAAGACTTTATTCAGCAGGAGAACGGCTCCGCAGATACCGAGCGGCTTGCCGACAACAAGACCGAGAACGATACCAAGAGCGATCGGCTCGGCGAGTACAGAAAGACCCCCCGGCAGGACAACGCCCGCGTTGGCAAGGGCGAAAATCGGCATGATGACGTATGCCGACCACGGTTCGAGACGATGCTCGAGGACATAGAGCATGGACTGCTCAGGGTTTGCGCGATCAACGGGGATGGCAAAGGCAAGCGCAACGCCTGCGACGGTCGGATGAATGCCTGCATTGAGAAATGCGAACCACGCGATCATACCGACAACAATATAGGCGGAAGTACTGCGTCTCACGCAACGATTCAGAACGAATGCCGCCAGAAGCGCAACAATCCCCGCGAGCAGAGCAGGCAGGGAGAATGAGCTTGTATAGAAGAGCGCTATGACGAGAATTGCGCCGAGATCATCGACAATTGCAAGTGCAGTCAGAAAAATAACAACGGAAATTGGTGCGCTACGTGCAGCGATGGAGAGAATGCCGAGGGAGAATGCAATATCGGTCGCCATCGGAATGCCCCATCCGGCCATTGCTTCGGGAGAGCCGCCTGCGTTGACGGCGACATAGATAAGTGCCGGAACGACAACGCCGCCGATTGCAGCAGCGATGGGCAGAATGGTCGCCGAAAGCGACTGCAGCTCACCGAAGAAAATCTCACGCTTGATCTCCAGTCCGATAACAAAGAAAAATACCGCCATCAAACCGTCATTGACCCAGAGCAGTATTGAGAGGTCGAGATGCCACGCCGTTGGCCCATCGATCGGTACCCATGCGAGAGCTTCGGTGTAGCGCCCGGCCAGCGGACTGTTCGCGAGAGCAATAGCAATCAATGCAAAGAGCAGCAGGAGGATGCCACTGGCTGCCTCGTGACGAAAAAAAGATAAAAGGGGTGCGAAGTTATATGAGATCTGTTGTTTCATAAAGCTCCATTCCTTCCAAAACCTTGTATGATTGTAACATAACCATATGAAGTAAACACTTTCTCTTTTATTTACTCAAACTTCGCAGATGAATAATCTGCTGTAACCCTTGAAATATCTATCGTCTTGGCAAATAAAATAGCATGAGCGACATCCATTTGGTATAATTTTAAGTGTCAAACAAAAAACATCCAATGGAGGCTCATGCTATGAACAGTATAACACAAAACCACCAAGACGAGGAACTGCTTTCTAAGAAAATGCAGGTCTTTTTCCGTCGCTATCAAGTCAGTCGCATCCTCCGTACGGCAAATGCGTACAAGCTTCGCGGCGTCCCTGTCCTTAGCATCTTCCTGCTGGTTTTCCGCATGGTGTTCCAGCAGCGTTCCGTCTACACGCAGATGCATCTCCAGCGTACCGCCATGCCTTTTGGCAAGGATACGTTCTACCGCTTCATGAACTCTTGCCGAATCCACTGGCGCAGATTCACGACAGAGATTGCCGCCGCCATCATCTATGACACGCTCGCTCCCCTGACTCATGCAGATCGCATTAACGTGCTCATCCTTGACGATTCCATCTACCATCGCGCCCGCTCCAAAAAGGTGGAGCTTTTCGCCCGCCTCTACGACCATGCCAAGAAGGAGTTCTCCTATGGCTTCCGCTTACTCCTCCACAACTTCTATACTTTTAAATGTATACCTTTACCTCTCAAATTTTCTATGCAATCAGCCAGATATTCAATATTATGCTCTTTGTAAATTGGACTGCTTATAATTTCCTCTTTAAGATTATCGTACTTTTCTGCTGTCCTTCCTCTATAATTTTTATCTTTCCATTCCGCAGAAACATTATATCCTCTTTTTTCCATCTCCTCCATAACCAATACATGGTAAATAAAAAGATGATACGGGGAATATGTAAACACATAGTCCACAGTTTTATGTCTCTTTTTCCATCCATTGCCCCTCAGAGCACAACATTCCCTATGTTGTCCAAGAAGCTGATTTTTAGGCAATAAGTGGATAAGTTTTTCATGCCATAGTCTCATATTGTTCTCCTGTTAATGTTGTGGTCAAGGGTTTTTGTAAGGCAAATTGCAAGTTTAATTGTCGCAAGTTCTCGTTAAACTTTTAGCCTATAAATTACAATATCAATTCTGCCATCGTCTTTTTTTGAATCTACCGCCAAATCTGTTTGCCCACTTGGATTATCATCACATTTTGTAGAATATTCTTTTTTCACAAAAACACCGTTTGTATATTCTTCTAGTTTTCCTTTCTCTTTTATCCCTACTATATATTCTAAAAACACATACAGAAAAATAGCCCCCTATCCATGTTGCCCTCTGGGATTAAGCAAGTCAGCTAACATTCTGCACATAATATCTTCTTTATCAGAAATTTCAAGCACAGAAAAAATATTGTATTCATCAACCTCTTTGGGGGGGAGCAACTATAGAACAAGCCGACTGCAAAAGCTCATTAATTTGTGGGGAATAAATTATCTCCTCATTCACTATATATGTCTCCATAATTGATAGAATATCGTCGATACTTATCCTCCGCAATTTTAGCCATTTCGTCGTAAACGTAAATTTCAAGTGAAAGGATTCTCTGATCTATTACTATCATAATCCTTCGCATGGACATATTGTGGGATGGATAAAATTATTTGCAAATCATCAAAGAACTTTCAATATGATCAAATTATAACATAAAGCAAGTCATGTTCCTAATAATTCTTTGCACAAAAAAGAGTATCCAACCCCCAACTATGGATAAATGAATTCTCTCTTTTTTTCTTAGGGAATCGCTGATAAAATGAAGTCCGTCAGATTGGCGTAGATTTTTTCGTCCGAACAAGGAGGCAAACCGGACGCATAGCCAAAGCTATGTGGAGGATTTGCCGACGCAGTGCGGGCAAAAAAGATGCGTCAAGATGGCGTGGCTGAATTTATCAGTGCTTCCCTTATCGTACGAGAGTAGAAAAAGGGCAGGACACACGATGGCAGCTTCATCCTATCACTCCTTGCGCTCCTCAAAAAGTCCCGCCGCATTCGGTTGTCTCCGAATGCAGCGGGACTTTTTTGTGTATGAGCTTATCTCCCCTGCACGTCTCTCACATAGACGTAGCGGCAAAGAAGGGCTGCAGCGCCGGCAATCGCCGCGCCGATGTAGCCGATGTGAGCGAGGTGGCCGTCCCCCGCCGCGAGCCCGCCGATGTATGTTCCGCTGCCGATGCCGAGGTTGAAGATGCCCGAGTAGATCGACGTCGCAACGGTCGATGCGTCGCGCGGGACAGTGGCGAGAACCTCTGCCTGGAACATCGTGTTGTAGAGTGTTGCGAGCATCCCGAGCAGCATCGTGAGTACGATCATCGTGCCGACGGAGATGGATGCTGCCTGCCAGAGGAAGAGCATGGCCGCGACTCCAACGAGACACCAGCGCAGCAGGAAAAAGCGACGCCTTCCATACATCCTGGAGAAAACGAGGCTCGCGGCGATGCCGCTGACGCCGAGCAGCATGAGTGCCGTCGTAATCAGATCAGGCGAGAACGCCGCGACACTGTGCAGGAACGGTTCGATGTAGCTGTACATCGTGAAGTACGCCGTTGCAAAGAGTGCCGTCATGATGTAAATGCACGCAAGCGCAGGCTGGCGGACGAGCGACGGCAGTTCGCCGATGGTGAAGCCCTCTCCCGGTGCCCGTTTCGGCAGGAGAAGTGCGAGATAGACAAACGCAATGACGGCAACCAGGGCGAGCAGCAGGAACGTCATGCGCCATCCTGCCGCGAGGCCGATCACACGCCCGAGCGGAAGCCCGACAATCGTCGCGACGGAGCTGCCCGTCACAATCATGCTGAGTGCTGTTGGCCGATGCTCGCGCGTCACGAGACACGTCGCAAGAGGTGCGGCAATCGACCAGAAAATCGAATGCGCACAGGCGACGATGATGCGTGCGCCGAGCAGCATATCATAGCTCGTCGCGAGTCCCGAGACGAGCTGCCCGATGCCAAAGAGCGCGACCATGAGGAGCAGAAGCCGCTTCAGCTCCATACGGCAGGTCAGCAGCATGAGCGGCAGTGAGAGCAGAGCAACCACCCACGCATAGATCGTGATCATCTGCCCCGTCGCTGCTTCCGTCATGGAGAACGACTCCGAGATATCGATGAGCAGGGCGATCGGTATGAACTCGGATGTGTTAAAGATAAATGCCGCAATCGTAATGCCGAACAGCGCCATATATTGACGCATTGGAATCTTCATGAGAGCACCCCTATCCGTGTAGAATTCTTTCCATTATAGAAAAAAAGCGGGAGGAATACAAGAAGAAGTGCAGTCGGAAAATTCGTTCTATAGCAGCTCGTGTATTATGCCGCCTCGTTCTCCTCGACTAAGTCCAACTCGTGTAGGAAGGAGGCCTCCATCAGATGCACGATGCGGTCGGGGAGTTTGTACTGGATGCCGCCGCCCAGGCGACCAAACCACGGTGCGATCTTCCCTTTCTGCACACCGTCAATGCTGCGGTCGACACAGTAGACGTGGAAATCGCCCTCGCTGGTCGTGCTCGGCAACGATCGTTGCTCGAAGGTTATGCCGTCGGGCGAGACATAGCGTCCTGTCGGCTTCCCGTAGCGCGTCAGCACGTCGCCTGCGGGCAGTGTGATGGTCACGATCACGCCGACAGCGCCGTCGTTGCTCGGGTAGATCGGGCGGCCGTCATCGCCATAGAAACGTGCCTCACCCTTCTTGCCCGGGGTATAGGCGACACCCTGCTCTGCCGCAAGCTCTGCGATGAATGCATCCGTCGGTGGGGCGAAGTTGTAGTACATCTGCCAGTAGCGCGGCTCTGTCTGTGCCTCCTGCGCCGCAGCGACGGGCGTGCCGAGGGAGGGCGATGCGTCCTGTGCGTTCGGTACACCGAGAACGGCAGCCAGAGCGAAGAGTGCGGCAGCAATGAGGCGGATGGGGAATCTGGTTGTCATGGGAATGCTCCTTTCCGAAATATCAAATGATTCGATATTTACATCATATTATATCAATAAAAATTTTGTCAAGCTGTCATTTACTACAGTGCGCTCCGTCGCATTTTCGTCTATAATAGAGAGAAGAGAGCACAAATTGTTTTTAGGGAATCGCTGATACAACAGCCTCTCAGATTGGCGTAGATTTTTCGTCCGAACAACGAGGAAAACCGGACGCAGAGCAGAGCTCTGTGGAGGATGTTCCGCCGAAGTGTGGGCAAAAAAGATGCGGCAAGAGACACAAGCTGAATTGATCAGTGCTTCCTTAATGGTTTGTACCGAAAGCTCTTTTATATATCCATTTAAGTGCACACATATATTCTTCTTGACATATTGCTGAATCGACTCAGACAAAACAATCGGCACTCTCTCATTCCCGTGGCTTTTAGATGAGACCTCAACGACATCATCATAATTCGTTGTATAGATCCGTTTCCACGGGACGGATAAAATAACATTATGATAGTCCTCAACACAGGAAACGCAAAACAAGTCTTGCAGATCGTGAATCAGATTCTGTTTTCGCCTCTCTTTTTCAGAGCAAGATGCCGCCTGATCTATATAATATTGGGTAATATCCGCCAGATTATACCTTACATACTCCTCATCGCTCAGCTCTTCACATTTTTTCGCAAAGTAACGTTTCAGTTCCTCGCCGGTCAAAAACTTTTCTCCGCGCTTATTAACAGCACCGACCGAAAAACCAGAGCCCAAAAACAATACGCTGTTACCATCCAATACTAAATCAATAACCTCATCCAATGGCATAAATACTCTCCTTATAAAGTTTCTGCAATCAATCTCACAACCCCGTTACACATCTGCTACAAGTCACCGCCCCTTCGGACGCTACGTTGTAAAGCGATATTCGCCCACCATTTGCCCATCTCCCCCTCTGACTCCGCAGCCACATATCATATATCGCATAAAACAGTGCCATGATCGGTAAAACAATCAAATTCAAAATGATTGACATATCCACACTCCATTCCATCACAAAAGTAATTTCCCGTAATATGACTCCATTGCCGCAACCACTTAAACGGTCGTTCCCTTGTGAGAAATTTGTCAACTGTTCTTGACAATATCAGGCATAGGATACATTTCAGCCGACCTCAATCAATTTTTATGCACACACAAAAAATTAGAAGTAAGTCTTAAAAAGCTCGAACGCCCATCGAATCCGTTTCCCATCCATGTGCGGTATGATCTCACTGTAACGGGAAGAGATCATGGTCTGCCGACAAAAAGGATGTGATTCATATGATGACAACGAACATGATGAAGAGAACCGCGATTGCCGCCCTAATCGGTGCCATGAGCTATGGCGTGGCGGGCGTTGCCGAGGTCTCCGCAAGTGCGCCCCGCGCAGATCAGCGCGTGACACCCGCGGCATTCGAGCGTCTTGACGGGCGTGCGGATGTGCAGCAGCTCGCATGGGGGGAAAACGCAAGTCCCGCAAAGGCGGCAAGAAGTATTCACAGGGCAGCGTCAATACAGCGATTATTGCCGGTGCCGTCATTGGCGCGATCATCGCAAAGAATACGTGAGAATCTCCTGCCGCGCAGCGTCCTTTCCGATGGAGAGGACGCTTTTCTTGTGCATATATGATATAATGATCGTGATTACATGGATATGGAGGAACCGATCATGCACAAGGCAATCGTTGTCGTGGATATGCAGAATGACTTTATTGACGGGGCGCTCGGAACACCTGAGGCACAGGAGATGCTGCCGCGCCTCGTGGCGAAGCTCACAGGAGAGCAGGGGACAGCATTCATTTTCACCATGGACACGCACGGCGCAGACTACCTCGCGACCCAGGAGGGGCAGAAGCTACCTGTCGAACACTGCATCCGTGGCACGGTGGGCTGGCAGATCGCGGAGCCATTGCAGCCGTTTGTCCGAGAGGCGGCAGCCGTCGTCGAAAAACCCACCTTCGGTGCAACGAACCTCCCTGCCATCCTCACGGACTACGACGAAATCGAGTTCGTTGGTCTGTGCACCGACATCTGCGTCATCTCCAACGCCCTCATCGCGAAGGCGTTTCATCCCGAGAAACGCATCAGCGTCGATGCCTCCTGCTGTGCGGGCGTCACCCCCGAGAGCCACAGGAACGCTCTCGCCGCGATGCGGATGTGTCAGGTGGAGGTGCACTGAGTGAGATTTTTGAAGGGACTTTTGCACGAAGTTTTTATCTGTGTGCAATAGTCCCTTCTGTTTTATTTCAGAATTTATGTTATAATAGGTTGAAAATTTTGATATAGGGATCACTGATAAAATGAAGTCCGTCAAGATGGCGCGGCTGAATTTATCAGTGCTTCCTTAGCTCTGAAATCTGTACTATTTATAAATCAAAATTTTCTCATAAAAAGCATGCCATAAAATGAGTTATCCTCCCACGCCAATCTCAATCCCGCCCTTGAAAACAACAACAATCTGCCCGTCCTCCTCCACACAGATGTGATCGAGCAGTCCGCCCCATAAATCTTCATCAAACTCGACCTGCTCCCCATTGATGCCACAGATCATCCGTATCATTCCATCCAAGGTCTTTCTCTTACTCTCCCTCTCGGCAATTCGCTCGTCCAACCTCGCTATATGTCCCTGCTTTTCCAGATAGCGTGCGCGAATCTCATTCTCCTGTTTCAGATACGCTGTCTGATCCTGTGCCACCCTTGCATTCTCACGAATCAGTGTTTCAAGCCGTTCTGCCAAAACGCCAAGTTCCTGCTCTGCTCTATCGTGTTCCTCGATCATCTCTTCCGTCCGGCAAATGTCGTCAATCAATGACCGAAGTTCCCCAATCACGTTCTCTTTGACTTCCACCAAAGAGTTCAGAGCCTTGACGAAAATTCGTTTGATCTCCTCCTCCGTCAAGTGCCTCGTGCCGCACGGCTTTCCCTTGTGGGCATATTTCTTGTTGCAGCGGTAGATGACCCTACGGTACTTATCCGTGGAGTGCCAGACCTTTGCCCCGTACCAACCGCCGCAGCATCCGCATTTGATTTTGTTCGCGAAGATGCTCACACCGCTGTGCTTGCCATTCTGCTCTCTACGCTTTATCTCCGATTGCACAAAGTCGAACAAGTCCGGCGGGATAATCGCCTCGTGATGTTCTTCCACATAGTACTGTGGAATCTCACCTGTATTCTTCCGTCTCGTCTTATCGAGAAAGTCCGCCGTATACTCTTTCTGGATCAGCGCATCACCGCGATACTTCTCATTTGTAAGGATGGAGCGCACGGTGGAAATATACCACTTATCCTTTCCCGACGGGGATTTGATGCCCCGCTTCTCCAACTCCTTGGTGATGGCATAGAAGGATCGCCCGCCGAGGAAGAGTTTGTAGATGAGCTTCACCACTTTCGCCTGTTCCTCGTTGATTTTGAAATCCTTGTCATAGCCGAGGAATGCACTGTAGCCCACACTGGTCTTGCCCTCAGCGAACTGCTTGCGCTTGCCCCATGTGGTGTTCTCCGAGATGCTGCGGCTTTCCTCCTGAGCTAGGCTGGACATAATCGTTATAAGGAGTTCTCCGCGCGTGTCGAACGTCCAAATGTTCTCTTTTTCAAAGTAAATCTCTACACCGTTTTCCTTGAGTTTTCGGACATTCTGCAGCGAATCTACTGTGTTTCTTGCAAAACGGCTGACGGATTTTGTGATGATAAGATCAATCTTGCCTGCAAGGGCATCCTCGATCATCTGGTTGAAGCCGTCACGCTTCTTTGTGTTGGTGCCGCTGATTCCCTCGTCCGAATACATGCCGACGAAATCCCAGTCTGCGCGGCTCTCAATGTAGTTCTTGTAATGCGCCATCTGCATTTCGTAACTGGAAGCCTGTTCTTCATGATCGGTCGAAACTCTGGCATATCCTGCCGTTCTGCGCCGTCTTGGTTCTGCCGTAACCTCAGAGCGAAAGATTTTAGGACTGGCAGTGATGACCCTCACTGTCTTTGCCATCGGTATGCGCCTCCTTCTTTCAAATGGAAAAGCACTGTATCATCGGATATGGTGATCCGCTCGACGTTCTGCACAATCTTGCCCTCGTAGCCATTGCCAGAGAAGGATGCCGCAGCTTCCCTCATCTCGGATTCGGGCAATCTCCTCAGTTGGCATTTTGTGCGCGGCTGACTGCAAGACCACACCTTTGTCCCCTTCGTCCAAGTGTCACGCTCACACTTGCTGCCGCAGGAGGCACAGTAAACTTTGTTGGTGAAGGGATTGCTGCCGCGCTGCCCTGTGTAGATTCGGGCAATCTTTTTTATGCGCCCGTTGACGAGATGGAAGTCGATTCGATCACCATGAATGACAATCTTGGACACCTTGCGTCTGAGTTCAGCGGTATCGAAATCATCCTTCTCCATGACGGCTCTGACCGCAGCAACAAGCTCCTCCTCCTTGATTGGACGGCTGTCACAAGCAGTGCTGCCTTTCCGCTCCCTTGTGTTACATCCCCACCGTTTGTACTTCCCGGCGGTTCTTCTGCTGAAGCCGCCTCCGCAGCACCCGCATTTCACCATGCCGGAAAACGGCATCAACACAGGATTCCGATTGCCAGACTGCGCGGCTCTCCGTTTCCGTATCTCCTGCGCCTTATCGAAATCATCCTTGCTCACGAGCGGCTCGAACACGCCATCCACCAGATACATGGGCAGCTCACCTTTATTCCGCTTGCGGATATGCCCCTCGCTGATGTAGTTTTTCTGCAGTGCCATTGTTCCAGTGTAGGAGATGTTGGAGAGAATATCCTTTACTGTGGTCTGCTCGATTGGTCTCCCCTGCCATCCCATGATTCCGTGTCCCGCGAGTGTCTTTGCGATGAAATAGGCAGATTCTCCTGCAAGGTATCTACGGAAAATCTCCTTGACGATCTTGCCCTCGGCAGGAACAATGCGGAACATCTCTCCGTCCCATCGGTAGCCGTAAGGTGCTTTATTCCCGTTCGGAATCCCCTCGGCGAATCGTCGCCGCACGCCCCACCGAATGTTGTCGCCGATACTCCTGCTCTCTTCCTGTGCAAAAGATGCGAGCAGCGTCAAGAGGAGTTCTCCGTCTTCGGATGTGGAATCAATGTTCTCGCGCTCGAAACGAACGGCAATCCCCTTCTCTTTCAACTGTCGAACGGTATGAAGGCAATCCACGGTGTCACGGGCAAAACGGCTGATGCTTTTGACGAGCACCAAATCAATCTTCCCGGCGTTGCAGTCCGCGATCAGCCGTTTGAACTCCGTCCGATGCGCGGTACTTGTGCCTGTGATACCTTCGTCCGCATACACGCCTGCGTATTCCCATGCGGGATTTTTCTGGATGAGACTGCTGTAGTAACTGACCTGCGCCGCAAGGGAGTGGTGAAGCGTATCCACAGAGACGCGGGCATAGGCAGCCACACGCAGCTTTTTCTGCAATGTCTGAGTTTGTTGGACTCTTCGTATCTTCATGGTGCTCACTCCTTTCCACTCCCATATTCCCGTACTATCCGCACGATAGCAAGTCAATATCTGAAAATAGAAGTCCAATGACGGGACGATATTTTTCGCACATCTTCGCTTCAAAGGCAAGATACTCGTCTTCTGACAAAAGCCCGCTCCGCAGCATTTTCCATGAAGCACGCGTCACCATCTGATACGTCATTTCCCGAAGCCCTTCTTCCTTGCTCATTTCAACATCTCCCTTCATGAAGCAGCAGACAAAAACGGCACTTTTGGTCACCCAAGAAGTAAAAAAATAACCCGACGGTAAGCCGCCGGGCGTTGAAGTTGTTATGTATCCTACTGATTTTTAAGACTATGCATCATGTCCTGCAGTTTCTGCGGTACAGGAAGCCCCATTCGTGCTGCGTTCTCGATGATGGAGATTCCCTCATTCGAGATGTAGAAGAAGATCACGGCGGAACGCAGGACGCATCCGCTTCCAATGATGTGAACATCTAACACATTTGCCACGCCCACAAGGGTGAAAATGCAGACTTTCTTGCAAATCCCCTTGAAGCCTATCGCACTCGACAGTTTCTTCTCCACAATCGCACGGAGAACACCTGTAACGTAATCCGTTGCCACAAATGCGACGAGGGCATAGAGCAGATCGTCGAAACTGCCAAGGAACTCCCCGACTACGATGCCAATGCCCGCCGCATAGAGACGTATCGTCAAAATCTGATCCATCATCGAAAACCTCCTGCTTTCTTCCATTTATTGATATGATCCATCCTGCGCAGACGGCGGTTCAGACAGCCACGCATCAGATGCGTCAGTTTTCCGTCTTCCCATAGGTACAGTTCAGAGGTTTCATTGCCCAAGATGGAACTGGGCACCATACTGACCAGATATTTCTCCTTACCCAAGGGACAAACATTCACGCGTCCTCCTGCATGCGTATCAATCTTCATAATCAACTCATCCTGCGCGTTATAGATAGGGGTGCTGCATTTGCCGGAGCCCCCCATAAAATTCCTATCGCTTGGCAAAAGCATATACATCCCGTCATAGATGGGAAAGCGGACACTGTAATCCGGTGCAATCCATTTCGTGTGAGATCGTTGTGTTTCACCGGTAACAGGATCTTTCCACGATGTTTTGGATTCCTCGCTCCACGGTTCGATGTTCGTGCCGTCAAAGACCACATGGCGCTCGGAGCTGATCCAAGTCCCATCCCACAGCTTCCGCGATACTTGATGCCATATGAGCAATTTGAATCTTCCTTGCTGATCCACCCGTCCTTCGAGCGGTCGGCAGGTATAGTGATCATATGGATCGTCCACAGGAGGGGTGCCAAATGCTTTCTCAAGATCGTATGTGGCAATAATCTCCCCATTGCATCTGACATGGGAAACACCATCATGCACCTCTGCCCCAAGGATAGAATCCACAAGGACGTTCGCGTCCTCAAGTGTATAGACATTTCCCCGCGCATCCATCTCGATATCGAGCAGCCCTGTCTTCAGGAATGCAAAACGGTCACCGTGATTGACCATCCACCCGGCATCTTTTCCAAAGCCCAGTTCATGCAGTTTGCCCTTCGCATAATACGAATAGCGCATCCGCTCTTTGTGATCTGTCCACTTGAGTTGGAGGAGCGGTATGCCGGAAAGAACATTCGTCGGAATGTAGTTGCTGCCGCCCTCAGCTTCATGCCCGTAGACACAGCGACCGTCCGTCCAGATCCATTCGCCTGGATAGACTGTCCGATTCCCAATACAGGTAAGCCATACGCCATCTGCAAGCACCCGATTTCCGCGCACTGCTTTCACTCTAGCCCTGTGCATCGTCTCACGCTCCCACGATTACGGCGGTACCACCCCTTGAAATCTGTACCCACACCAAACTGCCCTCTGACGTATTGCAGTCCACTGCCGCACGGAAGGGATACGACCGCTCGCCGATATGAACACGTCCATTCTGAATCCTTCCGCGCTGTGCGCGAGATTCCTGAGTACTTCCTTTTCTCAGTCCTGCTCGGATTGCCGCTGCAAGCCCCATAATGCCGTTCATCCGCACCACCTCACCATCTTGATCGTCTGCCGCAGAAGGCGCGGCATAAGTTCCACCGTGTTCGACTGCAAGAAGTATTCGTGTCCTTCGAAGCGGATGCGCTCGGTGAAATCGACGATGTGGTCAATGTCCGGGATGCCGTTTTGAATCCGTGCGCGAATCTCCACCGTAACTGTCTCTTGCGTCTTGCGGTTGAGCCATTCAATCGCTCTCGTCAGCGTCTGTAAATACTCCAAGCCCACAACGGGAAATTCGGTGTCGATGAGAGAAGAATACGGCAGTGTATCGTCACTGGCGTAATGAGCACCAAGGCTGAGATTCGACTGCTCGACGGTGAACTGACTTGCCTTGCCGCCGGGCTTTCCCTGCGACAAACTGCTCCCCTCCAATACGCCATCGACGTAAACCGTGGTCGCATACCATCCGTAGCCAAGCGGCGCATGGTAGGTGATGCGCTCCGTCCCCTTCTCGTTGCTCCAATCCTCCCAGTCATATTCCGTATGCTTTTTCCCGTCATTGACCGCCTCTGTGGTACGCTCCCACTCCTTGAAGAGATACACGTCACGCCCCGTAGTGGCGTATGCGTAATCCGTGCGGCTTGTGGAGCCGTCCACATTATGCGTGCGCTTCTCCGCGAGATACTCCCCATCGTAGGTATAGGTGCTGTAGCCGTTCTCATTCGTCTCACGGACGAGAAAGCCGTTGGAGTAAGTGCGGCTGATCTCTTTGAAGGAAATCGTGCCGGTGAAAGGAATGGGAGATGTTTCCTCCTCGTTGTGCGCTCCACTTTCATGATTGTTGTTCGCGCTGTGCCAGACGGAGCGCAGGAGTTTCCGCTCGATGGTCGGCTGTGCGTGCGGCCAGTTCGTAATGTCAATGACAGTCTCCTCCATGCCGCGCTGAATGATGTGGAGCGTATCTCCACGAATGAATACGTTGATCTGCTGCTGCGGCAGTTTCGCTGTCCAGCCGAAGAGCGCGGAGATGAAGTCATGATACGTCATTCCACTCCCCTCGAAGTTCTGCGACGGCGTGAAATCATCGGTCAAACGATGCAGTCGAAGCCCGAGTGCTGCGGCAATCTCAGCAGCATAGCGCGACACCTTCGCCCACTCGACGTAGATATGGATGGGCGTGTAAAGGAGCGTGTCCTTACTGTACGTTCCCTTGACGGACTGCACGATGCCGCACTGACTCGTTTCCTCGACGAGAAAACGGAAGGCATAATCCATCACCCGACCTTGGACGTTCGAGCCGATGGGGAGAGGATTCACCGTTTCAAGTTGGATGTTATCGGAAAGACTGAGTTCACCGAGCGTCACAGAGAACGAGCGAATCCCCCGCTCCTTGAACTCTGCATAGGTCAGTGTATGAGGAATCTCTATCCTCGTATCTGCAAGAATCCGTGACTGCTTAATGAGTGTCCGCTTCGTATCTACGAGAACCGTACCACAGCGACCAATGCGCCGCTCGGTGTCGCCCGTTACCGTGATTTTCTTGACAATCCGAATATCGCGTAGGGTATCTGAACGAGAAGAAATGGATGCGTTGAGACGGCGCGACGTATCTCCGTTCACCTGCACGGGTTGACGGAATACGGGAGTCACCGTGGCGTATATGATTGGTTTTAGGTGAACACGCCCGAACGGCAGCCACGAAATACAGACGGCCGGTTTCAGCTTGATGCTCATGTCCCCGCTCTCCATCCGAACTGCCGCCCCGTGAGTTCTGCAATCGTCATGGAGACAGTGCGCGTGTCCATAACGGTGGAAGTCGGATTCTGTTCGGCGATATGTCTGCCGTATTCCGTGATATTCCCGCCGCTCTTTTCAATCGCCGTCAAAGCACACAGCCCTTCTGCCGTGCGATAGGCAGGATTCCCGATGAGAGAAATCCCCGTCACACGCGAGTCCGCGCCATACTGCGCGGATAGGGCGGCAACATCGGCCGTTTGCAGAATCTCCTGATTCGCCGCCGTCGCCTCATAACTTCCATCGCCGCAGTCGGTCATGTTCGTCTGCGTCGCTTGGAAGGGCAGCATGATAACCTGCTCTCTCGGACTGATCTCCTCGTCCGAGAGAATGAGATTCGAAATGAGGATATCCTCGGTTCTACTGTAAATCGTTATGGTCTTTTCACTGGAACTGTAGGCGTACCAAAAAGAGCAGTCCTGCTTGTTATAAACCTCACGTTCGTTCAGGATTGCCCGAAAGATACCGTCATTGTTCTGCCCCGGTTTGACATGAAACCACAAGGTATTGACTGCATTTACACGAATGCTGTCGGAAGTGGCAATGGTATCGTTATTGTTGTCTCCCTTCATGCGCCACCTGCTCCAGGACGTTTCCGCACTAACGATGATGTAGCCCCCAATCGCCAGAGTAAGTTTGGCACGGTCTGCATTCTCCGGTGCTTTGAAGTACAGATCCAGTTTCCCGTAAAGCTCTGCAGGGAATTCTGAAATCGTCAGCCCTTTGTCACTGGTCGGCTGCCAGAAGGATATGCCTGTTTTGCTGTACTGCTCCCCTGTTACCGTCGTGCCTCCACGAACCGAGAGCAGCTCCGCATAGCCCGGATTGATGTATTTGAACGTCATACGAACCTCCTCAATTCGAGACTAGGAGTCCCTCTGCCTGAATGTCCACGCTCACATCCTGCTGCGGCGGCTCATCTGCACTGCTGAGTGCCTTGACCCAAAATACGGTATTCGTGTCGCCGACATTGGATAATGAGATACTGTCTTTCCACTCGGCGGACTCCAATGCGGTCTCGGTCGTGTATCCGTTATTGATTGCCGCTTTCCACTTATCCGCATGATCGCCGACGAATTTGACTGTCAAGGTTCCGTCGATATGGAAGCCGCTCTCGCAGCGCACGGCACATTTGACAGCTTTCTGCTCGCCCTTGCCCGCATCGAGGAGGACGGAGATGGGCGAAAGTTCCGTGCCGGAGCTGACCTCCGTCCCGTCCTTGCCGCCCTCGGTTGGATTGTTCATATAGATATGCAGGAGTTCTGCCATTGTCACACCCTCCATAGTTCCAGAGACAGTTTATATACCTTCGGAAAATGAGCCACATACTCGTAGGACTTCACCACAACACGCATGGAGGGCAGGACGCTCCCGCCCTCATCCGTTACGGACACCATCGTGCGGCTGTCCCAGTAGCCCTTGATCTTCTCCCATGCGGCAGAAGTGACCGTGACCGAACAGGAAATACGATCGCCCTCCGTGATGTGTCCGAAATCCTGCACGACCGCGCCGCCGACAATTTCGATGATTTGCTGACGATCATCGGGAACGATCTGCCAGTTCTCGACACTCAATGTTTTAACCTCACCAATGTGAATATGAATTGGAATCACCTCCAAGGGCGTTTTCAACAGCAGGTCGAATGCGGTCGGCGACATGATCGGCGAGCATACGCATTCCCTCGTTGTCCTCCGTGACGGCGTTCTCGATTTGCACCTGTATGTGAATCTGCCGATTGTCTGTCATGGATGGTGCGGACTGAGCACCATTGAAGGAAGAATTGACATTTTGTCCCCCTCCCTGCACAATCTGCGCCTGTTGTCCAAGCCCTGCCATCATCTGTGCATACGAGAACTCCTGCCCGTTGACACGAATGCGGGAACTGTCATCACGCTGCTCAAGACGGAAGTTTGGCAGGAGATTCTCCATCGCCCATTTACGCCCGGACTGAAACTGCTGCAAGAGTTCCGGTGTCAGCCCCAGATCCTCTGCGGTCAGCTTGTTCTTCTTGCGAAGATACTCCATCAGCCCGACCTGCCCGGATGCCTTGAATACCTTCAACTCCTCCTTCTGGGAGCGGAGAACTTCCAGAGCGGCATTGCGCTTGGCATCGAGTTTTTGCTTCTCTGCCCAACGCGTCGCCTCGACCTCGTCCAGCCCCTTCTGTACCCACGCATCCTTTTCGCGCTCAATCTCCGCAAGGCGATTCTCAAGTTCGGTCTTCCAGATGGCACTGATGTTGGAAGCGACATCCCGCTCCCACTGCTCCATCACCCGCGCCTTGCTCTCGCTGAGCCAGGTCTGCGTCTGCAGCTCGTCCAAGCCCTTCTGACGAAAGGCATCGGCTTCACGGGCGATGGAATCCAGCTTGTTCTGCAGGTCTGTCTTGTAGAGCGCATTCGCCTTGTCCACAACGTCCCGCTGAAAGTCGGCGTAGATTTTCGCTTCCTTTGCCAGACGGTATTCGTCGATGAGGTGCGGATCTGCGCCCTTCTGGAAGAAATCGAAGGATTCACGATCCAGTGTATGAAGACTGTTTTGGATGTCTGTGTGTGTCAGTGTATATAGGCTGTCCGTCAATTGTGCGGTCGCCTTTGCAGATTCACTGACCGTTTTTGCGGCATCTTTCTCAGCCGCCGCACGGGTTTTTGCAGCCTTGGCATTTTGCTCTTGCGCCTTGGCATTCTTCTCTGCCTCGGCACGCGCCTTCTCCTCTGCCGCCGCTTTCTCTTTGGCGAGTTTCTGCTGTTCTTGGTACTGCTTGTATTCGTCCCCGTAGAGAGCGTCGAGAGCCGTACCACCGAGAAACGGAACTGCAATCAGAGGAGATGCCACGGGATGATTTTTCACGAGCCACGCATTTGCTTCTGCGTGTTCACTCACCTTATGAATCTGCTCGCCGACAAAGCCCGCAAGTTCTGCGACGGTCTTGAGTGCTTCGCCCCATCCGAGGACGGCATCCTTGATCTCATCCTTGTTGTCGCGAATCGTTTCAACAAGAGACTCAAAGCCGTCATTGATCTCGGGCATGAGTTCCTCGGCGGCAGGGAGCAGCGCCGCGCCGAGGGCAAGTTTCAACTGCCCCGCTTCCATCTCCATCGCACGCCACTTGAGATAGGTCTCATGCGCCTGTGCCGGGTCGAGCAGCCCCGTGGTCTTGACCCGTGAGGAAATCGTCATAAGGTCTTCGTATTGTTCGAGAATGGGGATGAGTGACGCACCACGCGCTCCGAGGACTTCTGCGGTATACGCCTCCTCCATCCCCGCTTCACTTGCCGTCTTGTAACCTTTGGCGAGCTGTGCCAGCTGCTCATTGAGCGGCAGGAGATTGCCCTGTTGGTCTTTGAGCGCAATACCAAAGCGCGATAGGGCGTGTGTGGTATCGTTACCCGAATTTCCCGCAGCGGATACCTGTTTGTCAAGACGAGCGATCAGCGGAATAATGCTCTTGATGTCCGTATCCGCAAGTTGGAACACCCGATTGAGCGTCGCCGCCTCACTCGCGGACACATGAAGTCGCTGTGTGAGCTTATAGACATTCTCGCCCGCAAGCATCGCGTCCTTGGTGATGTTAAACAGCCCTGCTCCTGTCGCCGCAACAGCCATAACTGCGGCCATTTTTGCCGAGAGGACATTGAATCCACTCGTTAGGTTTTTGACACCCGCCTGTGCCGCCGTCATGCCCGCCGAGATACGTCCGCCGAGCGCTCCGGAGAGTACCACACTTTCTTTTAGGCGGTTATTCAGCTTTCGCACCTCGGCTTCCGTCTGTGCGACGGTTCTCTGCTGTCGTAACAGGTTACTTTCGGCACGCCGATAGGACGCACTATCCGTGCCATCGTTTTTCTTTGCGGATTGGAGAACGGCGGCAAGAATCTGTTCCTTCTGCCGCTGAATATCCAACTCGCGGTTGATCGCCTGATGGCGCACCTTGATCTTATCCAGTTCCGTACCCACACCGTCGAGTTTGGCAAGGTCGGCATCCAGTTTCAGATGGATATTGTTTGCCTTGCTGTTCAGCCGCGCAATCGAATCCGAGATAGTCTTACCCGCTGTGTCAAAGTCCAGCTGCAGCCGTGCGATGTTGAGACCGATATCGAGATAGAGCTCATCAATCTTTTGTCCGCGCTTTGCCACCCTATCCCCTCCCTACATCACATCGTCAATAAAGCGTTCACATTGCCGCTGTTCGCACAGTGCCGTTACCACAAGCTGATCGAGCAGGAACGCAATCTCATGTGCGTCAATCTCCTGCATCGTCCACCCGTAGGCGGACTGCAGCCGCTCGTAATAGCGCAGTAAATTCTGGTACGGAGAAAGAACTACGCCCCTTTCCCCGCCTCCCCGTTTGGGAGGTTCACCAGTTTGGAAAACGTCAGCGACTGAATCCATCGAAAAAGCGCACGGGTGAGCGGCACAATGTCCGCCACATCCACATTTTCCTCCACGGATTCCCTTGTCACTTCCTCCCGTCCGAATCCAAGGACGATCAGGCGGACGTGCTCGTCCAAGAACATCTCAAGATCCATGTCCTGTTTCTCCGCATCAAAAAAGGCAAGGAACGTGCGCCAGACCTTCATCTTCGGAGGGGTCGGCGTGATTTCCCTACCCGCAATCCATAGCGTTGGTTTTTCCATGATACGCTCCCTCATACCTGCTCGTACCACTTCGTCCCTGTCTCAGCAGCAAAGCCCGCCGCCTCCTCATCCGCTTTGGCGTAGGACAGCCCGTCGGAGAGTCGGTAGATCGCCTTTGCCGTGAGCGTCGGTGTGTCGAACTGAATGCTCTCCTGCTTCGAGTTGCCGCTCTCCGAGGGTTCGAGGAATTGGACTTTAGATAACTTCCCTTATGGATACCGCTTTCGCAAAAAATATGGCACATCCAGTCCGTAAAACCGACTATGCCTGTTCGTTTTCCGCATCCAAAGTCCGAGCGTTGAACTCTCCAATGCAGTTCCACACGATGACGATTTTCTGTGTGCGTTTGCCGTCCGCCACTTCCGGATGGAAGATGTACACCTTCTCGATGAACTCACGGACGATTTCTGAGGTAAGCTCCGGGATGTCCGTATACTTCCTGACGATGGAAAGGAAGCCGTTCACATTGGCTGCGGTTTCCGATTCCTTGGCGACCACAGCTTGCAATTCCTTCATCCGTGCAGTCAAGACGCTCTGCTCATTCTCATAAGTGGCGGTCAGTTTGGTGAAACGCTCATCGGAAACCTTTCCGTCCACATTGTCCTCGTAAAGCCGCTGAATCAGCAGATCCAGTTTCCGCATACGCTTGCCTGCCTGTTCCATTTCCCGTTTGGCATCACGCAGAGCCTTGTCCGCCGCTTTTCTTGATTTCTTGACAATCAAGGTGATGAACTCGTCCTCATGCGCACGGGCAAAGTCTGTAACGCGCCGAATGGCATGAAGGAGAATCCCCTCGATTTTATTGATGCGGATCGTGTGGCTTCTGCCGTCGCAGAGTTTTTGCGCTTTCTTCCTGCGATAGTTGTCGCACACATAATGGTCGAGTTCCCTTCGACGATTGCCCTGCCGAACCGCTCCCATCTTTTCCTTGCAGTCCGCACAATAGAGAATCCCCGAAAGCATATCGGGAATACCGAGGAATGTCTTTTTCCGTCGTCCCTCACGAATGCGCTGCACAATATCGAAGGTCTCTTGGTCGATAATCGGCTCCTGCGTATTTTCAAAAATCACCCACTCCGAAGGATCGTTCAGATATACGCCTCTTGTGCGATAGGATTTTTTGTACGTCTTGAAATTGACCGTATGCCCCAAATAATCCGGGCGTCTTAAAATATCGGCCACATAAGTCGAACTCCACACAAAAGCGTTCGGCATGGCTTCCGCTTCCTGCCTTGAAATTTTCCCGTCCCTGACCTTGGCATGAAGAA
Organism: Selenomonas sp. oral taxon 137 str. F0430; assembly: GCF_000183625.1. NCBI lineage: Bacteria > Bacillati > Bacillota > Negativicutes > Selenomonadales > Selenomonadaceae > Selenomonas > Selenomonas sp. oral taxon 137. The sequence goes on from NZ_AENV01000011.1 coordinate 91,790, forward strand.
TCGGATTTAAAACCTTCTGCTCCCTGAGTTCCCGGGCAATCCATCCGGGACCAAATCCCTGCATACACTTGCGGAACATAGCTTTCACCAAGGGAGCGGCAATTTCATCAGGAATCCAACGCTCCTTGTTTTGCGGGTCTTTCATGTAGCCATAAGGCGCCCGGTTTGCCATGTGCCGCCCGGATTCCCCCTTCGCCTTAAAAACAGCCTTGATTTTCTTGCTGGTGTCCTTGGCATACCATTCGTTGATGATATTGATGAAGGGCGTAAAATCGCTGTCCTGCTGATTGGCACTGTCCACGCCGTTGTTGACGGCAATGAAGCGTATGCCCGCATCCGGGAAAAACATCTCCGTATAATAGCCCACCCGGAGATAGTTGCGCCCCAAACGGCTCATGTCCTTCACGATGACCGTCCCTACTTGCCCGCGCTCCGCCTTTGCTATGAGTCGCTGCCAGTCGGGGCGGTCGAAATTCGTCCCGCTGTATCCGTCATCCACGAAGAACTCGCGATTCCGAAACCCGTTGTCAACAGCGTATTTTTCGAGGATGGCTTTCTGATTGCGGATGCTGTTGGAATCGCCCTGCATCTCATCGTCCCGCGAGAGACGGCAATACAAGGCTGTGATTTTTTCACCGTTCTCCACGGCAGTTTGTGATTGTCTGCCCATGATATCCTCCTTTCCGACAATCTTCAAGTGGTACTTCATATTCCCGTACTGCTGTGAAGAAGTCAAGCGGATTACGGCGAAATCGCCGAATCTTTCGCTAAATCCTCCGCATCCCGCAGGATGAGTTTTTGCACCTTGTCCATTACGGTTTCCTTGGCCGTGTCGCTGATAATATCTTCTACAATATAGACGGTGTCCTGCGGATTGCGCTCTCTTGACTGTGTATTTGTCATTGCTTCCCCTCCCTTCCTTATTTGTGATAGCATCAAGGGTGTCACGTTTCGCTACGTCCTCTGACGACGCCCCCAGGGGGCGGTCAAATCTCTACAATCTTTTGCCGTGGTGACCGGCGCTGGGTCACGCGCACAAAAACGACAATTCAAACGGGGGATTAACCCGTCATAGAGATAAATAGCGGCTGTTGGAACGCAATACGGCGCAGTGCTGTCTCATATAAATCAAAGCCCTATCCTTCCTACCTGCCGAAAACAGATACAGCGGAGCAAATCGCTCCGCCGTACCCATAACCCCTTTATGCAGTTATCTTGAGTGCCTTGACAGCCTCCCTGCGCATGAGTCTGCCATCCACGAATTCCATGGCGAGATAACCGACTTGTCCGTGAAGCGCAAATTTCTCCTTGAGGGAGCGCACACGAACGGGAGAGCGATGAATCATCCAGTAGTAGCTGAAATCTCCGAAAAGCACAGGAAATTTCCCGCTCTCGGCGTTTGGCATCCCCTCACCGATAACCACAGGCTTGCCGAGAATGGTGGCCTTATCGCTGTTCCAGAGATAGGCTCCGCTATCATCCTTCATCGTGCGAAGGAAAAGAGCCGTATCATCATTCATCAGCCATGTGCCTTTGCTGCGGTACTCCGGTTTCACCGATGCATACAGCTTGATAAACTCATCGAAGGACAGCTTCTTGGCAGTCGCACCGACTTCCGCTCCTTTTTCGGCATGGAGAAGTCCTGTGGGCTTATTTGCCCCGTCACCGTTCAGAAAAGCATCGTCCTCGGCTTTGGCGAAGTTCTTGGCAAAGCGACGGGTAAGATGCTCCTCCATGTCGAAAGCGGCATCATGCACGAATTCCTCGGTCAATTTGACGAACACGGCAAGTTTATGGGAGTCCACCGGGTATCTGGTAAAGTCATTCAAGCCGTCATAGAGCGGGATGACACTTCCTTCCGGTACCCAGTTAGCAAAATCGGCGCAGTCATGGGCAAAGATGCGGCTTGCCCCACCATAGAACTTCACCGTGGTGCAGAGGTTCTGCGAAATGCTCTCCTGCTTGATGAAATCGTCCATAGAGGAAGCGTCTTCGGCGGGAAGCGTATACGCCGATACAGGTTTCCCCTCCGCATGGTCGAGAACCATGCAGTTGTACGGCTCTTGGCGCATGGCGTTCCAGAAATTTTTACGGTAGTCGGACGTACCGATGATATTGAAATTTGCAGACATAATCAAAATCCTCCCTTTTTCTTATCGCATACCCGGCAGGCATACAGCCCCAGTTCATGATCGTTCAGACAATGTCCCACCTGCTTCAAGAGATTGCCGCACTTGGGGCATTCAATGTCATAAACCAATGCCATATCCAGTGTGTGGGAATTCTTGGCATGAAGACGATAGAAGCCGCGCACCTCGTTATACTCGTTGCGCACCAATTCACGCGTCATATAGAGATCGTAGATGCTGCGTGTGTGCTCCTCCGAGCAAAGATTGTTCTGCGGATGAAGGCGAGTGCCGTTCTTGACGGTAGGGATAAGGGGATAGTTTTGAGCGTGATGGAACATACAGTTCCTCCTTCCTGCTGCAAGCAAGGCAGCAATACAGCGGCAGACGCTTCTCATCTGTCGCGTTGACATTCGACTTATGATCTTGCTGTGGCGTTCCTGCCACACATTTCCGGATGAAGCATTTGAAAGAGCGTGTCTCTGTCCCCCTTCCCGGAGCGAATCAGCTCCTCGGAATAGCGGAGAAGTTCCTCTGCTACATCCCCGATGCTTCCGCGAGGAACATCGGAAACGGTCTTCACAATGAGGCAAGCCGGCGCACTGTTTCCGTGCCACAGATAGAGCGTTGCCCTCTTGTTTTCCTTGCTCGTATGCACGCCGCTGATTTCCACATGGAAGCCGTTGCCGAAATCGCGGTAAATGACCCGCTCAAGGTCAATGGTGGCGATAATGTAATTCTTGCCCAAGGACTTGCACAAGTCCCGAAGCATACGGTCTCGTTTTGACATATATACAGCCTCCCTTAAGGGAATCGCTGATAAAATGAAGTCTGTCAGATTGGCGTAGATTTTTTCGTCCGAACAAGGAGGCAAACCGGACGCATAGCCAAAGCTATGTGGAGGATTTGCCGACAAAGTTCGGGCAAAAAAGATGCGTCAAGATGATGCGGCTGAATTTATCAGTGCTTCCTTAAGATTTTCACTAGCGAAAATGCAGGTTTTCTCCGGCATGACAGCAGTCGGTGATTTGTTGTGACGGCGTGATTCTTCCCGTGCTTGCTGCGTGACAATGAAAAACACGCGCAACGGCTTATCCCGCAGGGCTTTACAGATTTTCACGACATCCGTGACAGAACCTCCCCCGTTCTTTTCATATCTTTTATATCTTTATACTTCATATCTATATCTTCCTAACGTTTTCAAATCCCCCCAAGAAGTTTGAAAAACTGTCACACCGTTCACAGGTTGACTTAATCCCTTGAGATGATTGGCTTCCTCGTGTGATTCCTATGGTTTCAGACCGTCACAGAGGAATCACGGAGCATAGGCAAAAACAGCGCAATTCCTGCATTCACGGGCAGTCATAGAACTGTCACGTTCAGGCGAGAAAGTCCTCCGAAAAGTCGCCTGCCGCATAGAAATCAAAGGTTTTTCGGTAGTGCATCATCACTTCCTGCGTGAGCGTGAACTTCCTGTAATATGTGCCTGTGCGCGTGTGGAGCGAGATGTCCTTGAAGGTGCTGCCCACGTGAGCCGCAAGTTCGTCACGAAACTCCTTCGCCGTCTTGGAGAAGCCATGGTTGTTGTCCTGACACCAAGCCTTGTACACATTGTAGATTCTCCCCGTAGTAGCGCCATCGGTGTATTTCGACTCCTCTCGTTCCTCCATGCATTCCTCGAAGAAGCAGATAACCGTATTATTCTCTCTGCGGTAGGTCTCACGAATCACATGAATAGATTCCGGCTCGGAGAACCGATAGCCGTTGGCGATGACCGTCTGCAAGGCCGTCACAGCCTTGTAGACAATGCCCTCCCGCTCGGCATACATCTTCTCGAGAAGCAGCTTGTCCTGCGCATCCTTCGGAATTGGATTGGGGCAGTTCACTGCCATGATGCGGTTATACACCCACTTCCCATCATCCCCGCCGAATTTTGGCAGACGGTTCATACAGAACCAGAGGAGACCGCCGTAGGTAAATTCAAATCCCTGCTGTCCTTTGAACTCGGCAAAAAGGCTGTCCCCACCTGTGATTTTCTTGAAGGTCTTCAATTCCGCAACGGTAAGGAAGCTCATATCGGAACTTCCCGCAAGACGTGTGCCGTAGAGTGTTCCCGTTCCGAATCGCGCCTCAATCTCCGCGAGGTCAATGCCGATGTAGTTTCCTGTGCCCAACAGCCGCTCCACGAGGCTCTTTAACTGTGACTTTCCCGTATCTCCCTCCCCCACGAGGAAAAGTGCTTTTTTCATGCGCCATCCCTTCACATTGGAGATACACGCTCCCATGAATTCAAGGAGGAGCTGCCGAATGGCTGCATCACCGCCCGTCAGTATATGCATATAGCGGTCAAATACAGGCGTCGGCGTTTCCTTCCCCGTCCAGTTGCAGGGAATTTGAATGGTAGACATCGCCTTGGGAGAGTGCGGATGGAGCACGGCTTCCGCAGCGGACACATAGAGCAGGCCGTTCCGAAAGTTGATAAGACGCTCATCGGCGTCGAGCTTTTCCTGCGGCACATAGTCGAGGTCGGTCGCTAGAAGCTGAAATGCCTCGTTGATCGGCTTGATGCGCACCAGTTCCTCGTCATAATCGGCGATGAATTTCTTGATGACGCCCTTCATCATGTCGTCGGCATAGATGCGGTAAGCGCCCCGCTCGTATACGTACTTGATCATTCCCTGCTTCCCGCTGTTCCGAACGAGGATGTAATCCAGATGTTCCCGCACATACTTGGCAAGCATGGAAGGCTCCACATACGGTGCGCCCGTCTTCTCATGAAAGCGGATAAAATAGGGATGCTCCATCTTAGAGCGATGGAACACGCCTTGACAGGCTTCAATCCCGACCGCGATGGTCGCCTCCCGATAATCCTCCCGTTCCCACTTCTCACGATAGAGCGCGGATTGACGGAAAATGGCATCGATCATCTCGGCATCCGCACCGGTACGAAAGGCAATCAAGGCACAGAGGGCGGCATCCGCCTCCGATGGAGAGCCGTAGCCCGTGATGTCCCCACGGTCAAAGAGCGCGGCGAACTTCTCGCCGTTCTTCTGCTCCCGTAGCTTGGAGATGGTGTTGTAGATATTCCTGTCCCCATCCCGCTTGGCACTGTACTTCTGCTTCTTGGAGCGGCGCATATCCTTATCCAACGTGGTAAGAACGGCTGCCGTGCAGTCTTTGAGCGGCTTGTCGCTTATGACGTTTCCCGTAAAGACGGCGAAGCGATTGGTCATACCACCGACATACAGTTCGATTTTGGTTTTGGGATGCTTGGTGTAGTATGTCTTGTCGAGTTTCCGCTGACCTTTGCCGTCAATATAGGAGGGGATCTTCTCCCGATCGCATTTTCCGTAGAAGTGTATGCCCTCGCCACTGACAGAATGCTCGGCGTACGTATCGAACCTTCGGAGCATGGTCTGCACCAGAGGATCATCCAAACCTCTGTGGTCGATGTCGAGGAATACATATCCTTCGGGAATAATGAATCCAATGCCGTCAAAGTGCTTCTCCTTGGAGGCCGTCAGAGCCTCATCATACGTTACCCAAGAATGTCGATGCGGTGCATCCGTTCCCGTTGCCGTTCCATAAGCCGAGAACGGCTTTTTCGTCCTGTTCCCTTTGACCATGGTGTATCGCCAACACACCCATATCTTCTGTGCTTTCAGCTCCTGCAAAATATCACCTCCTTTGCAAAATCAGTCATACATTACGCTTTGGGGCTTGCTTCCTTGACAAGCCACGTATGGAACGCCTCGACGGGAATGAGGATTCTCGCTCCCACCCGGATGCTCGGAAAGTCTACACGGCGAGTCAGGTCGTATGCCATCGGCAGACTGATGCCCATCCGCTCCGCCAATTCCCGCACGCTCATGGTCGTTTTCTCCATATACACCTACCTCCCTTAAAAATGGGCAAACAAAAACCACTCGAATATTCGAGCGGCGCGTATGCGTCCTATTCTGTTATGCCAGCTTGAGCGTTGCTTGTCGCCCAATCCGTATTCGTTGGACGGCATTGTAGGCGGTCATGTCCTTGACACCGAAGATGTTTTTCTTCTCAAGCCCCTCCTCTCGATGCTTCCTTCGCCGATTCTCCCGTTGTCGTTTTCTGTCCTTCACGGTGGATCTCCTCTCAAAACAAAAAGACTCCTCCCTTGATACGGGAAACCGCCGTTTCCGGCTGACATCCGCTGACGATTGGGAACGTGTTTTATTTTCTTGAAAAAATTTTTTTCACATCCTCTTGTATTTATCTCTATTCTACTATAAACTATAACCGTAATCAACACATTCACACTCACGCTTATACTTACTCTAACGCTTACTATCAAATGATTGGTGTGATAATGATGGGATATAGACGAACCAACGCCGGCATGAGAGCCAACAAGCAGACGGATATGCTCGGTTTTGGAGAAGTCGGCGGCGTGGGACAGCTTGTCTACCACAGCTTTCGCTTTGCCGATTATGAGATTGATTATTTGAAGGACGGCACTTGGGCTGCCATCCCCGTATGCGACGCTCATCATCCCCCGGATGTAACGCAAAAGGATTACATTTCGGGAGGATACATACTTTCTACCTTGTGCAATCTGGCAAAAAAATAAATGACCTCCCAAAAGAGAAGCCATTCACGGATTTGATTTTGGACTGGTGCAAGGATGTGATGCACCCTTATCATATAGATGAAGTCTACGGCGAATTGACGGATGAGCAATTCGACCTTGGCGATATGACAGCGGAGCTTGCTGTCCGTGATGCCACCTTCTCCCTTCATACCTTTATGGAAGAACTCGGGAAACTCTATGATACTGCCCGTTTCTACACGGCTCTCATGCGGATTTGCGAGGGAGATTCCGATGAAACCTACGATATGTACGATGAAGATAAACGCTTCCCGGGGCTGCCGTACTTGGAGCGGTACAAACACAGTATGCGCGCACCAAAAAATATAGATGTGAGTGCCGCCAAGGGGGACTTGCTCAAGGAAATGCAAATCGAGTGCGCGTATATGGAAGCGCACCCTTCTGAGCAGCCCAAAGAGGGAGATTACGCCGCAGAGCCTTTCGATGACTACGATCGGCTGCGGGATTTGCTCATGGAAAGCGTCCCGGATTTCCGTCTGCGGCTCAAGCTAAGTCCGAAAACAGGACGTATGACCTTTGCCGTGGATGTGGATTCGGTCTTTGAGATTGCTTGGCTCACCCTTGCCCACATGATGTCAGAAGATCCCATCGAGGAACACCACGGCGGTTCTCACGAAGGATTGACGGGCGTTATGATGACCTGCCGCCACTGTGGGGACTTCTTCATTCGCAGAAACAATCGGCAGGAATACTGCGACAAGGAAAAATGCCAGAAAGCACGGAATGCCAAAAATCAGCGAGAATTTCGCAATCGCAAGAGAATGTTAAAGGCGGGAAAGAAAATGCAAACGGAGGAGAATTACAATGGCAAAGCTTGAATATCAAGAAAAAGATGGCAAGGTATTTTGCCCATTAGCAAATAAGTGGCTTGTTGCAAAACCGGAGGAAAAGGTTAGGCAGAGATATGTCTGTACTCTTGTGAATGACTATGGGTACTCTTTAGACCAGATGGCGCAAGAGTTAAAAGTCAATAATTCGCAGCGTGGGCAAGGCAAGGCTCGTGCAGATATTGTAATATGGAAAAGCAAAAAAGATAAAGATGATAAAAAAACAGCTTTTATAGTTATAGAATGCAAAGCTGAAAATGTAAAAATCCGCGTAGAGGACTACTATCAAGGCTTCAACTATGCCGCTTGGGCACACGCTGATTTCTTTGTTACTACAAACGAGAAGGAAACAAAGTTCTTTAATGTTGATCCGGCATTTCTTCCACAAAAACTGGAGGAAGTTGTAGCCATACCTACTGCTAAGGACATCGACGACGCTAAGAAAATTGAGCAAATCAAGAATCAGACAAAGACATTCACACGTGAGGAATTTACAAAAACTTTACAGGCTTGCCATAACATCATCCGCAATAATGATAAATTATCACCAGAGGCGGCATTTGACGAAATCAGCAAACTACTTTTTATGAAAATCAGATATGAGCGTCAGCAAAGAGGCACAAAAGTATTTACCAAAGCGGAATATCTGTCTCAAGCTGATAATTACGAAAAAAATATGCGTCCCGGGTTAAAAGCGAGAGGTATTGACCAAGCTTATATGCAGAACCTATTCGACACCACAAAAATCGAATTTAAAGAAGACCATCTGTTCGAGGATAATGATGAAATTAAAATCAGAGAGAACAGCTTTGTGCAGATTTTGGAGAAGCTGGAAAATTACAATTTGTCTGATACACAGGATGATGTAAAAGGCATCGCTTTTGAGCAATTTCTCGGTACAACTTTTCGCGGTGAACTTGGACAATTCTTTACGCCGAGAACAATTGTGGATTTTATGACGGAGATACTCGATCCTCAGGAAGGGGAAGTTATCTGCGATCCAACTTGCGGCTCTGGGGGGTTTCTCATCAAAGCATTTGAATATGTGCGTGAGAAAATAGAGGCTGATGTCAGATTACAGAAAGAAAAACTGAGAGCTTCTCTTGAAGGAAATGACTTTGACAGCAAGCTGGAAGAAGAACAGATAGAAATCAGCGATAAAATAGATGCGATGCAAACTGCACTGAATACTGAACTAGATACTTCTATCAAGGAGAGTCGAATGTATCAGCTTTCCCGCAATTGTATTTATGGAACGGATGCAAATCCTCGTATGGCACGAACATCCAAAATGAACATGATTATGCATGGTGATGGTCACGGCGGCGTACATCATCACGATGGTCTGCTCAATGTCAACGGTATATTCGAGGAAAGATTTGATGTAATTCTGACAAATCCGCCATTTGGTCAGAATGTTGACCGTAATCAGCTCATTTCCGAGGCTGATCGCTTTACTGATGAGGAGATGAAAAGAAAATACAAACAAAAATATGGGAAATCCTATGATGAAGCTCTTAAACAGGTTGATGACCACATCGGTGCATCCCTACTCTCGCTTTACGACCTTGGCAACACAAGTACCCTTACGGAAGTTCTTTTTATGGAGCGGTGTCTTCGTTTGCTCAAAAAAGGTGGAAGGATGGGCATGGTTCTCCCCGAAGGCGTACTTAACAATAAAAACCTTGCCACAGTCAGAGAATACTTTGAAGGACGTGCAAAACTTATACTCATTTGCTCGATCCCCCAAGATGTGTTCATCGCAGCAGGAGCAACAGTAAAGCCGTCCCTCGTCTTTATGCGCAAGTTTACAGATGAGGAAGAGCAAGAATATGCTCGTTGTAAAAAAACTGCGCTCGATGAAGTAACCGCACTTCATCAACCCGAAATCGACGACCTGAATACCACTATCGCCGAATGTAGCTCCAATACAGATATCTTAAAAAAAGATTTGAAGGATGCTCGTATTCGAATGAAACAGGCAAAAAAAGCAAAAGATGCGGATTTCTCTGCAATTGAGAAAGAGGTCGAAGCCATTCAGCTGGAACAGAAAGAAAACAGAGACTCGAAGAAGTCTGCAGAGAAGGCTCTCAAAGACCTGCAGAAACAGATCGCGGATGAGACCAAACCCGTCGTAAAGAAAAAATTTGACTACGATGTGCCGATTGCAAAGATCGATGATGCAGGAATCACTACCACCGGAGCGGCATCAGAAGGCAATCAGTTACCTGCCTTGGTGAATGAATATCGGGATTATCGAATTCAGAACCACTTATGGTATTCAGAAAAAATCAATGTCGAATACAGTCTTAATGCAGACGGATTTTATTGCAGAAACAGCCATGAAAAGGAGGTTGTATTAAATGAACAATAAGTCGGCCATCCTTTCCAATGTTTTGTTTTCTTCACTTGGGCAGTGGGATGTAAAGCAGTTTCTGCTAAACAAGATAAAGTCAATCTATCCAGTAGAGCCATTAGGAAAGCATTTAATTCATCAAACAGAAAAGATTCAGCTATCCGATTACCCTGATGAGGATTGCACTATTCTTGGCGTTTCCAATAAGGTCGGAATGTTTGATGCCGGTGTTAAAAAGGGTAAGAAGATAAAGCAGAAATACCACAGGGTAGAAAGCGGTTGGCTTGCTTATAACCCGTACAGGATCAATGTCGGCTCTATAGGCATTAAAACAGCCGATTTAAAAGGTGACTACATCAGTCCCGCATATGTCGTTTTCAGCTGCATGGAAACTCTAATTCCACAATTCTTATGGTTGATGATGAGGAGCGAATACTTCAACACTTTAATCAAAGATTCAACCACAGGTTCGGTTAGACAAACGTTGAGTTATGAAAAATTAGCAGCTATTGAGGCACCTATTCCGCCAATCCCGGAACAAGAACAGATCCTAAAGGTATATCACGCCACGATTGCGGCGGCCGAAAAAAGTATGTCTGACGGGGACGATTTCAGCAGTGGCTTACTATTCGATATCCAGTCTACAGTTTCAGATTTGAAGGAGCAGGATGTGTCGACAGCGACAACATCATCGATTCTTCAAATCATATCTTATTCATCCGTATCACGCTGGGAAGTTGCGTTTGGTTTAAAAGAAGGCAAATTGGACAAGGTCTATAACAGTTTCAAATCCCCCATACACACAATTGCGGAACTTACAAAGGAGTCGCTTTTCGGGCTGTCGATAAAGGCATCTCCCACACAGAAAACGGGTATGATACCAATGCTGCGAATGCCTAACATCGTCGATGGGGCGCTTGATTTAGACGATTTAAAGTACTTACCACGCAAAACTGCGACTACGGCAAGGGAGCCGGATAAATGGTTATTACGTAAAGGCGACTTCCTGATTAACAGAACAAACAGCAAAGAGCTCGTTGGGAAATCAGCAGTCTTTAACCTTGACGGCGATTACACCTATGCCTCATACGTCATACGGTATCGGTTTGATACTTCTATAGTTTTGCCAGAATATGTGAACATCCTATTCATGCTTCCATTGGTACGATTTCAAATCGATACTATGAGCAGACAAACAGCAGGACAGTGTAATATAAATAGTGACGAAATAGGTTCTATCCGTATCCCGATTCCCTCAATCTCAGAGCAAGAGGAAATCATCAAGAAATACTACTCCACAAAAGACGGAGCCGACAAGTTCTATACAAAAGCTGAAGAATTAAGGAAAAAAGCCTACACAGATTTCGAGAAGACTATATTTGCGTAAATCTGAAGGCACGGAGAAAAAATCTTTCCGTGCCTTTCCTCAACTCCTCATCTTTTTACTGTTGATGGCTTGACTTTTTATTTGCAGCCTTCATACTTCGGAATTCGTCCACTTCAGGAATAAGGCTTAGGGATGAGCCATTTTGCCAGCGCACCAAAATGCTTCCAGCATCGTCTACTCCCCAAACCGTCCCCAATGTCCCGGCAGGAGGCGCTTGGGTATCTTCTATCGAGATAATCTCGACCACCGTCCCCGCGGGGTACTTTTTGCGGAACATTTCGATGTGTTCTTTACTGGGAAATTTCATTATAAGCAGTCTCCTTTGCGATGTCCGCATTTGAATGCACTGTTCCCCCAAAGATTCTGAAGGAGAATTTTCCGGGTGGTCTTATACTTATTTCCAATCAACCCCAATCGCAAAAGGAAGCAGCGGAATGCGTACTTGGGGTTGTCCACTTTCTTTTCTTTGGCAAGTACACGCTTCTGCCGCTGTGCCATATCGCACAGCTTGCTGATGAAATCAGCGTAGGCACGATACGCCTCCGGCGTGAGTGTTCCGTGAAACCATGCGAAAGTAATCCGCTCCTCTGTCAGCGTATAGTTTACCTCCTCGATGTCGAACGCCGCCTTGATGAGATTCCCTTTGCTTTTGAGCAAGGCATCTAAATTTGCCAATGCAGTGTCGGAGAAATTTTCCCTCGGCATACTGATAGAAAGATTGACGATATCCTCCTGTGACTCAATGGGGGCAGATTCCTCCATGATGTGTTCCTCGACTGTCTGCGCCATCGCTTCAATCTCCGTAATCTGTGTACCCTCCTCCTGCAGAGTGTCCTTGGCCTCTTCCATACTGCTGTCAGTGAGAACATCCCCTTCGGACTGCTCTGCCATGAATCCTGCTGCTTCAATGGCTGCGAGGACGTTTGCCGTCTGCTCATCCTTCTCGAAAATCAGCACGCCGTGCTTAGTGACCTCGTAACTGCCAATCTGAAAGGCAAAGCTCGGTGTCCCCATATACTTTGGTCTGATTCCCAAAGCATCTCCGATAGTCTTGACTAGGCGCTTGCGGTCTGCTCCGCTCACGTTGTAATTGCGTTCCATGATGTTGTCCTCCTTTGTAATGGTGTGGTTTTCCATGTCTATCTATCACTCGCCGAGGCAGAAATTGCAAGTACTTTTTGAGATATACTCTCATAAAGCAACGACCATGCAGGATTTTTGCATCCACATGGTCGTCTTCCTCTTGAAGATTGTCGATAAAACTACGTTGATTATGTATCCCTAAGAAAACTCATCTTTGTAGAATTTGGTGTATCTCTTCTTGCCGTTGCGCTTATCTGACTGAAAGAGCACGGCGAAGTACGGAGCGACATCGTCCTTGCCCGCCTTCATCACGCCGTTCTCGATACTGTGTCCCAAAAGATAGGCTGTGTATTCCAAAGGAAGCGCGGCAGTATCGAAGGTGAGGTCGTAGGATGCGGTATTCGATGCCGTATCTACGGACTGCCCGTCGGCGAAAAGCTCCGCCTGATTCGTCTGTGGCTTGATGTCCACCTTACGCAGAAGTTTTCCGAGCGGAATCGGAGCCTCGTAGGTCGCCGCTCCTCCTGCCACATCGGTGAGCATCTTCGCGATATGAAGTTTCTGGATGTTGATGAACTGCCCGCTCGTAAGATTTGCGGCGGGCTTTCCAGTTGGTGTTGGACTTGGCATTTTATTCTCCCTCTACTGCTGTTCTGTAGTCTGTGATTTCAACGAAAATATCTTTCTCAAAAAACTCCTGCGTCTGCGCCCGAACAAAGCCGAGCGGCAGAAGCGCCTTCTGTACAGCTTTATGAATCTCCCGAAAGCGTCCGTCCTTTGTCAGAACGTGGATGCGCAGCGTTATGCACCGTTCCAGTTCTGCGCCGTCTGCCGAGAGCACGGGAACATCGGAGATCACCGAATAGACGATGATCGGGTATGTCCCTGCGTCGGGGCTGCGTCCGTGGTAGATGCTCTTCTTCCCGTGTGCAAGAAGCTGCGTCACATCGCGTGAATGAGAAAGCGCCTGATATACGGCTCGTGCAACACTCATCTTCCTCTCCGCCGTATCGCAGACCGCACGGCATCCACAATGGCAGAGCGGATACCGTCCTTCTTGGCGTCAAGTGCGGGATAGAGAAATGGGCGGTTGATTCTCGGGCTGAACTCGACAAGCACGCCGTAGGGCACACCGTCCTGAGATTCTGCATCCGCCGCGATGCGCCAGACAGAGCCGTCCTTTCGACGCAGCCGCTTGTGGATGGAGTCACGGAGTGCGCCCTTGACCACGCGCTTATCTGTTCCCGTATAGACGGGACAGCGATTCTTTGCCTCTGCGACCACATCGTCCGCACCGTGTGCGAGGGCTTCCTTTGCCGCAGCCGTCGCCTCTGCGCCGAGTTCCGAAAGGATCTTCTCGGCAGAGACGAAACCTCGGTATCTAGCCATCCTCCACCAACTCCCTGCATTCCAGAACAAGCCATTGCTTCTTCCCGCCGAGCGGATAGGGCGGCGCAATCGGCGTGAGCGTTTTATCTCCCCAACGGATACGATCCGTCACTCGTACATTCGCACGGTAACGGATAACGACACGATGATCCACCTCCTGCACCTTCTCCGCATATCCGTCCGAGATTTTTGCGGCAAAGGGCAGAACGAGTGCCCACGCCTTTCCTACTTCCTGCGTTGTTTGCGCGAGGATATTCCCCTCATCGTCCGTATCCGTCACAGGTCGCAGAATGGAAATTCGGTGACGCAGTTCACTCATGGACACTCTCACCTAAAAGACCTCCTTCCGTACACCAAAGAGCAGAGAGCGCAATGTCAGCGCAAGACCTCTGTGATCCGCTTCCTCCCGGTGCTCGTAGAGATAGGACACGGCATAGAGAATTGCAACGCGCACAATCGCCTGATCTTCAACCTTGGACAGCTTCTTCACGCGCAGTAATGCTGTACAGATTTGTTCTGCCGTTTCCGTAAAGTGCGTGAGGAGATCATCCTCTTCATCGCCGTCAATCCTAAGATACTGCTTGACTGCTGCAAGCGGCACAAGCATAGAACCACCTCTCTTCTTTTGCCGCATATTTCACAATCAGCCCTTCATCTTAAGCGTCTGCACGGCTTCCTCAAGAACGAGCTTTCCGTCTACCCGCTCCTTCATGACGTAGCCGACCATACCGTTGCCTGCAAACAGCTCCTTGAGTTCCTGCAGGGAACGTGTCCCACGGTCGCCGATGTTGTAGTAGGAGTAATCCCCGAATGCAATGACGATCTTTCCCGCCTCGACAGCGGGCATATACGCCGAGGAGTAGACGGGATAGCCGAGCAGACGGTCGGGTTCGCCCATCTGATACGACGGCTGCCAGAAGTATGCGCCATTCGCATCCTTGAGTTTGCGGATGCTGGCAAGCGTCTGGTCGTTGACGATGAATGCTGCATTCTTGCGGTAGGGACGCTTGAGGTTGTAGACGAGTGTCACGAGTTCGTCTGCCTTGAGGTCGGCTGCCGCCGTGGTAACGGATGTCTTTGCCGAGGCAAGAAGTCCCTTCGGCTTGTGCGTCCCATCGCCGTTCAGGAATGCGTCCTCCTCTGCGTTGCCGAGTGCCTTGCCGAACTGCTCGATGAGATAGCTCTCAAGGTTGAATGCGTTATCATAGAGAAGTTCCTCCGTCACCTTGACCGCAACATGGAGCTTGTGCGCGTCGAGGACGATCTGGTCAAAGGTCGCATCCCCGAAGGTGAGCGGCGCACCTTCCTCAATCCACGATGCGGCGGGCTTTGTGGCGGCAATGTTGATCTTATGCTCTCCGCTTGTGGTAATCACCGTCGCAAGCGGGCGCAGAACGTTCTCCTCATTCAGAACGTCGATCAGACGCTGATCGTATTCCTCGGGAACGAGATAGCCGCCGTTTGCATCCACGCCTTCCTGCAGGACGTTCTCCACCTGCCGGAAATTCGTACGCAGTGCCTTGAGCATTGCCGCACGGTATGCCTTGCTTGCACGCCCCGTCTTTTCAGAAGACAATCCTGCCCCCGGAGTGTTGGTGATCGCCGCTGTCACAGGCTTTGCGAGCTGCGCGTCGAGAATCGCCTGACGCTCCATGCGCTCGATGTCCTTCCCGAGCGCAAGCACCTCATTCTCCATCTGCTCGTACGCTTTGGCATCCTCTGCCGTAAGACGACCGTCCTTTTCGTGAGAATCCAGAAACTGCTTTGCCTGTTCCCACATTTCCGCACGCTTCTCGCGCATTGCCATGATCTTATCCATGTTCTTTTTCCTCCGTTAATGCGAAATAGAAAAGAGCCGCTTCTTAAACGGCTCTGCATCGACATTAGTATTTTGCGTTCCCTGCCCGAATTTCGAGAGCAGAGAGTTCGTGACGGCGGCACGGGAGAAGATCAGTCCGTCCTCCATATCCGTCACAGGACGCTGAACGTCCGCATAGAGAACAGAATCTGCAAATCCAAGCTCCACTGCTTTCTTTGCGTTCATCCACGTTTCGGCATCCATGAGCCTTGAAATCTTGGCACGGGACAATCCCGTCCTTAACTCATAGGCGTTGATGATGCTCTCCTTGATCTCGGCAAGGAATGTGATTGTCCGCTCCATTTCGTGCGTGTCTCCGATGGAAACAGTCATCGGATTATGGATCATAATGGTGGCCACGGGCGACATCTCAACTGTTGTTCCTGCCATCGCAACAACAGAGGCAGCTGATGCCGCAATCCCGTCAATCTTGACATTGACGTTTCCCTTATACTCCATGAGCATATTGTAGATCTGTGCCGCTGCATAGCAGTCGCCGCCCGGCGAGTTGATCCAGAGGTCAATATCTCCCTCAGCTGCGTTCAGCTCAGAGCGAAACGTCTGGGGTGTGACTTCATCGCCCCACCACGTCTCGTCCGAGATTTCACCGTCCAGAAGCAAGATTCGCTTCTCTCCCTCGTTCCGTACCCAGTTCCAAAATTTACGCTTCATCGCTTTCTCCCTCCTGATTTCCTGCGAACAAGCCCGCATCCTTCAGTTTCGTCATATTCCCGTTGATAAGGTATAGATCGCCGCCCTCGCTAGATTCAATCGGATTCATGTCTTCGAGACTGCGGATGTCGTTTGCCGAGAGCCATCCGTTCTGCCGCCCGATGGCATATCCCTCCATGCGGCTCTTGTAGTCTCCGCGCAGCAACCCGTCCACGTTGAAACGGATGAAGTAGTCCTTCCGCTCTTTATCCGTCAGCAGTGCTTTTTGCAGGGACTGCTCCCACCGCACCACCCACGGATTCAGTGTGTATTTGACAAATTCAAGCGACTGCTGCTCGATATTTGAGAAACTGGACTTCTCCAAGTCTCCCACCATATGCGGCGGCACACGATAGAGCCGTGCGATCTCGTCGATCTGGAACTTCCTCGTCTCTAGGAACTGAGCCTCCTCGGGCGGTATGGCAATCTGCTGATATTTCACGCCCTCTTCCAGCACAGCAATCCTGCCTGTGTTCATTGTACCGCCGTAGACGGCGTGCCAGCTCTCACGGAGCTTCGACGGATCTTTGAGAACCCCCGGATGTTCGAGTACGCCGCCCGGACGCGCACCGTTCTTGAAGAATGCCGCGCCGTACTCTTCCGTTGCCAGAGCGATGCCGATGGCATTCTTCGCCATAGCGATGGGGCTGTAGCCCACAAGACCATCGAAGCCGAGTCCCGGAATATGCAGCACATCCTCACGTCGCAGACGAATCTGCCCCTTATCCGCAAAATTCGGATTCTCCTCCGTGCTTCTGGTGTAGGTGTAGTAGAGTTCGCCTGTGTGGCTGTCACGGCTCACCTCCATCTTGTCCGGGAGCAGCGGATAGAGACCAAGAACACGTCCACTGCCATCCCGAAGTATCTGGGCATAGGCGTTTCCCCACAGAAGAAGGTGAATCATCATTGTTTCGCGAAATATAAAGGAGGTCATCTCGGGATTCGGTGCATCGTGGAGCAGGAGGTACAGCGGGTGCTCCGGCACGCGCTCTTTGCCCTGCCCTTTGTATGCGTAAACATGAAGGGGCAGCCCTGCGATGGATTCTGCGAGGATGCGGCCACAAGCGTAGACTGCCGTCGTCTGCATCGCGGTTCTCTCATTGACCGCCTTGCCCGCCGCCGTCTGCCCAAACAAAAAGGACAAGCCGCCGAGATGATTCATGGGCTTGTCCCGCGAACGGAAGAGTTTTGTAAAGAAATTCATATAATCCCCCCCTTGAAGATGATTGTATGCTATGATATACATATTTTTTTTTAGACTTGCAGAAAGGATGCTTCTGATGAAAAAGCTCGCTTTATTGATTGTATGCTTCCTTTTGATTGTGATGAACAATTCATATTGCTATGCTGTTCGTAGTGAAATATATGAAAATCGACTAGCATATTCGTCGGATCTGTATGATGTCTATATAACCACAAATCTTGTTGAAAATCAGCTATTCAATTTCTACTCCAATAAAAAGATCGAGATGACCATCATAAAGAAGATAAAATCGAGGTCATATGTGAATCATATTCAAAGCGTGATTCGTGAATTTTATGCACCACCATTTTGGAATCCGGAGGATATTGTTTCAAGGATTGGTTCTGCCTACGCTAACAATGATTTATGGATTCAAGAAAAAATATATCTAGACTTTAGAACACGATCTGTAGCGATATTTGATGAATCTTTATGGACGAAAGCGGGGAAAAATCCTGAGATTATACTAAACCTAGATCCAGAAGGTACGTTTCATACAGACTACAACTTTTCCGACATGGATAATAGCCCTGAATATGCCGAAATCGCCAATGCTTCAATAGAGTTCCTCGAATCAATTAAGGATACTTACTTCAATAAAAACAAACGCAAAGAACATGAACTAAATGTGATATATTCAAGAAATTTTGACTACTACTGGGCAAGATTGACAAAGAAATGGGAAAAAACTGATGATATTGATCCGAAGACTGAAAAAATCTTCTATGCACGTTTTACCGATATATATGTTGACGCACAATCTATTCGCTGGGTAGATAACTACCTTGAAGGATGGATACGTCTTGATATTGATGTAGGGCGGCTCATAACCCCTGAAATGTCGAAAGAAAAACAGGACAAATTATTAATGAATATACCGATAAAGTCTGCTTTATACTACACAAGATTTGACCCAAACAAGAAACAATTTCTAGTGATTGCAGGTTATGAAACTGCAAGAGATGGCAGTGTAAAAAAATATGTGTTGAAGACACCTGAATTATGGACATATGATTCCGCCCCTGATGTCGTAGCAGGGGTATTAAATAAAGTAGCGGACATATACAATCATAAAAGAGACTTTTGGGGAAGTAGAGGAACTCGATAAACTGTGGTTTGAGTAAGCAGATTAAATGGGGGCTTAATGTCATCGGTGTAAAGATACAATTCGCTCACATCACCAACACCCCACGATTTTCATACACCGATTCCGACGTATCGTTCCCACACCGAATCGCACGGTCAAGTGCCATAATGAGCGCGATTACACCGTCGATCTTCTCGGTGGACTTCTCCTTGTCCGCCTTGATGTTGCCCGCAGGGTCGGTGCGAATAAAGATGTTGTCTGCCATCCAGCGCATGACGGGATGCCCGCCGTGCGCTATTTTCTTTTCCAGTGTCAGCTTCATCAACTCTTTGGTCGGCGGACTCATATCCTTGAAGCCTTGCCCGAACGGAACAACGGTGAATCCCATTCCCTCAAGGTTCTGCACCATCTGCACCGCGCCCCAGCGGTCAAAGGCAATCTCGCGGATGTTGTACTTTTCGCCCAATTTCTCGATGAACGCCTCGATGAATCCGTAATGCACAACATTCCCCTCCGTGGTCATGAGAAAGCCCTGCTTCTCCCACACGTCATACGGCACATGGTCACGCCGCACGCGCAGGTCGATGTTATCCTCGGGAATCCAGAAGTACGGAAGCACGGCAAACGGCTCATCTTCCTCGGTCGGAGGGAACACGAGAACAAATGCCGTAATGTCCATCGTGGAGGAAAGGTCAAGACCGCCGTAACAGACACGTCCTTCCAAACCATCCGCATCCACAGGTATGGCGCACGCATCCCACCTATCCATTGGCATCCACCGCACGGACTGCTTCACCCACTGATTCAGACGCAGCTGACGAAAGCTGTTTTCCTCGGCAGGGTTCTGCCGTGCAGAGTCACACGCCGCCTGTACCTTGTCGATGCCGACCGTGATGCCGAGGGACGGATTCGACCGTTTCCATACCTCGGGGTCTGTCCAGTCCTCATCTTCCTTCGCTCCGTAGATCACGGGATAGAAGGTCGGGTCGATTTTTCTCCCTTCGAGAATGTCCTTCGCTTTCTGGTGCGTCTCGTAGCAGATGGACTGCGTATCCGTTCCTGCCGTGGTGATAAGGAAGTAGAGTGGCTGCATACGCGCATCGCCGGAGCCTTTCGTCATAACATCAAAGAGCTTGCGATTCGCCTGCGTGTGAAGTTCGTCGAATACAACGCCATGGATATTGAAGCCATGCTTCGAGTATGCTTCTGCCGAAAGCACCTGATAAAAGCTATTCGTCGGAAGATAGACCATTCGCTTCTGGGAGGCAAGGATCTTCACCCGCTTACCGAGTGCGGGACACATCCGCACCATATCTGCTGCGACCTCAAAGACAATGCTCGCCTGCTGACGATCGGCAGCACAGCCATACACCTCGGCACGTTCCTCCCCGTCGCCGCAGCAAAGGAGCAGTGCAACGGCGGCCGCAAGTTCGCTCTTCCCGTTCTTCTTCCCTATCTCGATATACGCCGTGTTGAACTGGCGATACCCGTTCGGCTTCAAAATTCCGAAAATGTCTCGGATAATGCGCTCCTGCCAGTCGATGAGTTCAAAGGGCTTTCCTGCCCACGTCCCCTTCGTATGGCACAGACACTCGATGAATCCCACAGCGTAGTCCGCAGCTTCTTTGTCATAATGCGCGTTCTCTGCCATAAACTTTGTCGGCTTGTAGTCCGTAAGTTTTCGCAAGCAATCACCCCCATCAAAAAAGAGCCGCTGTCAGCGACTCGAAATATCTGTAACGAGAAGCAGCCCCGAAGGGCTGTTTTGTTGTTCGGCGTGGCTTAGATGCGCTTCATGCACCAAGCCATCGCGTGCCCGCCGTCCTCGAAAAGCTCGGTGGCGGCTTCGACAAGGTTCAAGCGGCATTCGATGTCCGCGAATCCCGTCTCCTCCGGCGTTTCGACCATCTCATAAACGGCTGCGTGGAAGCCCCAGCATTCCATCCCGACCACAAGGATCTGCTCGCCGTACCGCAGGATCGCGCCGCTCGTTCCGAACCGCATCTCATCGAGGTGCTCCATCGTAGTGGTCTTCGGCCATCTTGCTTCTGCGTTTCTCATTTTGTGTTCCTCGCTTTCTGTGTGTAGGTTGTTCCCTTTGGTCATGTACATATATGCCTCTAAACGCAGAATATAGCAAGTCTTATTTTCGATAAATCACACTTATTTTTCGAGAGAAACACAGCCCCGAAAGGCTGTGCAAGAAGCCGTAAAACTTACTCTTCGCCCGTGAGGATAAAGCGTACATACGCCGCACGGTTCTCTTCGATGAAGCAGATGAGTTCGTAGAATTCCATCTTAAACGCCATCCTCTGAACAGCGGGAATGTCGAACATATTCACTCGCCCGGAGTCGCGGATGTCCATGATCTGTGAGAAAACCGTTTCGTTCATGACCTGCCGCCTTTCTCTGCAATGCGGAAGGAGTCCACGCTGGGGATAAGCCTGAGTGACGATCCTGTCTCCCATCGGACGAGAAGCTGTCCCGCATCGTCAACGCCCATGACCTCGCCCATCGTTCCCGTCGGCGGGGCTTGCGGATCGTCCATTGCGAGGAGTTCCACCCGAGTCCCGCGCGGATACCGCTCTCGAAGCACGGCGATCTGCTCCCTACTCGGAAAGCGCATGACGCTCATCTCCCTTCCGATGTCCACTCTTAAAGGCGCTGCTGCCCGTGAGGTTCTGCAAGAGAATCTTTCGCGACTCTTTGTAGGCACTCCCGATCATGCCAAGGCGCAGGAGGAAACAGCGGAAGGCGTATTTCTCGTTGTCCACGATCTTCTCCTTTGCCGTGACGCGCTTCTGTGTCCGCGCCATCAGGCAGAGCTTGCTGATGAACTCGGCATACGCCTTTGCCGTCTCGTCGGTGATCGTCCCGTGCAGCCATGCAAAGGTGATGCGGTCGCCCTCTAGCGTGTAGGTCGCTTCTCGGATGTCAAAGGCATGGCGAATGAGCCGCTCCTTGCTCAGAAGGAGTGCATCCAGATTGTTCAGTGCGGTCTCCGTGAAGAGACTGCGCGGGAGGCTGATGGAAAGGCTGTCCTCGGAGGAGTCAGCTTCTGCATCTGCCGTTTCCGTCGGGGTGGAATCGTTCTGCGCCGTGTCCGCGCAGGAGGGCTCGTTTTCCCCATCCTCGGACGTAAAGCCCGCCTCGCGCAGTGCCGTCCGCACACGCGCCACCGTCGCTTCGTCAGCCCCATCGTCGAAGCAAAGGCTGCCGTCCTTCGTGATCTCAAATGCGCTGACCTTGTAGGAAAACCTCGGTGCGGCGCAGTAGACGGGCTTTTCGCCGACTGCCTTGCTGATGATCCCGACCATCGCCTTGCGCTCTTCCTTCTGGATGTTGTAATTGACCTTCATTTTGAAAACCTCCTTTATGAACTTTGGTCATTACATTCATCACTCGTATGGGAAGAATTAGCAAGCGGATTGTGTTGTATACACCATAGCCTCAGTGAGATAAACCACAGAGTATTATCATTTCACAGAATGAGGAGCAGTCATCCGCTCGAGCATCTTGCCCGTCATCCAGATCGCCCCGTCAATGACAAGCGGCAGGAAGATGCGGTCACGGAATCTGCACCATCCTGACTCCTTCTCGGCACTCTCTTTCAGTGCCGCCGTATACGCCGCCGACACTTCACGCGCCGCAGGAAGCCCCTTCTCATGCAGCCATAGGACGGTCGCTTCCTTCGCCTCCGTCCGCACGAAATCTCCCACATGATTTTTCAGTTCGTTTTGAATGTGTTCCAGTTTCATCTTCAACACTCTCCTTCATAGTCCGTTACCCCACGCGCAATGGCGCGGGCAAATTCATCCTGCTGCGAACGCAGAAGCTCTGCGTCACCCGCATGGTCGATAAACGCAAGTTCCACGATCACAGCGACCGCATCGGTGTTGCTCAGAACGTACAGACCGTTGACACCGGGCTTTGCCCCCTTCACGCTGCGATCCACGGTTCCGAGTGCATCCATAATCTGATTCTGGATGCACTGTAGCCAGTTTCTCTCCCTCTCCGCTTCCGTAGTAGTGCCAGACCTCTGTCCCCTGA
>NZ_AENV01000010.1:0-777 GCF_000183625.1 Selenomonas sp. oral taxon 137 str. F0430
GCACAGAGCGAATTTGAGAAATTCTGTGAGACTTGGAGCAAGTATCCGGGGGCAATTCGCGTATGGAAGGACAACTTCCGGCATGTTGAACAACTTTACCAATATGGCAGTGATGTCCGTCGTGTCATGTACACAACAAATGCGATAGAGAGTGTCAATGCAAGTTTTCGCAAAGTAACGAAGCAGGGGGCATTTCAAAGCGAGACGGCTGTGTTCAAGGTGCTTTACTTACGGATCAAGGAGCTGTACAAGAAATGGAAGGGACACTCCATTCAGAACTGGGCGATTGTGATGAATCAACTCTGTATTGATGAGCGGGTCGGACAGATGATCCGAAAATATTCCGCTCTATAAGAAACTTACACACTTTACTTGACAAACCCCTGTTTTTTTAGACTTTCTTCTATTGACTCTGATATTTCATCCAGATCTTTGATGATATCCCGTCTCTGACTGTCCTTTGCTGCTTCGAGACTCCATGTTTTACTTTTTTCTCCTCGTCGTTTTAGCTCTAAAAAGATTTTTTTATCTTCTATGGAAATATCATCCAAATCTTCTATCAAAATCAAGCTCGATCCATACGCCCTCTGTAAATCCTTTAAATTACTTACCAATTTGCTAGGCCCATCCCATGACATACGAGCATCGCTCGCATAGTTTTCGATTTTGATGATCTTTGTAAAGAGCGGGATCACGCATATTTTCGTATATCCCGACTCTCCGTAAGCATACAGATATGGAAATTTATATTCATGGGCGTAGCAATTCATCTCTAAT
>NZ_AENV01000009.1:0-233814 GCF_000183625.1 Selenomonas sp. oral taxon 137 str. F0430
GTCTCCGACTCATCTAAACCCTCCGAAACAGTCGCTGCACAAAAGCACTCTCCATCATATCCTCACGTATCTCCGCCCATGTACCTCTGCGCTCTGCCCATCGACCGATATACATGCCGACGAGTGCGCAGACAATACAGAATATCGTCCGCCAAAACCCAAATAGGAGCACAAAAATCGCAAAGAGCGCACCCAGCAAAAGCCCCAGAGAGCGCCCTCTGTTATTCTGCCACTCATCCTGCAGGAAACGGATAATTTGTTCTTTCATATCCGACCTCCCACATCACATAACACGCTTTTTCGACTGCGGCGCAGCACTCGAAACATCTGTCACGCGAATCGAAATCGGAATCCCCTCAATGCCAAGCAAGTTCAGGAGTTCCTGCCGAATACGTTCCGTCATCTGTTCCGAAACCGGGGAGAGATGTGCCTGCGCCGACAGACCAAGCTCAAGATCAACCTGAAGCGGGGCGGCATTCTCATTTTTCTGCGGCGGCACACAGACGCGTGCGGATACATCTCGTACGCCAGATATGCCAAGCGCTATGCGCTCGATAATACCTCGAACGGCGGAGAGCTCCACTTGTACGGCACCTGCCGGCGTATCCACAACCATGATCTCTCCATGCGCTCTTCCTGTCTCCGAACGCCCGGAAAAGACTGCAAAGAACAGCTTTAATCCGATCAAGAATACCACCGCGCACACTGCGGGAAACTCAGGCTGCACGAGCGCAAAACGCATCTCATTGAGCCAAATGCTCTCGGGCAGCAGCCGAAGCGCCGCGGCAGCCGCAAGTGCCGCAACTGCCATGAGCAACAGGGCGGACGGCAGCAGCAGCAAGCGATTCAATATACCCATGGTTCCGTGCCTCACGCGCGCTTATCGAACGCGCACTTCCTCAACCTTCGGCTCCTCTTCGGGGAATCCGACGCCCTGCACGTGTACGTTGACCTCAACGACGGTGAGTCCCGTCATCGTCTCGATCGCACGCTTGACGTTTTCCTGTGCCGAAAGCGCAACCTCAGGAATGCGGATGCCGTACTTCACGATGATGTAGAGATCGACAGCAGCTTCCTTCTCACCGACCTCAACCTTTACGCCCTTCGAGAAATTCTTGCGCCCGAGCATCTCGGCGATGCCGCCCGCAATTCCGCCGCTCATGCCGGCGATTCCCTCAACCTCCGTAGTCGCAAGCCCCGCGATGATGCTGACGACCTCGTCCGCCACGCGAATCGTGCCGAGCCCCGTTTCCTTCTTGACAGCGTCCTTTGCATTTTCCATTTTCATATCCTCCATTCCTCAGTGAACCTCTTCTTTGTATTTTTATGCGCGCTCGATGTAGTTGCCCGTACGCGTATCGATACGGAGCACATCGCCCTCATTGATGAAGAGAGGAACGCGCACCTCATAGCCGGTCTCCACTTTTGCCATCTTCGTTGCCCCCGTCGCGGTATTGCCCTTGACGCTTGGCTCGCACTCGACGACCTTCAGGCTGACGGAGTTGGGCAGCTGGATGCCGATGATGCGCCCCTTGAACTGCTGCACCGCAACCTCCATGTTCTCCATGAGGTAGTTCAGCGCGTCGCCAAGCTGCTCCCGCGTGAGTTCCGTCTGCTCGAATGTCTCCGTATTCATGAATGTGTAGACGTCGTCTGCCTCGTAGAGATACTGCATCGTATGCGTCTCGAGATGTGCTGCCGGCATCTTCTCATTCGGGTTAAACGTACGCTCAACCACAGCGCCGGTCTCAACGTTCTTGATCTTCGTACGGACGAATGCTGCACCCTTTCCCGGTTTCACATGTTGAAAATCGACAATCTGCCAAACGCCTCCATCGTATTCAATCGTGAGACCTGTGCGAAAATCGGTGCTGTTAATCATATTGTTCAGTCCTCCATACTATCAATCATCACTTGCTATTATAGCGGTTTTATATGCAGATTTCAATAAATTCTTTTGGCGCATGCGTCAGCGGCTCGCCGGCGGTCTCCGTAACGAGCACCGTATCCTCAATGCGGATGCCGCCCCACCCCGGGATGTAAACGCCCGGCTCGTCGGTGATGAGCATATTGGCGCGCAGCATGTCCTTGCCGAACTTCGACAGGCGCGGCTCTTCGTGTATCTCAAGCCCGAGACTGTGCCCAAGACCGTGTCCGAAATATTGATTCAGGTTGCGCGCCCGTAGAACATCGCGCGCAACCTCGTCTACGGTAACGCCCGTCACGCCGGGGCGGATGGCGGTGAGTGCCGTCTTCTGCGCCGTCAGTACGGCGTCGTAGCATTCCTTTTGACGCTCATCCGCGTGTCCGACGCAGATGGTTCGAGTGATGTCCGAGTGATAGCCGCGGTACACCGCGCCAAAATCCATGGTCACGAGTTCGCCCAAGGCGATCTCCTTATCGGTCGCAGTGCCGTGCGGCAGACTGCCGCGCACCCCCGAGGCGAGGATCGTCCGGAAGGCAGGGCGCTCGGAACCTATACGGCGCATATAGTCCTCTATCTCGGCAGCGACGGCGCGCTCCGTCATGCCGGGGCGAATGTATGTGATGATATGCGCAAACGCCGCGTCCGCCATCTCGCATGCGTGCCGGATGCAGGCGATCTCGTCCGCGTCTTTCACCTGCCTCAAAACATCGAGGTTCAGTGCCGTCTCGAATGCAATCCCCGCCAGCAGATCCTTTATCTGCATATAGGCACTGTAGGTGAGCACATTACCCTCAAATCCGACCGTTTTCACACGGTATTCTTTGAGCAGCGCCGCCGCTTTTTGATAGAGTCCTACCGTCTGCTCCACGACTTCAAACGCAGACGCTTCCTTTGCAGCCTGCTCCGTGTAGCGGCTGTCTGTCACGAGGGTAAGGTGATCCGCCGTCACGATAAGAACTGTGGAGTCGCCGCGAAATCCGCTGAAATAATGCAGATTGACCTCTTTCGTCACGAGCACGGCATCCAGTTCCCGCTCGGACAGCAGCGTCCGCAGACGCTCAATACGCGATTCCATGTTCATTATATCCCCTCCGGTCGGCAAAGAACAACCTCCAGCGCCGCCATATAGCTTTCCGCACCGAAGCCGCAGATCTGACCGAGTGCCACAGGCGCGATGACCGACGTGTGACGAAATTCCTCACGCCGATGAATATTCGAAAGATGCACCTCGATCACGGGAACGTCGACTGCCGCGATCGCGTCGCGGATCGCGATGCTGTAGTGCGTAAACGCCGCCGCATTCAAAATGATGTAATCCGCTTTGCCCTGCGCTTCCTGTATCACATCCACGAGATCCCCCTCATGATTGGACTGGAAGAAATCGATCACCGCCCCCGCGGATTCCGCACGGCGGCGCAGGCGATCGTTTATGTCCTCCAAGGTGAGCGCGCCGTAGATGTCCGGCTCGCGCGTCCCCAAAAGGTTCAGATTCGGTCCGTTCAGTACCAGTATTCTCTTCATAGCCTGCTCCTAGTAGCGAATGGAGAAATCGCGGTCGTCCGCAAGAGGATCGCGCGGCTCGATGTCCAGCCGCTCCACACGAACAAACATATTGCCGGCACGAATGGCGGCGAACGCGGCGTCGATGTCCCGCTGCGCCCCTTGGAGCTCCATCGTCACCGTCCCGTCGGGCATGTTCTTCACCCAGCCCGCAATCTCATGCGCGAGCGCCTGCTGCCGCACGAACATGCGAAAGCCGACGCCCTGCACGCGCCCCGCCGCACATGCGGAATAACGAACGATCTCCTCCATCATAGTTCCCTCCTAGCTCTTTGCATCTCTGCGCAAAATGGTATCCGGTACAACGTCCCGGGGGATCTCCATGCGCACAATTTGACGCGGGTGCGGAGCGACCTTGATCGGTACCCCCGTATCGTCCCACATCCCTTTGAGGATGAACCGCCTCGGTGTTCCCGTAGGCGGAAAGATCTCGAGCTCCTCACCGACGAACATCCGATTGCGCTGCTCTACCGTTGCAAGTCCCGTCGCTTCATCATAATCGTGTACCAGACCCACAAAATCGGACGACTGCTCGTAGGTTGACGTCCCGTAGATCTGATCTTGTTCCGTCGTCTTGCCGAAGAAAAATCCCGTCGTATACGCGCGGTGCGACACCTTCTCGAGCTCGTCCATCCACGCGCTTTCCACCTCATATGGTGCATCCGTCATGCAGGCGTCGAGCGCTGCGCGGTAAGTCTTGACGACGCTCGCAGCATAATGCACGCTCTTCATGCGCCCCTCGATCTTGAGGCTGTCGATGCCGCAGGCGATTACCTCATCCAGATACGGCAGGAGACACAGATCCTTGGAGTTCATGATATAGGTGCCGCGCTCATCCTCCGCGACCGGATAGTATTCCCCGGGGCGTGACTCCTCCACGAGCGCGTATTTCCAACGGCAGGACTGCGCACAGCTCCCGCGGTTCGCATCCCGTCCTGTGAAATAATTACTGAGGAGACAGCGTCCCGAATAGGAAATGCACATCGAGCCATGGACGAACATCTCGAGCTCTACATCCGTATTCCTGCGAATCTCTCGAATCTCTTCGCGCGACAGTTCCCGCGCAAGTACGACGCGCGCTGCGCCGAGTTTGCGCCACGCGTCTACCGTCCGCCAGTTCACATTGTTCGCCTGCGTGCTGATATGGACGGCCAGATCTGGCACCGTCTCCCGGCAGAGCATAAAGACGCCGAGATCGGCAATGAGTACCGCGTCCACTCCGGCGTCCGTGAGGAACGTAAAATAGTCCGGCAGCGCATTGATATCCTCGTTGTGCGGGAACACGTTGACAGTGACGTAGATCTTTTTTCCTGACGCATGAGCAAGGCGAACGGCAGTGCGCATCTCATCCGGTGAAAAATTGCCCCCAAAGGCGCGCAGACCGAACTGCTCGCCGCCGAGGTATGCCGCATCCGCACCGTAGGCAAACACCATGCGCAATTTCTCAGGTGTCCCCGCAGGCGCCAATAACTCAGGTCGCCGTCTCATGCATCCGCCTCCGCATCAATGAAAGTATCATCGCACCCGGTCGACCAGTGCCAAATGATCCGCATAGTTCGTCGCATAGTAGTTGTTGCCGCTGCGGTCGGCAACGAAATACAGATAATCCGTCTCCGCAGGATGAAGCACCGCCATGAGCGACGCCGTGCCGGGACTTGCGATCGGTCCGGGCGGCAGACCCGCGTTTTGATAGGTATTGTAGGGGGATTCGATCTTCGTATCGCGCAGGAGCAGATCCTCCTTCGGCGCGTCGAGCAAGTACTGCACAGTCGGATCGGCCTGCAGCGGCATCCCGAGTTTCAGCCGCTTTAGGAAAATCTGCGCGATGATCGGACGATCCTCCTCGTGATACGCCTCTTTCTCAACGATAGACGCAAGCGTCACGAGCTCATAGATAGAAAGGTTCATCTCCTTTGCGCGCTCCCGCATCTCCGGGGTCAGCCGCCGGTCAAAATTCTCCGCCATCATTTCGAGGATGCGCGCGGTATCAAACGAGCCGTTGATTTCATAGGTGTCCGGGAAGAGAAATCCCTCGGCGGCATAGCGTACGCCCTCATGATCCTCCACATAGTCGTAGGGGCGATAGTCCTTTGCTCGCGCGATAAAGTCATCCGCATTCACGATGCCCTCATCGGAGAGCCGCTCCGCGATGTCGCGGACATTGAATCCCTCGGGAATAACAAAGCGAACGGTCACCGTATTGCCGTAGACGAGCGTTTCAAGAGCGTCGCGCGGAGTCATGCCTGCGTGCAGCGCAAAGGTACCGCTCTTGACCTTATTCTCAAAGCCGTTCAGCTTCGCTGTCCACCAGAATTTGAACTCACTCTCTATAACACCTTGCTCATGCAGTTCTTTGCCGATCTCGCCGACCGTCATCCCCGGACGGACGGTGTAGTAAATCTGCCCCCCCTGTGCAGCGGGAGGCATTTTTTGCACCGGTGTGGAAAAAAGTATGAACATAATACCTACCAAAACCAGCCCAAAACCTGCGGCACCACCAAAGATCAGTTTTTTTTGCAAGGGCGTCCCCTTCCCCCTATATACGGCACGCATCGCATCCCGCACTTCGTTCACATGCAAAAGGCCGCACAGCCCCTCTAGTGACCGTTTCAAACAAATCCTCCCTCTCTGATGCAAACTGCCCCTATGAAAAAACTGTCATCCTCCCACAGATGACAGCCGCCTCCTTTTTAGCCTTCTTGGTTCTCCTCAAGCTCGCCATAAACAGCAAGAACCGCTTCAAACTCCTCTTCCGAAGGATCTACATAGACATCCTCGCCGTCCTCGACGACGATCTTTGCAATGACCGCCTCGTCTTCTTCGGGAAGTTCCTCGGTCTCCTCGCCGTCCGGATCGAGCGCCAGCCCCACGAGCACGGCGAACCGATCATCACCTACCGTGATGATGGTCTCCTCCCGATAGTACGTCTCCTCTCCGTCCTCATTTGTGAGAACGACCACAACGTCCTCATCCTCCATCTCGTATGCCGCTTCCGGGGCATCTTTCAAGTTGTTATATTTTTCCTTATAGTCCTTTTCCATGTGTATACCTCTTTTTATGTTCGGTGCAGTATTCATGTGTGTAAATTCCGCTGCCGATCCAAGAATCCCTGCAAAATATAAACCGCCGCCATCTTGTCGATGACCTTGCGGCGTTTCTTCCGCGAGACGTCCCCCTCGAGCAGCGTACGGGTCGCGGCAACGGTTGAAAGCCGCTCGTCCCAATAATGGATCTTGACGCCCGGAAAGCGTTGCGCTGCCTCCGCCATAAATGCGCGTACCATCTCGCAGCGTGTCCCCTCATCCCCGTTCATATGCTTCGGCAGCCCCGCGACAAGCGCGTCGACCTCATAGTCCCGCATGAGCGTGCCGAGACGCTCAAAATCTGCGGCCGGCGTCGTTCGGCGGATCGTCTCGACTCCCTGCGCTGTCAGCCCAAGGAGATCACTCACCGCGATGCCGATGGTCACATCGCCAATGTCGAGCGACATATAGCGATTCACTTCTCGTGCTCCAAGTAGAACCTCACGAGTTCGTCCAGCAGCTCGTCACGCTCAAGACTGCGGATCTTACTCCGCGCCTCCTTATGGCTCGTCACATAGGCGGGATCGCCCGAGAGCAAATAACCGACCAGCTGATTGATAGGATTGTACCCCTTCTCTCGCATGGCGGCGCTCGCCTCGCGTATCACAACGTCCGCCTTCGGTTTGTCAGCACCGAAGGAAAACATCATTGTTTTCTGTTCATCCACAATGATTCACCCCTTTACACGAAAAATCCTGCACAAGCAACTATAGTCTGCCGTCCTGCAGCGCGTCGAGCGCGTCGTCGAGGGTAGGATAGATCCCGGTGCAAAGGGCGCGCATCTCCTCAGTTGCAGGCAGTGTATCCGGGATCATCACGGGACTGCATCCCGCAGCCGCCGCGCCGCGCAGCCCGTTATATCCGTCCTCAAAGACGTAGCAGTCCGCGGGCGGAACGCCGATGCGCTCCGCCGCAAGCAAGAAGATATCCGGCGCCGGTTTCCCGTGCGCAACGTGGTCTCCGCCGACAATCACATCGAAATAATCTCGCAGCCCGCTCTGCGTCAGATTTTTCTCAATCTGCACCGTCGTGGAACTGCTCGCTGTGGAAATCCGAACGCCCTCCGCACGAAAATAAGCAAGAATTTCCCGCGTGCCAGGCATTACGCGAAGATGCCGCGCGGCTTCCTCCGCGACGTAAGCGAGTACGTGCTCCATATATGCGCGTGCATCCACCGTTGGATGAAACTCATTGATGATCCTGAGTGTGAGATCGCCGCAGGTACCGCAGCAGGCAGTGCCGAGTGCTTTTTTGCGCGGCACGCCGAAATCGTCGGCAACGACTGTCCATGCCGTTTGGTAAACGGTTTCCGTATCAAAGAGAATACCGTCCATATCAAAAATCGCACCGCGTTTCATGGGCGTCCTCCGATTCCGCGACCGCCGAAAAAATCACAGTCAAATATTACCACACAACGCCGCAAAAGACAATGACCGCTGAGCAGCAGCGGCGCTTTGAAATACAGTGGCACACGCTAAATCTTATTCTCCGTACCGCGCAGGAGACGCTCGATGTTCTCCCGATGCCGCACAATCACGAGCGCTGCGGCAAGCACGGTGAAGAGCAGGTATTCGAGCGGGTACCCGAATGCCGCGGCGAGGATCGGCGTGAGGAAGCCCGCAATCACAGAGCCCAGTGACACATAGCGCGTCGTATAGACGACGGCGAGCCACACGAGGAAAACGATGAGCGTCACGTTCCCCATCAGCATCGTCAGCACGCCGAGGGATGTTGCCACCCCCTTGCCGCCATGAAAGCGCAAAAATGCGGAGAAGCTGTGCCCCACAATGGCAGCAAGCCCGCAGAGCACCGCCGCAAGCGGTGTCCCGACAAGCATCAGCCCCATATAGACGCCCGCCTGCCCCTTCAAGCTGTCCGCGAGGAACACGGCGATGCCCGCCGGTTTGCCGAGCGTACGCCACGCATTCGTCGCGCCGATGTTGTGACTGCCGTATGCACGCAGATCCGTGTGCCAAATGAGCTTGCCGAGAATCAGCCCGCTCGGAATAGAGCCGATCAAATACGACGCGAGGACTGCCAAAATATATTCCGTCATCACTCTTCCTCCTTACGCGCACGCACGACGAGGCGCAGCGGCGTCCCCTCGAACCCGAAGCTCTCGCGCAGACGGTTCTCGATGAAGCGCAGATAGGAAAAATGCATGAGGTCGGGATCATTCACAAAGATGATGAACGTCGGCGGAACGATGCCGACCTGCGTCATGAAGAGGATTTTGAGCTGCTTCCCCTTCTTCGTCGGCGGCGGATTGACCGATACTGCGTCGCGGATCAGCTCGTTGAGCACGCTCGTCTTGATGCGCATCGACTGCTGCTCGGCAACGTATTTGACCAGCTCCGTGACGCGCTCGACGCGCTGCCCCGTGAGCGCAGACGTATAGAGGACGGGCGCGTATTGGAGGAATCCGAGTTCTTCGCGCAGATCGTCGGTAAAACGAAGCGTCGACTTATCATTTTTTTCAGGGAAAATATCCCATTTGTTGACGACGATGATGACGCCCTTGCCCGACTCATGCACATATCCCGCGATCTTCGTGTCCTGTTCGAGGATTCCCTCGGCAGCGTTGATGACCATCAGCACAACGCCCGCGCGGTCGATAGCGCGCAGCGACCGCATGACGCTGTAACGCTCGACGGGCAGGGTAATCTTCCCCTTGCGCCGCATCCCCGCCGTATCAATGAGCAGATACTTCGCACCGTCCCGCGTGAAATGCGTGTCGATCGCATCGCGCGTCGTCCCCGGCACATCGCTGACGATGACGCGCTCCTCGCCGAGCAGACGATTGACGAGCGAGGATTTCCCCACGTTCGGACGCCCCACCACGGCGATCGCGATCTCATCCGGCTCACGCTCCTCCGCCTCCTCTCTTGGAAATACCGCCACAACGGCATCGAGGAGATCGCCGAGATTCATCGCATTCGACGCGGAAATGGGAATCGGATCGCCCAGCCCGAGTGCGTAAAAATCATAGATTAAATTTTCCCGCTCAAAGCTGTCAATCTTATTGACGGCAAGGATCACGGGCTTATTTGTACGGCGCAGGAGACGTCCGACCTCTTCGTCCGAAGCGGTCAGCCCCGCCCGCCCGTCGACGAGGAAAAGGATGACATCCGCCTCTTCCATCGCGAGCTCCGCCTGACTGCGCATCGACCGCAGGATGTGGTCACTCTCATCGAACTCAATGCCGCCCGTGTCAATGATGGTAAATTCATGGTTCAGCCACTCGGCGTCCATATAGATGCGGTCGCGCGTCACGCCGGGCATATCGTCAACAATAGATATACGCTTTTTGCCGATCTGATTGAACAGTGTCGATTTTCCAACATTCGGCCGCCCCACAACGGCGACGATCGGTTTACTCATTTCCGATCACTCCTCTCTATGCCGAAGCGTGCTCCACAGCGGCGACGGGCTTCGTATACCCCGCATTGCTCTGCCATGTATAGCCGCCGCTCACTCTCTGTCTGCGGTAACTCTTCCAATCCGTGAGGGCTTCCCGATAGTCCGTCCCCGTGGCAACCGGCTCGATGCGTATAGGAGAAAACAGGCGGCGCATATCCGCCAGCGACATATCATCCAAAAAAACGTCCTCTCCCTCGCGCAGCGCCGACGCCGGGATCAAAACACCGTCGGGGTTGAAGTCCGCACGGCTGATGGCATCGACAATATCCCCACCCGTGAGCAGCCCGGACACGTTGACCGTCGCGCCAAAATGCCGGTTCTCAACGGCGAGCACGCGGATTCTCTTCCCGTCGGGATCGAGTTCCCGTGCGAGGCGTTCCATCACAGGCGCAATCGCCGTTCCACTGAGGACGCAGAGCACGGACTCCTCGTCACACTGCGGAAAATATTCCCCCGCGCGCCGCCACTCCTCGATAAAGTTCCGCGTCAGTCCGATCCCGTTGTCGAGCTGCGGGAACCCGTCGTACATTTCGGCGGACGGCACCTCGCGCCCGGCGAGGAAATAGAACTCGTCGCCAAGGTAGATAAAAGTACGCCCCTCTTCCGCGCGAAGCCTATGCTGCCACGCCTCGACCTGATCGATGACGGCAGCCGCCCCCGCACGGTCGAACTGCACGAGTGGAAAAGGATCACTGCGATGTTTCGTCAGACCGACGGGAACGATGGCGAGTGAGAGCGCATGGGGACGCCGCTCCGTAATATCGCGGATCGTGCGCTCCAACTCCTCCCCATCGTTCAGCCCATAACAGAGAACCACCTGCGTATGGTACTCCGCGCCCGCCTCCTCGAGACGTGCGAGCTGTCCGAGGATGTTGGACGCCCCCTTATAGCGCAGCATCTCCGCGCGCAGCACAGGGTTCGTACACTGCACGGAGACATAGAGCGGCGAGAGATGCAGCCTTTTGATACGTGCAAAATCCGCATCCCCCATATTCGTGAGTGTCACGAAATTCCCATAGAGAAACGAAAGGCGGTAGTCGTCATCCTTCACGGAGAGACTGTGGCGCATATCGGGCGCAATCATATCCACAAAGCAAAAATAACAGTGATTCGCGCACTCGCGGATACCGTCAAACACGGCACGCTCAAACTCTACGCCAAGCTCTTCGTCATAGTCCTTGTCAAAGGCGATGATCTCCTGCGTGCCGTCCGCATGCTCCACGAGCAGTTCGATCTCCTCCTCCGCCATCGCAAAGCTGAAGTCGATGATGTCGCGCATCGGCGTATCGTTGACCTTGAGGATCTTGTCCCCCGGCACAAGCTCTAGTTCTTCGGCGATGCTGCCCTCTAGGACACGCAGGATAACGCCCGGATAAATTTTTGCCACAGTACCCCTCCTTTCCATGAAAAAGGAGTGACATTACATCACTCCTTCGTTTTTTATGAAGTTATGTAAATGCGCCGCGTTCTTACTTCAGCCAATCGAGATGTGCCTCGACCTGACCTTCGGTATTCTCGCTGGACTCAGCCTTCTCGGACTGCTTTTCATCGATATACTTCTTAATATCCGCATTGTCAGCATCGCGCTTTGCCTTGGTGATCGAAAGCGAAATGCGCTTGCGCTTCGTATCGATGCGGAGCACCTTGACCGTGACAATATCGCCCGTATGGACAGCCTCGTCCGCACGCTCAATGCGCTTTTCGGCAAGCTCGCCCATCGGAATCAGACCGTCAAAGCCCGGCTCGATCTCCATAAACGCGCCGAAGTCCGTCAGCTTGATGATCTTGCCTTCGATGAAGTCACCCTCGGCGTACTGCTCCGCCTTCTCGACCCACGGATCCGGCAACGTATCCTTCACCGAGAGAGAGATGCGCTTTGCGTCGCGATCCACACTCTTGACGTAAACGTCGAGTTCCTGACCGACCTCAAGCACCTCAGACGGATGCTTGACACGGTGCCACGCAAGATCGGAGATATGGGCGAGCCCGTCCACACCGCCGATGTCGATAAACGCACCGTAATCGACGAGACGCTTGACCGTACCGCGCACGATCTGTTCCGGCTCGATCGCGGAGAACACAGCCTCTTCCTTCTCGGCGCGGTCGCGCTCGAGGAGTTTGCGGCGCGAGAGCACGAGACGGCGCTTTTGAACGTCCACTTCGATGATCTCCGCCTCTACCGTCTGATCGACGTAGACCGAAAGATCCTTAACGAAATGGAGCTCCATCTGCGAAGCGGGAATGAATCCGCGCAGTCCCATGACATATGCCACGAGCCCGCCTTTGACTTCCTTCGCGATCTTCGCTTCAACCGTATCGCCGTTCGCCTGAATGACTTCAATATCCTTCCACGCAGCCATCTTATCGGCTTCCACCTTGGAAAGGCTGCCGCCGTTATCTCCGCCGAGAGACTTAATATAGACGTCAATCTCGTCGCCGACCTTCACGACATCACGCGCATCATCCGGGGCTGGCACGGCAAGATCCCTCTTAGACACAGGAATCTCCTGCTTATACCCGATATCGACATACGCCTCGTCGCGGGATACCTGTACGACAACCCCTTTGACAACGGTACGCTCCTGGAAATCGGGCATTTCTTCCTGTTCCAAAAGTTCTTTCATGCTCTGTTCTGACACTGTTTATAAACCTCCTTGATAATCCAGTCCGGCGTTGAGGCACCGGCTGTAATACCAATTTTATTAACATTTTTGAACCATTCTTCCCGCAGTTCGTCTGCGGTTTCGATATGGTATGTTGTACATTTGCTTGCGCACAGCTGGGCGAGACGCGAAGTATTCGCACTGTTTTTCCCGCCGACGACAATCATCATATCCACCCGTTCGGCAAGATCAAGCGCCGCTGCTTGGCGCACATCCGTCGCCGTACATATCGTGCGGAGAATCTTAATGTCGCGGGATTTTTCGAGCAGACACGAGGCGATGCTCCGAAATCGATCACTTGAGAACGTCGTCTGACAGACAACCCCGAGCCGTCCAACCTTCGGCAGAGCCTCTGCCTCCGCCTCGGTCTCGATAATATGAGCGCCGGATCCTGTCCATTCGAAGATACTCTTGACCTCCGGATGATTCTTCTCGCCGATAATGATAACCGTGTAGCCTTCGTCGGACAGCAGTTTCGCCGAAAGCTGCGCCTTTTTGACATGGGGGCAGGTCGCATCCACAAGTTCTAAGCCGCGTGACTCCGCCTCCTCGTATACATTGGGACCAACCCCGTGCGAGCGGATGATGACAAGTCCGTCATCCATCTCAGAGAGAGAACTCACCGTGCCGACGCCTTCCTTCTTGAGACGTTCGACCATCTGCGGGTTGTGGATGATCGGTCCGAGCGTACTGGACGTACCGTCTGTGGAGGCATTCTCCCGGGCGATCTCTATGGCGCGCTTCACGCCATAACAGAATCCCAAATGCTCTGCTAAGATGACCTCCATATACCTCACCGTAATTTGTAACGATTCTCAATGACCGTCGACAAACATAATCCCACCCATACAATCTGTGTAACAGTATAACACGACAACCCCGCCCGCGCAAATGAAATTTATTTTTTTTATCTTCCGGTTTTATCACGCCTCAAAGGCACCCTTGATATGGCGCACCTGCCAGTCGCCGCGCACGGCGTAGACCTCTATCACGTCAAAACGGCAGGGACGATTGTCGATCTGTCTCTGCCGCAGATACCAATATGCTGTTTGGATGATTTTATTTCTCTTACG
Organism: Selenomonas sp. oral taxon 137 str. F0430; assembly: GCF_000183625.1. Taxonomy (NCBI): domain Bacteria; kingdom Bacillati; phylum Bacillota; class Negativicutes; order Selenomonadales; family Selenomonadaceae; genus Selenomonas; species Selenomonas sp. oral taxon 137. The sequence continues at coordinate 13,727 of NZ_AENV01000009.1, forward strand.
AAAGTCCACCGCCTGCGCCGGTGTGCCGTACTGCGTTCCGGTGCGCGTCTTAACCTCGACGAAGACCAGCGTGCCGCGGTCGTCGGCGATGATGTCGATTTCCCCGGACTTCACACGAAAGTTGCGCTCGCATATGATGCAGCCGCGCGCCGTGAGGTATGCCGCCGCACGATCTTCGCCCTGCGCGCCCAAAGTCTGATTGCTCACCGTTACGATCTCCTGTCTCCCATATGCCGGTCAATGCGATAGACATGTGCGAGCACTTCCGCGATCGTACGGTAGAGTTCCGGCGGAATCTCCCGATCGATCTCGAGCGCCATAAGCATATTGACGAGGGATTTATTTTGATAGACGGGAATGCCGTTCTTCTTCGCCTCAGCGAGGATGCGATCCGCGACAAACGAACGTCCCTTCGCTGTGACGCGCGGAGCTCGATCTTTTTCCACATCGTAGCGAACCGCGACCGCTTTCTGCTCCTGTTCCTCGGACAAGTCGTCTGCCGGCGGAGCGTCCGGCATCCAATTTTCCGGCATATCTCACCCATCCTTGCATTGTAAATCCAATTGATATTATACGCCGTGTGTTCTTTTTTCGTCAAGACGCCGATATCGGCAAATTACAATGCTCCCCGCATTTAATTTGTAAAGAACCGCCGCTCGCCGATCGCACCGATCTGAATGCCCTCGATGACGATCGGCGTATCCTCGGCGGAGGCTCGAATGTCGTCCAGATGACTGCGGAACTCCCATGCGGCGTCCGGATCGGAGAAATAAAGCCGCATATCGACATGTGTTTCCTCATAGATGCGATTGATGAGTTCCACCGTACCGATGTGATCGGTGAGCACACAGATGCGCAGCCACGTTTCTTTTTTGATTTGCTCGCTGCCCTCATCCTCGTGGGATTCGTCATAAACGTGGATATATGCGGGATACTCCGCCTCGCCCATGAAGAGCGGCATCACAAAGTTCATGGAGCGCTGTCCCGGCTGAGGCGCGGCGTTCTCCCCCTCGAGTGCGCCGCGCATGGAGAGTGCAAGCGCCGCGACGTTCCTGCCGGCGCGCTTATACTGCTCAGCGTTCATCTTGCGCGTGGCGACAATATCCGCCGTCTGCATGAACGCCCATAGGCGCGGCAGGTCGGGCATACGCTGTTCTGTCGCCGTCTGCCGAACCGTCCCCGGGACGTTCTGCTGCACGATCTCTATAAGCTGCTGCAGCTGCTTAGCATCGGCGTCGCTCAGCGTGCTGTTCCGGCTGTTCACGAAATTTTGCAGGAGCTGTACTTCCCGTTGGGAGAGATTTTCGTTTTGATAGAGTAATGCCTGCGCGGCGGCGCGCATGGTCTGCATCGTCTGCGGCGTATTCTCTAACGGCTGCACCTGTGTGCCTGCGTTCCCCTGCCCGCCGGGCGTTTGTACTGCGTTCTGCGTGCGCTGCGCCGTCCGCTGCTGTGTCGTCGCCGCGTCTTGGCGCCCGTTGGTCTCAGGGGCGGGCGTTCCGGCAGGAGACGTATTATCTTTCGGCATTTGCCGGGCAGTCTCTGCTGTCTGTGGACTGCCTTGTGTGCCCTTCTGGCCCGTCTGCGCGGCGGGGGCGGCGTTCTGTGTGCTCGCCTGCGGACGCCCGTCCTGCATCCCGGGCTGTGCGGAATCCGTTGGAACTTGCGCAGCTCCGCGCGCGGCTGTACTTTGCTGCACGGGGGAGCCGTTTTCCGGCGTACCTTGCGGCTGTGCAGCTTGCCTAGAAGCCTGCCGCTCCCCCTGCTGTGATTCTGTACGAACGGCTCCTTGTGCGGCGGCTTCTTGTCCTACGACGGATTGGCTAGGTGTTTCCGGTGTAGTCTGTCCCGCAGCAGTGCCTTGTGCGGAACCGCTGCCCGTTTGCACCTGCGGCGCGGGCTGCGCGCCCTGCTCTGCCTGAGATGCTGCGTTCGCCGACACTGTCGCGGGATTTGCCCCCTGCGACGCAGGTGTCGGCACTGTATTCGCCTGTGCCGGCATTCCGCTCGCACTCTGTGCGTTCCCGGTCTGCGGTGCGCCGGTATTCGTCCCCATAGGCTCACGCGGCATCAGGGACTGCACGAGGCGGCTTAGGAAGCCAAGCGGCGCAGCGCCGGATGCCTGCGTTCCCCCGGACTGCATATTGCCCCCCTGTGCGGACTGCATATTAAGATTTTCGAGAAATGCGCGCAGTTCCTTCGGCAGGAGCTGTGCATTCCCGGTATCAAGCAGTTGGAACGCGGCTTTGGTCAGCATGACCGGCTCGAACGTGCCGCCCGTTTCCCGTGCAATCAACGATTTTAGCTTCGTCAAAAGAGCCGCAAGCTCGTCGCTCACCTGCGGCGCCGCTCCCGCCTCCGCGAGATTGCCCAGTTGATTGAGCATCCGCGAGAGCGTCGTCAGCTGATCCGTTGAAAACCGCTGACTTGCCGCCGTGCTGCCAAGCCCTTGCGCCAAGGTTGTCTCAATGGAAAAGGACTGCCTGATAATATTTTGAATCACCGCCTTGAGTTCCTGCGGCATCTGCTCCACGCTCGACTGTTGGCGTCCGCTGATTTTCGACAGAACGTCTGCCAATGTGTCGATCGCCGTCTCAATCGACACGTTTGTCCGTTGACTGAATGCCGCCGACGAATCCCCGCCGCCGCGCTCCTGCACGCCCTGCACCGGACGCCCGTCCGAGATGCGGGAGGGCGCCGCGGGCATCACCGCAGAGACTGCTGCGGCATTCGCTTCCATCGGCATAACGGACACAACCTTCCTAAACTATATTTGTTCCATAATCATAGATCGTATTGGTTCGAATGTGCGGCGGTGAATCGGCGTCACGCCCAACGCGCGAATCGCAGCGATGTGCTCCGCCGTCCCGTATCCTTTGTGACCGGCGAACCCATATCCGGGGTATTCTGTATCGTAGCGCTCCATCAATCGATCGCGCGTTACCTTTGCCAGAATCGACGCCGCCGCAATCGAGGCGGACTTCGCGTCTCCTTTGATGATGGACTGCACGGGCATCCTGAGCTGCGGCAGCTCCACCGCGTCGACGAGGACTTCCTCCGGCGCGGGCGTGAGCGCCGCGACCGCCTCGTACATCCCGCAGCGCGTCGCCTGCAAAATATTGATGCGGTCAATCTCCGCGGCATCGATGAGCGTCACATGATAGGCAATCGCCTTTTCTGTAATCTCTTCAAAAAGTTCCGCACGCACTTTCGCGCTGAGTTTCTTGGAATCATTCAAACGAGGCAAATAGAGTTCCTTCGGAAGAATCGCGGCGGCAACCGCCACGGGGCCTGCAAGAGGACCGCGCCCCGCCTCGTCCACGCCCGCGACAAGGATGTGCCCGCGCGCCGCCGCCGCACGCTCATACGCGTACATCGCGGCAAGACGTTTCCGCTCCCGGTACATACGCTCATAGCGGTGCAGGAGAGTTCCGACGGACGTTCGCGTATCTGCGCGGCACGACGCTAAAAAATCCTCCGTCACATCGCCGTGCAAAAACACGCTCTCTATTTCTTTTATCGTCAAATTCATCAAATCCTTCACCGTATACAGTCGCTTGAAGTATCTGTCGTCTCCGCCTGTATCGGCGAGTCAAGCGTCACGCGCCCGAGACGTCCGCTGCGAAAGTCCGTGAGCACAATCTGCTCTGCCTTTTCATAGTCGATCCTGCCGCCGCGCACCAAACAGCCGCGTCGCCGCCCGATCTCCTCTAACAGTTCCACGCCCGTGGGCAGATTCTCTGCGAGACCATACCTCGCTCGCAGCGTCGCCGGATAATCGGCGTGCAGAACCCGGAGGAGCTGCAAGACGACGCCCCCTACGTCGTAAACCGTATCGCTGATCGCCCCGGTGAACGCAAGACGGAGCGCGGCACGCGCATCCTCGAATTTCGGCCACAAAATGCCCGGCATGTCGAGCAGTTCGAGCTGTGCGCCGATACGAATCCACTGCTTTGCCCGCGTCACGCCGGGACGGTTCTCCACCTTTGTCCGCGCGCCGCCGGAAAGACGATTGATGAGAGAGGACTTCCCCACGTTGGGGATGCCGAGAATCATACAGCGCGCGGCACGCGGCTTCGCTCCGTGTTTTGCGAGCTTTTCCGTACGCGGCGCGGCAAGTTTTTGAATCGCCTGCACAAGTTCCTTCGTACCGCTCCCTTTCACCGCATCCACCGGCACGGCGACAATATCCTGCGATGCAAAATACTGTACCCATGCGCGCGTCGCCGTGGGATCGGCAAGGTCGGATTTGTTCAGCACAATAAGACGCGTTTTCCCCGCGACGATCTCACGCAGCACGGGGTTCGCCGAGCTCATTGGAATCCGCGCATCGAGCAGTTCTATCACCACATCCACAAGCTTCAAATTTTCCTGCACCAGCCGCTCCGCCTTCCGCATATGCCCCGGATACCATTGCAGGTGCGGCATATTGATTGTATTGTTTTGTTCCATCCGGAATCCTCTCTTGGTCATTCATTTTTCACAGGTTATAGTCGCTTCATTATTTCGAATGATATTTATTATGCCATACATATTAAGCTGCCGCAACGAAAATTCAAAATGTAGTGCAGAAAGGGACTGCCGCACGACGATACATTCGTGCAACAGCCCCGTATCTCTAAGCAAAAAGTATGATTATCGTACAACGTTACGAAATCGCCGCGTCAATATCGGTAATGCCCGCTTCCAGCAGCATCCCAATGAACTCTTCCCCATTGATGAGGCGTACGCCGCACTCGCCCGCTTTTTGAACTGCTTTTTCGGAAAATACCGCAGAGGTCAATGCCCATGCCAAGGGAGTATACTCACCGTCAAGCGAATCTGCTTGCTGTTTCTTATAGTTGCTGATCTGCTCTACTGCATGTTCGTTCGTCTCCCCCACATGCTGCTTTACCTGAATATATACGCGAGCCTTCAAACGGTCAAAATCAGCAATGATGTCTGCATCTGCATGGTTTCCTTTCCTAGGATCATTTTTTGACGGTATATCGACGCGATCTGCACCGATTTTTTCATGTAGATTTTAACTAAGTTCTCCAGTTCATCCGAATTCAAATACTGTTGGAAAAACGAAGACTTTTGCAGAGCCTCTACGGCAGCCGCATAAAGACTTTTTCTCTTGGGCTGCTCCCTCGGCGACAAGCTGCATATCTCGTCAATTTCGGCTTTCACGTTCGCATCCTCATTCAAGTTTGCCGTCGCATTCCGATTCTTCATCTTTGTCTGTAATAAAGGATATTGATGTTTAACAAATCTTAATTCCTAAAAACTTCACTCTCCTATTTTTTGGTTCGTTGTAAAATGAAGTTGAACAGCTAAACAAAAACAAAATCCATAGTGACATCCCGTGCTATAATGGTTCCGCTACAAAACATCAGCAAAGGAGCAATCACTATGGATTACGCCTATTCTACCACAATGGAAGCTGTTCGTAAATCGGGAAAGCACTTTACCCTTGACGAAAGGGGGCAAATACAGGCACTTCACCGCGAAGGATTCTCCCTTCGCGCCATAGCCGCACGGGTTGGATGCTCGCACACGGCGATCCACTATGAGCTTAAGCGGGGGACACCCGAACGCCAAGCTGCTCGCGGGCGGTCTCCACAATATACGGCAAGGCGTGGGCAACGGGCTTACCTCGAACATCGAAAGAACTCCAAACGACCGTATAAGCTTGACAGCGCAGGCTGTGCGCCATTCCTGCGTTGGATGACCGAAAGAATCCGTAAGAACAAGTGGTCGATCGACATGTGCGTCGGGGATGCCAGGGCGAACAAACGGTTCGACGAGGATGGTATCCCATGCACCAAGACGCTTTACAATATGCTGTGGGCGGGTAGGATTCCGCTGACGCTGTTCGATGTCCCGCAAGCGCTCGGACGAAAGTGCAAGCGCAAGCGAAACCGCAAGAACAAGCGCCTGAAAGGGCGTAGCATACAGGAGCGTCCTGCCCTTGTGGACGAAGGCACGGAAATCGGACACTGGGAAGCCGACACCGTTGTCGGATCGCGAAAAGGGCGCGGCGCAGCCGTATTTACCGCTGTGGAAAAGGTGACGCACGACTACATCGCAATCCGCATCTCGGGTCGCACGTGCGCCGGCATTGAAGAAGCCATCGCCCATTTGAAATCGGAATATGGAGAGGACCGTTTCAGCCAAGTGTTCAAGACGATTACCGTTGACAACGGGACAGAGTGCGAGACGTTCACGCAGCTTGAGAGCCTCGGCACGAAGGTGTACTTCGCTCCCCCCTACAGCTCATGGGAACGCCCGCAGAACGAGCGTCACAACGGCATCCTCCGCCAATATATCCCCAAAGGAACGGGCATCGACGGATACAGTGACGAGGACATCCTAAACATAGCGGATGAGATAAACAGCCGCCCTCGTCGAGTGCTCGACTATCAAACACCAGCAGAACTGTTTAACACCTTCTTGGATGAAGTATACGCTATTGAAAATGTTTCTTAATTAAATCACTGTTCAACTTGCTCTTGCAATTCACGCTTAAATACTGTTATTCAAACGATGTCTAATGTATCTATTTTTGAATCCATAGGGCGCGGAAGAGCACCGGGACATATTTTATTCTAGTTCTATGGTTGCGGGCGGTTTCCCGGTGCAGTCATAGAGAACGCGGTTGACGCCGCGCACTTCGTTGACGATGCGTGTCGTGACCTTGGAGAGCACTTCCCACGGAATTTGTGCCGCCTCTGCGGTCATGAAGTCGGTCGTGACAACGGCGCGCAGGACAACGGCATAGTCGTAGGTGCGCCCGTCTCCCATCACGCCGACGGATCGCATATTCGTGAGCGCGGCAAAATACTGACCGAGATTCTTTTGCAGGCCGGCGTGTGCAATCTCCTCACGATAGATCGCATCCGCGTCTTGAACGATCCGCACTTTCTCCGCCGTGACCTCGCCGACAATGCGGATGCCGAGCCCGGGGCCCGGGAACGGCTGGCGATCCACGAGATAATCGGGGATGCCAAGTTCGCGCCCCGCCGCGCGTACTTCATCCTTAAAGAGAAGCCGCAGCGGTTCGACGATCTCCTTAAAGTCCACATGGTCGGGCAAACCGCCGACATTATGATGCGACTTAATGACCGCCGACTTCCCGAGACCGCTCTCAATTACGTCCGGATAGATCGTTCCCTGTACGAGGAAGTCTACCGCGCCGATTTCATGCGCCGCTTCTTCAAACACGCGGATAAATTCCGCGCCGATGATCTTGCGCTTCTGCTCGGGCTCCGTAACACCTTTGAGCTTTTCATAGAACCGCTCCTGCGCATTGATGCGGATGAAGTTGACGTCATAAGTACCGGCGCTGCCGAACACTGCCTCCACTTCGTCACCCTCATTCTTGCGCAGAAGCCCGTGATCGACAAAGACGCAGGTCAGATTTTTGCCGATGGCTTTAGAGAGCAGCACTGCTGCAACGGAGGAGTCTACACCGCCTGAAAGTGCACAAAGCGCACGACCGCCGCCGATCTTTTTACGCAGTTCCTCAATCGTTTTCTGTACGAAGGAATCCATGCGCCACGTACCCGTGCAGCCACAGACGTTGTAGACAAAATTGCGCAGGATCTCGCTCCCGTGCTCCGTGTGCATGACTTCCGGATGGAACTGAACGGCATAAAGACGCTGTGCCGCATTCTCCATCGCCGCGATCGGACAGACAGGTGTATGCGCCGTTAGGGCAAATCCCGCAGGCATACCGCTGATATAATCGGTATGGCTCATCCAGCAGACATTCTTTTCCGGAATCCCCGTAAAGAGGAGAGAATCCTGCCCCGTGATGTCCACCTCTGTTCTGCCGTACTCGCTCGTCGGCGCAGTCTCAACCGTTCCACCGAGCAGGTGTGCCATGAGCTGCGCCCCGTAGCAGATGCCAAGCACGGGGATCCCCATGGAAAAGAGTTCCTTCGGCGCCGTCACCGCCTCCGCGCCGTATACACTGTTCGGTCCTCCCGTCAGGATGATGCCGCGCGGCGCAAGCGCACGAATCTCAGCGAGCGAAAGCGTGTGCGGATGCACCTCGCAATAGACGCTGCTCTCGCGTACGCGGCGGGCAATCAGCTGATTATACTGTCCGCCAAAGTCGAGCACCAAAATCATTTCCGAGGCATCGGGTTGATTCATCATGCAAGTCCCTTTCTGCTGTTATGCTTCTGCACCTTCTGTAAAATTACGCACGGCGGCATGGGCGGTATCGACGGAAAAGCCCTTTTGGTAGAGATTTGCCATCATCTTTTGCTTCTTATCCGTCGGTTTGAACTTCATCGCAAGCACACGCTCCGCCGCAGCTGCCTCGCGCTCCGCCGTGTCCGGAGGAACCGCACTGCGAATGAGTTCCTTATCGAATCCGCGCTGCATGAGCTTGACGAAAATCTGCCGCACGGAATAGCGGCTCTCATTGTAGAGATACATGAACTGCTGTGCGCAGAGATCCGCATCGTCAAGATACTTCCACTCGATGAGCCGCTCTATCGCCGCATCAATCTCTTCCTGCGGAAAGCCCTTGCGCTGAAGTTTCTCGCGCAGCTTCTTCTCACTGTGAGCTTGACGCGCGAGATAATCCACCGCGGTGACGAGCGCCGTTTTCTCTGCGGATTTTTTTCGCCCCGATTTATGTTCTTCCTCGGTCATGCCTCAGTCTCCGCGTCGACCGCATCCGGTGTATCTTCTCCGCCGACGCCTCCGATCGTCAAGAGCTGCTCACGAATTTTTCCCTCAATCTCTGCGATGAGTTCCGGTTTGCTTTCGAGTGCTGCCTTTGCGTTTTCCTTCCCCTGGCCGAGACGCGTCCCTTCATAGGAGTACCACGCACCGCTCTTATCCACGATGTCGAGATCGACGCCCATATCAATGATGCTGCCAATGCGTGACACTCCTTCACCGTACATAATATCAAACTCTGCGGTCTTGAACGGCGGCGCAACCTTGTTTTTAACAATCTTTGCACGCGTACGGTTGCCGAGCGAATCCGAGCCCTGTTTAATCGTATCACTGCGCCGTACATCGATACGCACGGATGCATAAAATTTCAATGCACGCCCGCCCGTTGTCGTCTCCGGGTTGCCATAGGTAACGCCGATCTTTTCGCGGAGCTGGTTGATAAAGATGGCTACCGTGCGTGTCTTGCTGATAATGCCCGTGAGCTTGCGCATTGCCTGACTCATGAGACGCGCCTGCAGGCCGACATGAGACGATCCCATATCCTCATCTATTTCCGACTTTGGCACAAGGGCTGCGACGGAGTCCACGACAATGATGTCAACCGCTCCGCTGCGCACGAGCGCATCGACGATCTCAAGTGCCTGTTCCCCCGTATCCGGCTGTGATATAAGAAGCTCCTCGATATTAACACCGAGCCGCTTGGCATACTCCGGGTCAAGTGCGTGTTCGGCATCGATGAACGCCGCCACGCCGCCTGCTTTCTGCGCTTCTGCAATCATATGAAGCGTGACAGTCGTCTTTCCCGAGGACTCCGGTCCATACACCTCGATGATACGGCCACGTGGGATGCCGCCTACACCGAGAGCAATATCGAGCGGCAGAATACCTGTCGATATAACCTCGATGTTCATGTTCGCCTGCGCTTCACCAAGGCGCATGATAGCGCCTTTGCCGTGCGCCTTTTCAATCTGCTTGAGCGCCTGCTCAAGTGCCTCCTCCCGCGTCATGGGCTTGTCTTTTTTACTGTCTTTCTTTTCTTTCTCCGCCATGTCGTCCGCTCCTTCACATCAACAAATTCTCACTAATTATACGAAAATCCCCGGTGTTTTGTCAAAGAAAACACGGGGATTTCCCACCGTTCCGCAAATATTTATTGGAGCAGTGCGCGGACAGTTTCGTTGACGAGCTTCCCGTCCGCACGCCCCTTCACGCGCGGCATCAATGCTCCCATCACCTTACCCATATCCTTGGATGAGGAGGCGCCGACAGAGGAAATGACTTCTTCAACAATCTTTTTGATCTCATCCGCACTCAACTGCTCCGGCAGATACGGCATGAGAACGGCAATCTCCGCCTGCGTCTTTTCGACGAGATCGGCACGTCCGCCGCGCTCAAACTCCTCGATAGAATCGCGGCGCATCTTGACTTCCTTCCCAATAACACCGAGCACCTCGTCGTCAGTGAGCGTCTTTTTTCCATCAATTTCCGCTTGTCGTACAGCGCCGCGCACAAGCCGAATGACGGAAAGACGTTCCTTCTCCCCCTGCTTCATTGCTTCCTTCATATCGGCGGTCAACTGTTCCATTAATGTCATGAGATAACTTCCTTTCTGCATCATTTCGGGGAACACATATAAGGATAAAGAAAAACATCCGTGGTACAGCGTCCACGGATGCCCTTTGCAATCAGCCTCTGTATTTGCGTTTACGCGCTGCCTCAGACTTCTTTTTGCGGCGAACGCTCGGTTTCTCGTAATGTTCACGCTTGCGCACTTCTGCAAGTGTGCCGGCTTTCTGTGACATACGCTTAAAGCGGCGGAGAGCACTGTCGATCGACTCATTTTTGCCGACCTTGATTTCATTTGCCATGCATTTCCCCTCCCTCCACGCGCGGAGTAATTTCGCGCCAATAAATGACACGAATACATTATACTCTATGGGGATAATTCATGTCAATCATCGAACTAAAATTCTCATAAAATACTCATTCTCATTCTATGCGTTCCGCACTCACCCCGGCGGCCACGTCATAGCCCGCCCGCCGAGCAGGTGGAAATGCAGATGCCCGACGGTCTGTCCGCCGTCCGCGCCGGTGTTCGCGACCAGTCGGAAGCCGCCCTCGTCCACGCCGCAGGAGCGCGCAACGGCAGGCGCGACCTCGGTGAGGATGTGCCCCGCGAGTTCCTTGTCCGCGCCGGTCAGCGCCATGATGCTGCCGATATGTTTCTTTGGGATGATGAGGACATGCGTCGGCGCCTGCGGTTCGAGGTCGCGAAACGCGAGCACGCTCTCGTCCTCGTAGACTTTCCCTGAAGGGATTTCCCCCGACGCGATTTTACAAAAGATACAATCCGCCATATCGTTCACTTCCTTTTCTATGCATTGGTTTTACCAAAATGATTCGCCGCGGGCATCCATATTCCTGCACAATGTTCACACGGAAGATCATTTCCCCGCGTCCCACATCTTCACCTCTTGCCCGGTATCGAGCAGGAAGAGCCAGCGTTCTTTCACGGGTCTCCCGAGAATGGTCTCCACGGCTTCTCCGTACAAGTCGATTTGAAATTGGTAGCGCGCCCGCGCCGCTGCGGCGGAGATTTTTCGGTCGGTCTTGTAGTCGAGCAGGACGTAGCCGCCGTCGTCCTCCTCAAAGAGAACGTCAATGATGCCTTGCAGAAAGATTTTGTCCTCCGCGTCCTGCGCCTCGGCATAGTACTTCTGCGCGGGCAGGAGACGCCCGAAAGGGAGCTCTCGGTAGACCGCCTTTGCGGCACGCATCCGGCGTCCGAGCCGGGATGCGGCGAATTTCCATACGTGTTCGATGCGGATGCTCTCGCGCTCCGCCTCGGTGAGTATGCCCTTCTCGAGCAGCGTGTTCGCCTGCCGCACGATGGCATCGATGTCCGCGGCATCCGTGAGATCAAGCTGCTGCATGAACGTATGCATAGCAATGCCGCGCTCCATTGGCGTGAGGTACGCGCGCGCGTCGCTGCGGAGAAAGCGCGGTGTTTCCCACGCTTCCGCCATCTCTGCGCTCGTATCTCCAAACGCCGGGGCAAAGGGCGGCGGCATCTCCTCGATGAGTTCCGCACGGCGGCATTTGAGCTCCGTGACGCTGGTCTTCGCGTGGATATGCTCCGTGCCGCGCGCGTCGTAATGCCAATCTAGGATGCGCGCGACCTCCTCCGCTCTGCCCCCCTCGGGCAGAGGATCGTCGGCACGGACGGCGGCAAGGATCGGATCGTCCTCGTCCGCCGCCCGGCGACGGGCGGCACGCGCGTCTTCGTCGAACAGGCGGACATCAAACCGCGCCGCAGGAGACACGGGCAGGTATGGGGTAATCTCGGTGTCCGCTTCAAAAAGCGGCGCGCCGTCCGGATGCCGCATGAGCGCCAGCGCGGTCCAGTCGAGATAGGATTTCCCGCCGAGGATTGCCGCATCCGGCAGGACTGCCCCCGTCTCCTGCGCATACGTCAAGCATTTCTCACGCAGTTGCTCAAGTTTGTCCTTGCCGCTGCGCGTGACGTTCAGCGTTCCGGTCAGGATCAGTTTTTCCTGTGCGCGCGTCATGGCGACGTAGAGGATGCGCATCTCCTCTGCCTTGGTCTCGCGCGCGATCACGTCTTTGACGCGGCGCAGGGAGAGTGTATCGTATCGCTGACGTCCCGCCTCCGTGTTCTCGAACAGGCGAAGCCCGATGCCCTCCCGCGCGTGATAGAGGAGATCGCCGCCCGTATCCTTCTCGTTGAACGAGCCGCCGATATTGGAGAGGAACACGACGGGAAATTCAAGCCCTTTGCTCTTGTGAATGGTCATGATGCGCACGACGTTCTCGCTCTCGCCGAGCGTACGCGCGGCGGAGAGATCCGTGCTGCGGCTGCGCAATGCGTCGATGTAGCGCAGGAAACGGAAGAGCCCGCGCTCATTCGTGCGTTCAAATTCGGACGCACGGTCGATGAGCATACGCAGATTTGCCTGCCGCAGGACGCCGCCGGGCAGCGTCCCTACATAGTCGTAGTATCCCGTATCGCGATAGAGCATCCAAAGGAGTTCGGGAACGCTGTGCACGAGCGCATAGCGGCGCCACGCTCGGATGCGTTCAAGCGCGTGCCGGGCGCGTGTCATGAGTTCCGCGGGCAGCTCGTCTCCCCCGTCTGCCGTCAGCATGTCGTAAATGCTGCCCCGGGGCGTATGCGCACGCAGTTCCGCAAGCTCTTCCATGCGCAGCCCGATCATGGGCGATGCGAGTACCGCGGCGAGCGCGGTATCCTGCCGCGCATTATCGAGCGCCGCGAGCAGGGCGAGCATCATACGGATCTCGCCGCTCTCAAAGTAGCCGCCCGGCTCGTCGGCATAGGCGGGGATACCCGCATCGCGCAGGGCCTCGATGAGAATCTCCGCCCGCCCCTTCGCCGCGCGCAGGAGGATCACGATGTCGCTGTAAGTCAGCGGATGCCCGCCCCCGCCGTCGTGCACGATATATTTCTCGGAGATCAGTTCTACGATGCGCCGCGCGATAAAGCGCGCCTCCACCTCGAATTTGCCGAGCTCCTCGCCGCTTTCTTCCTCCCCCTCCTCCTTTTCCTCTTCATCTGCGCGGTCGGTGTAGTCGACGCGCAGCAGGTTCACCTCCATGGGCGCGGCAAGGGATTTCCCGCCCGGTAGCTCGTCGAATTTGCGCCCCGGATTCAGGCGCGCCTTCTCGTCGTACGCAATATCGACGGCGGTCTCCGTCATGATCTGCGAAAATATGTAATTGATGGGTTCGAGCACTTCGGCGCGGCTGCGGAAATTCTCCGACATCGTGACGAGCGTTCCTTCCGCCGCCCCGCTGCGGTACGCGCGATAGGTCTGCTGAAAGAGGACGGGATCGGCAAGGCGGAATCGATAGATGCTCTGCTTGACGTCGCCGACGATAAAGCGGTTGTCCCCGCGCGCGATCTGCCGCAGAATGCCCTCCTGCAAGCCGTTCGTATCCTGATACTCATCCACCATGATGGCGTCAAAATGCCCCTGAAGCTCGACGGCGATGTCCGTGGGATCGACCATCGTCGGATCGGCTTGCAGCTTTTCCGGGTGCGCACACAAAAGATGCAGCGCTTCATGCTCGAGATCACTGAAATACAAGATGCCGCGCGCAATCTTTTCACGCTGCATCGCCGCGTGAAAATCTATTGTGAGCTGCGCAAACCGGCGTATGTCCGCGTTTGCACGGTTTTCCGCCGCGCATAGATCCTCCGCAGTCTTGGGGAGCCGCTTCAAGAGCTTTTCCCACGCCGCAAAGACAGTCCTGGTCAGACGATTGAACTCCGCGGCAATCTCCGGCGCATAGGCGTCGAGGTCTTTGCGCGGGATCGCGCCGCGCGCCTTTTTTGCCGCCGTCGCTGCGGACACGAAATGCGTCCATGCCGCCGTGTCCTGCGCATGTGCGAACACCTCGACCTCTCCCGCGAGGGCTTCGTAGATGCCCAGATGCTTCAGCACGGCGTCACGGGTCTTTTCCGCCGCCGCACGGAACGCATCGTCCCCTCCGACAGCAGCGCGAGGGCGCGCCGGTAATCCGCACAGATCTTCCTGAGCGCCGTGCGCAGCTCGTCGACGAGGAGCGAAAATCCGGCGCGTTCCCAATACGGCGTATCATCCGGCACGCTCCCCTGCGCGGCGAGCCACGTCTCGGGCGAGGGCTGACTGAGCGAGAATTTGTAGAGGGCAAGTACCGCCTTTTGCAGTCGTTCGTCGCCCCCCTTATCCCCGACGTAGGCGTCGGCAAAGGCGAGAAAACCGTCCGCATCGCCCTGCGCCGCCGCCGCGCTATATTTCTCCTCAAGCAGACGCTCAAAGACATCGTTCGTCAGCAGAAGAATCTCCTGCTCGCTCGCCAGCCGATAGTTCGGCGGAATCTGCGTCGCCTCGATATACGTCTGCAATATTCGCTGACAAAAGGAGTGAAAGGTCGAAATATCCGCGCCCGTCAGGAGAATGCGCTGACGTTCAAGCGCGGCGATCTCCTCGTCCGCGTCGGATGTCGCCGCACGCTCCTCCGCGATACGGTCAATCTCGGCATTGAGCGCAGTCTCGATGCGCTCGCGCATCTCCGCCGCCGCCGCTTTCGTAAAGGTGAGGACAAGCACGCGGTCGAGCGAAAGTTCTCCGCTGCGCACCTGCGCGATGATACGCTCCACGAGGACGCGCGTCTTGCCCGATCCTGCCGCCGCCGCGACGAGGATGTTCTGCCCGCGCGTTTCAATCGCCCGGCGCTGATCCGCCGTAAAGCGCATGTCATTCGCCATCCGTATCTCCCTCCTCTCTTACGGCGTCCGTGATCTCCTCCATCGCAGCCTGCGCGTCGTTCGGTATGTCGCGGTAACCGTCCCCGAGCTCCGGCGCAAATCCGCAGACGACACGATACGCACAGAACGCACACGCTGTTCTCTGTTTGAACCGATACGGCGCCGCTGCAATTCGACCGCTCAGAATCTCCTCCGCCGTTTCGCGTACGAGCTGCGGGAGGAATTTGAGCAGGCTTTCAAACTCCTCCCGCACACGCAGATATTTTTCGGACGCCTTGGAAAACGCATTCTTTCCGGTAATCGATACGCAAAGGTGCTCGGTCAACGCATCGATGCGCCGAATGACGTCCATATCGTCGATGAGGAATCCCGTCAGCTTCGATTTCTTTGCAGATGCATCTTGCAGTGCGGCATCGTCGAGCCGTATATCGGGTTCGATGAGGGGATTCACGGCGGGCGCGTAGAGCATCCCCGCAGGCGCACCGTCACGCAGGAGGCAGTGCACCACATAGAGATAGAGGAGCAGCTGCATCTTCAGCCCATGGCGAATCTCGGGCAGCTCAAGGGACACCGTACCCGTCTTGTAGTCGAGCACGATGTAATACGCCCCGTCCTCCGAGACGTCATAGCGGTCGATCTGTCCGCGCAGTGAGAGCGTCATACCGTCCGCGAGCGGGAACTCCGCGATCCGAACGCCGTCATGCCCCCCAAAGCCGACCTCAAATCCCTGCGGGCGGAACTCGGACGCCGCAGCCCATGCGGTCAGGCGTCGGATCACCTGCCGCGCCGTCCTGCGGATGCGTTCGACGCGATGCCGATAGCTCGCACGGCTCAGGAGCACCGCAGAGCGAACCTGCGGCACGATCTGCGCGAGGAGTTCGTCGATTTTCGCATCGCCCTCCTGCGCCGCCGTGCTCCAGTCATTCCCATGCGCCGCGCGTACCCATTCGCCGTAGCCGCGCAGAATGCCGTGCAGGAGCGTGCCGAAATCATTGTTTTGAAATTCGTAGACCTCGCGTTCCCGCAGCGTAAGTCCGTATTTCGCAAAATGACTGAACGGACACGCGCGGAACGCTTCGAGCCGCGTCGTGCTCCCGGCGATGCGGCGGTGCGGTGCAAAGAGACGCACTGCGACCGCAGGGGGGATCTCCGTCTCGCGCAGATGCGCAAAGAGCCCGCCGACCATGAGACGCAGGGGCGGACGCATCTCTTCACTCTTCCGCATCCAGTTGTAAACGTCCCGCCACAGGGGACGCATGTCTCCGCGCTCCTTTTGCCCGAGCAGTGCGCCCGAGAGCGCCGAGAGCGCGGGACGCGTCGCCGCGAGTACGAGCGCGTCCTCCCGTTCCACCGTCGCCAGCGGGATGGATAAAACGACGGTTCGAGACGGCGCAGGCGCGCGATGAGCGGCGACGGGGAGAGCGCAGAGCCGTCGCTCCCCGCAAGCGCGTAGGATACCCACAGATATTCGCGCGCCGCCGTGAACCCGCGGTACAGACGGTATCGCTCCAAAAAGCTCTGTTCCCGCCCCCCGCCGAAAATCTCAGGCGCGGCGCCCTCATGCAGCGCATGAAACATCTCGTTCATGGAGAGCCGTTCGGCATCCGAGAGCACGCCCTGCTGCGCGCCCGCGCGCGGCATTGTTCCCGCGTTCGCACCAACGATGTAGACGGTACGAATGCCCGCGAGACTGTTTTGGTCAAAGGATGCAATCGTCACATGGTCAAGCCCCGGCGGGATGAGCGCGATGTCGAGCGCGTCCAGCCCGTCGCCGAGGATCTCCTCATAATCGTGCGCGGAAATCTCCTCGTCCCCACCGGTCTCGACCATTTGATCAAAGAGGTTCATGCAGGACGTCCAAATCTGCCGATGTGCCGCCGCATCGGCAAGCCGCCCCTCGGCATCCGCCGCCGTGCGCCATGTCTCCAAAATGCGCGGCACGTCTAGCTCCATGAGTAATTCATAGAGGGACTGTGTACGCGTGCGCGCCGTCCCCTGCGCCCGGCTCAGGCGTTCCTTCAGCAGGGCGAGCGGCGCGGCGATACGCCTGCGCACGGCGTCGAGCGCGATCTCCTCGGCAATGCGCGCGGCATTTTCCTCGCTCTCATAGGCATCCGACGCAATCGCGCGCCGCGCAAAATCCCAATCCTCCGTCGCCGTCCACTGCCGCTGCGTACGAATGCCGTACGCGAGACAGTAGTTTTCGAGGCGATCCACCGCCTCCTGCCAGTCGCCCGAGGGAGCAAGTACTTTTGTCTCTTCCTCCGATGCGCCGAGCACGGGGAAAAATCCCGTACGCAGTGCACGAAACATCGTCTCATATCCCCAGCCGCGCCACGCCGTCCAGGCGGCAGCACGCAGAAGCTCGGCGAGCGGGTGATGCGTGCTCGGACGCTTCGCATCCAAATAACACGGAATGCCGTAGTCCGCGAAGGTCAACGTTAGCAGCTCCGCATAACAGGGCATATCGCGCACGAACACGGCGATCTCACGGTAGCGGTACCCTTGTTCGCGCGTGAGGCGCAGAATGTCCGCCGCCGCAGCCTCCGCCTCAAGGCGCGGATTCGCCGCCTCCACGAGGCGGAGCGCACCGTCCCCGCACGGCACAATCCGGTCGTGACCGAAGAGATGTCCCTCGATTGCCGCGAGAGAAGACCGGTGCGTGCGCCGCTGCACTTCCATCAGTTGAATCGAAGATGCTGCCTGCGGATCGATTTCCGCTAGAATTTGGTCGAGATCTCGCATCGCTCGATAGCCGCGGGAAAACAGCCCTGTATCCTGCGTGTTCTCCGGCAGGTTGACGCGCACATGTCCGCCGTCCCGGCGTCCCTCCATCGTGAGTGTCACATGGATCGCGCCCGCCGTATGAAAGAGCGCGCGAAATACGGCAAGCTCCTGCGGGTTGAAAAAATCGAAGCCGTCCACCCAAATCTCCGCATCGCGGAGGAAGGACGCCGTGCCAAGCTGCCGGGCGAGACGCTCCATCCGGTCGGTTTGATCCGTATAGCGTCCCTCCATACGCGCAGCAAGGTCCTCCATGACGATTGAGAGATCCGCGAGTTTTTGCGGCAGTCGTCCGGTCGCCGCCTGCTCGGCAGCTGTGCGCAGTATATCCGGATGAATCCGATAGCGTTTGAGTTCCGCAATCGTGCTTCCCAGCGTCTCGGTAAATCCGCGTTTATGCACCGAACGCGCAAAGGCGGATAGGTCACCCGCGCGCTTGATGAGGATGTCCTTGAGCAAAATGCGCATCCCAATATCGCTGATGCGCGGCAGATGTGCTCCCCCCGTCTCGATCAGCACTTGACGCGCAAATCTGCGGAACCCAAAGACGTATGCCTGCAAAAAACCTGCGCCGCTCGTCAAGACCTCGGCGAGCGCGCGCTCCGCGGCGTAGGTCATATGCTCGGGCACGAGCAAAATCCGCTGTCTGCCCAGCGGCTCGCGCGTGAGCGCATCCTTCATCGCCATGAGACAGGCGTGCGTCTTGCCCGTCCCCGCGCGTCCGATGATAAACTCTAGTGTCGCCGTCATAACGCCTCCGTGCCGCCCTCCGTAAAGCGCGCCCTGCTCCCCTGTGCTGTCCGTTCCACGAGGAGATGCACGGGAATGCGCGCGCGTAGTTCCTCCACATGGGAGATGATGCCGACGAGCCGTCCGCCCTCCCGCTGTACCTCAAGCAAAGCGCGGACGGCGACATCGAGCGTCTCGCTGTCAAGCGAGCCGAACCCCTCGTCGATAAAAATCATGTCGAGATGCATTCCACCCGCATAATGCTGTACGACATCGGACAGCCCGAGTGCCAGCGAGAGCGATGCGAGAAAGGTCTCGCCGCCCGAGAGCGTCCGCGACCCGCGCGGAA
The DNA here is from genome assembly GCF_000183625.1 of Selenomonas sp. oral taxon 137 str. F0430. Lineage (NCBI taxonomy): Bacteria > Bacillati > Bacillota > Negativicutes > Selenomonadales > Selenomonadaceae > Selenomonas > Selenomonas sp. oral taxon 137. The sequence continues at coordinate 32,557 of NZ_AENV01000009.1, forward strand.
GTCCCGTATACTCGTCGAACACGTCGATCTCAAGCCCCCACCACTTGTTTTTATGCCCGCCTTCGCCGTGGACGAGACGGTAGCGTCCGCGGCTCATCATGACGAGCCGCGCGTTTGCCGCCTCGATGACGTCGCTCAGGATGGAGCGCAGGACATAAGTCTGGAAATGCACTTGATACGGCGGCTTTGCCGCGGCAACCTGCGCCAGTTTGCCCATGATGCGGTATTTCTCCGCGCGCTCCTCGCCCGTCTTTTCCAGTGCCGCAATATCCGCCGCCATGCGGCGCAGCCCCGCGAGCCGCTCCATGCGGCTGCCCTGCGCCTGCGACGCCTCCTTGACCGCCGCATCCGCCGCCGTCTCCGCCGCTATGAGCGCAGGCGTATCGGGAGCAGTAAGCCCCGCGGCGGCAGTCTCCGCCTGTTTCAGCAGCTCCAGCGCTGTATTGTAGTTGTCCGTGTGCTTCTTGATGCGTGCTTCGACTTCTTCCTGATAGGCGGCTTCCGACCAGCGACCTTCAACCGCCGTGCGGTACTCCTCCTCCGATGCGAAGCCCGCTTCCGTGCGCGCGGCGGCAAACGCCTCCGCAACCGCGCGATGTATCTCTGCGCTCTCCTCTGTGGCGGCCTTTTTCACGCGCAGTTCCGTTTCCGCGCGCGCAAAATCGGCTGCGGTCTCTTTTTCCTTCCGCTGTGCCGCGAGATAGGATGCATTTGCCGTCTCTAGCACCCCTTTTAGTTTATTCAGTTCCGTTTCGAGCAATGCCATATCCCGATATTCCTCGGGAAGCTGTGTCTCAAGCCCCTGCATCTCGCCCTCGCGCAAACGGAGTTTATCGTTCGTCTCCTGCACCGTCTTCTCCTTTGCGGCGGCAGATTCCTCCGTCTGCGCGCGGCGGAGCTTCGCCTTGTCGAGCTGCGTCTGTGCATCCCTACGCTCCGACCGTGCGCGCGCGAGAGCATCGCCGCGCTCCTGCGTACGCCGCGTCAGTTCCTCTAACGTATCCGCGCCGAGGTAATCCGTCAGCGTTTGCCGGGCGTGGCGCACGTCCTGCTCTGCGCGCTCCCGCTGCGCTCTGCATTCTTCCTCCTGCACGCGGCATTGCCGCAGATTCTGCTCCGCCGCGTCCTCCGCCTGCGCCGCCGCATCCAGCTCCTGCGCCGTAGGAATGTCTTCCGCATGTACGGCGGGATGGGGATGAGATATTGCCCCGCAGACGGGACACGGCGTCCCGTCCGCGAGTTTTTCGGCGAGCCGCGCGGCGCTCCCAAGATCATAGAGGAGCTGCATCCGACGCCGTTTTGCTTTGGCGTCGTTCAAATGTTGCTCCGCATCTTTGAACGCTTGCCCTGCCGCCTGCTCTGCATTCTTCAGCGCCGGGAGCTTGGCGGCGTGCGCCGCTTCCTCCTGCGCGGCGCGGCGGCAGCGGTTCAGCCGCTCGGATTCCTGCGCCGCGGCTTCCTCGGTCGCTAGGATTTGGTCGCACGCGGCAATCCGCTGCTCCGTCCGCCGGATCTCCTCCGTCAGCGCGCTCAACGCCGCCGCATCGGCGGTTTTCTCCTCCTGTGCGCGCGCCGTCCGGGTGCGCAGATGCTCTACCGCGCTGCGGCACTCCGTGAGCTGCGCCGCCTGCGCGCTGTATCCCGTAAGTGTCCTGATCCGCTCTGCGAGCTGCGTACGCTCCGCTTCGCGCACCTCCTCACGCTTCAGCAATTCCTGCGCCGTACGGGATGCCGCCTGTGCCTTTGCAAATTGCTCCGCCGCGGCTTTATATTCCTCGGCTCTGCGCCGCGCCTGCGCGTCCGCCTGCCGCAGTTCCTGAGCTTTATAGAACGCGGGCATCGCGCGCCTTGCACGGTCGAGTTTTCTGCGAAACTCCTCCACGGTATCTACTTTCGCGCGCATCTCATCCGCTTTTTTCCGTGCCTCGGCAAGCGCGCCGAGACGCATTTCCGCCGCCGCCCCTTGCTCACGCGCGCGTCGCGCGTCCCGGGCAGTCTTTTCGAGCGTGCCGAGACGCGCCGCATACTGTTTCGTATCCGCGTCGAGCCGGTCGATGCGATCGCGGAGTTCTTCGGTGGATGCGAGCTCCTGCGTTTGCAGCATTTGCTCCGTGCGCGCACGATCCTCCGCCGATGCGCGCTCAAGTACGAGGGCTTCCTCCGTCAGAGCCTCCTCCAGCCGCCGATACCGCTCAGTGCGGAAGATCCGCTGCATGATCGCGCTGCGGTCTTTGACCTCGGCGAGCAAAAACCGCTGGAACTGCCCCTGCGGCAACAGGATGACCTGACGGAACTGATCGGCGTCGAATCCGATGAGCGCTCCGATGCGCTTTGAGACCTCCGTCACATTCGAATCCAGCAGTACCTCTTCGCCCTCTTCCCCCACATCCGGCAGACGATAGAGCTCCCCTCTCGGTGTACGTCGCGTCATCTTTCCCCGCGACATACGCTCATAGCCGGGAGAGCGAAGAACACGATACCGCCGCCTGCCGAGCGCAAATGTATACTCCACTTCCGTGACGCGTTCGGGCGGTGCGGCGGAGGAACGCAGCATAGCTCCCTCGCGTACATCGCCGCTTGATTCGCCATACAGCGCAAATACAATAGCGTCTAGTATCGTCGTTTTCCCTGCGCCCGTCGCTCCATGGATGAGGACAAAGGGCGCGCCCGACAGCGCCGTCTCGAAGTCCAGTATCTGTTCCTCGACATACGAACCGAACGCCTGCATCCGCAGCTTCAGCGGTCTCACGCTTCCCTCGCCTCCTTTTCCAGTCCGTCGATCACGCGGATGAGTGCGTGCTCCTCCTCCGCCGATAGCTTCTCCCGTGTCACATCGGCAAAGAACTCCGCAAAGAGGTGGAGTTCCGACTTTCCGCGCTCATAGCTTCTCTCATTCGAAGAAAGACGCCCCATATTGACATTGGGGCGCGTGATGGAAAAGAGATTCGGATAAACATGGCGCAGCTTCTCATGCGCGGCGAGCACGGCGTCGCTGTCAAGCAGCTCGACACAGATATAGTCGTCGTGCGGGAGCGGGTCGAATCCATCCGCCATGAGCTCGTTCATGAGACCGCTGACGATACGCACATCATGACGCGGCGTGAGCGGATAGAACGTATGAGACGCCGCGCCCGCACCGTCGATTTCGACGAGTTCGGCGCCCTTCTTCTGCCGTGCTTCGTCAAACGAATATTTGAGCAGCGAACCGGAATATCGTATATGCTCCGCGCCTGCCCGCTGCGGTGCATGGAGATGTCCGAGCGCCGTATAGTCGTATGCCGCAAAATTCTCGGCGCTGACCTGATCGCTGCCGCCAACCGAAAGCGCATGTTCGGATTCCGAGGTCTGCCCGCCGATGACGAAGGCATGTGCGACCGCCACACTGCGCGCACCCACAGGGATCTGCGCCCGCGCCGCGGCAATCTGCACACCAAGCGCCGCGTCAAAGGACGGCATCGTCTCTAGGGCAAAGGCATCCTTTACATGCGGCGGATCACCGTAGGGAATCAGGGAAAAATAGATGTCCCCATAATCATCGGAAAGCACAACGGGCGGCTCTGCGGCGCGCACCATCCCCGCAAGGTAGACGCCCGAGGCGCGCAGCAGCTCCGCACCAAAGCCTAGACGCACGGCGCTGTCATGATTGCCCGCGATAAAGAGCACCTTGACGCCGCGCAGGGCGAGCTTTGCAAGCGTCTCGCTGAAGAGCGCCACCGCCTCGGGCGGCGGGATCGCACGGTCATAGATATCGCCCGCGATGACGAGCGCGTCGGGGCGTAGGTCGTCGCAGAGCGCGATCAGCTCGTCCAGCACATACGCCTGATCCTCCGTCATGTGCCGTTGTCCGAACAGCTTTCCCAAATGCCAATCCGCCGTATGGATAAAACGCATAGATCCCTTCACTCCATTCGGATGCGATTCCGATCCAAATTATTCTTCTATCATCCGCCGTAGCGCCGCTTCGTCCAGCACGGGAACGCCCAAGAACTCCGCCTTCGCGAGCTTGCTGCCCGCCGCTTCGCCCGCGACGAGATAGTCCGTCTTTTTCGACACAGAGCCTTTCACCGTGCCGCCGTGTGCCGTAATGAGCGCCGCGCATTCCTCGCGCGAGAGCGTCGGCAGGGTTCCCGTAATGACGAAAGACTTGCCCTCGAGCGCCGTTCCCGTGCGTTCCCGGGGCGCGGATACAAAGTTCACCCCCGCCGCACGGAATTTCTCAAGCAGCCCCCTGCCCGCCTCTGAGTCAAAGAACTCCGCGAGACTGCGCGCGCTGACTTCGCCCATATCGGGCACGGCGAGAATTTTCTCCGCATCGCCGCGCGCCGCTTCCGCGAGCGCATCGACGGAAGGAAACTCCTGCATCAAAGAGATTGCCGCCGCGCGTCCGATGCCCGCGATGCCGAGTCCCGTGAGGAGTCGGTCGGGCGTATTCTCCTTACTGTGCGCAACAGCGTCGAGAAGTTTATCAACGGTCTTTTCGCGACCGATAATGCCCGAGGAAATCAGTTCATCACGATGTTGATGTAATGTATAGATGTCAGCAATATCATGTAAATATCCCGCATGTGTCAATGCAATGACCGCCGACGTGCCGAAGCCCTTGATATCCATCGCCGTACGGCTGACAAAATGAAGAATGTGATTCTCCACCTGCGCCGGGCAGACGGGATTTTGACACTTCATATCGGCGGTATCCGCCTCGCGCACCGCCGGTTCACCGCAGACGGGACAGGTATCGCCGATGACGTACGGCACGGTGCTCGCGGGGCGTTTCTCGAGGACGACCGCCTTCACGCGCGGGATGATTTCGCCGGATTTATAGACGAGGATTGTGTCACCGATGCGTACGTCCAGCCCCGCGATATAGTCCTGATTGTGCAGGGTCGCACGCTCGACGCGCGTACCGCAGAGCTGCACGGGGTCGAATACCGCCGTCGGCGTGATGCGCCCCGTACGACCGACGGAGAGCTCGATCTCTCGGAGCACCGTCTCTTTTTCCTCGGGCGGATACTTATAAGCGATTGCCCAGCGCGGCGCCTTTGCCGTCGCCCCCAGCTCCGCGCGCTGCGAAAAATCGTTGACCTTGACCACCGCGCCGTCGATGTCATAGGGCAGACTGCCGCGGCGCGCCCCGATCTCCTCGATCGCCGCCCACACTTCGTCCGCCGTGCGGCAAACGCGATATCCCGCGATGATCTTTATCCCCTGCGCGCGCATAAAGTCATATGACGCCGTATGCGACGCAAACGTCCGCCCCTCCGTGCGCTGCAAGTTAAAGACGAACATCGAGAGCCTGCGCTCGCGCGTTACGCGCGCATCGAGCTGACGCAGTGTGCCCGCCGCACAGTTGCGCGGATTCGCAAACGGCTTCAGCCCCAGCAGCTCCTGCCGCTCGTTGACTGCCGCAAACGCCGCGCGCTCCATATAGACCTCGCCGCGCACTTCAAAATACACGGGCGCGTCGCTAAGCTGCTCCCGCACATCTGCAATCATGCGCGCGTTCTCCGTCACGTCCTCGCCCTGCACGATGCCGTCGCCGCGCGTGACGGCACGCGCGAGCACGCCGTTTTCGTAGCGCAGCGCGAGCGACAGCCCGTCGATCTTCTCCTCGACGACAAACTCCGCCGCCGGAAAATGCGCGCGTATGCCCGCGACAAAATCCCGAATCTCCGCCTCGCTGAATACGTCCTGTAAGGACAGCATAGGGACATCGTGCTTCACGAGTACGCCCGCCGTCCGCTGCGCCGAGCCGCCGACCTTCTGCGTCGGTGAATTCTTCGTGATGAGCTCGGGGTACTCCGCCTCGATCGCCTTCAGCCGGAGCATGAGTTGATCGAACTCATAATCCGATATGTCGGAAGCGTTGTCGTCATAATACTGCTTCGAATACCGGCGAATCTGCCTGCGCAGTTCCGCCAGCTCCGCCTTGACCATCTGAATGTCGCTCATAGCATCCTCACAATTTCAAAATGGGTGCATATTTTTGCACGAATTTTTTGATTCCCTCGCCCGGAAACGCAATGGTCAGCTCCGCATCTTCGCCCTCGCCGCGGATGGAGACGACGTGCCCGTCGCCCCATTTGCTGTGACGTACGGCGTCGCCCGCCGTAAACTTTGCCGCCGCATCGGGACGAATCACGCTCCCGTCCTCCGCCGTATGCTGCGGCGGGGGCGGCATATAGGGACGCCGCACGCCGTTTGCCCCACGCCCCCAAACGTCGGTGCGCCCGCCGCGCATATCGCCCTCCGCCGCAAAGTCCGCCTGCTTGTGCTCCACGAGATGCTCCGGAATCTCCGCGAGGAACCGCGAGGGGCGCGACATCTCCGTCCGCCCGTAGATCGTCCGCTGCCGCGCGTGTGTCAGATAGAGCCGCCTCTCGGCGCGCGTGATGCCGACATAGCAGGTACGTCGCTCCTCCTCGATCTCGTCGTCGTCGAGGAGCGTCCGTGAATGCGGGAACAGCCCCTCTTCCATGCCCGCCATGAATACGGTCGGGAACTCCAGCCCCTTCGCCGCGTGGAAGGTCATGAGCGTCACGCTGCCGTCCGACTGCTCCGCCTGATCCACATCCGAGATCAGGGAAATCTGCGCGAGGAAGTCCTCGAGACCGTTCTCCCCCTCGGCTGCGCCGTCCTCAAAGTTCTTTGCCACGCTGATAAATTCGCGCAGGTTCTCAAGGCGATCGCGGTTGTCCTCCTTTTTATCCTCCTCGAGCGCCTTCGCATAGCCCGACTCCTCGATGATGTCCTCCACGATCTCGTGCAGCGGACGCGTGCCGAGCTGCCCCATGAACGTAAAGACGAGCGCGGCGAAATCCTCAAGCGCAAATTTCACCTTCCCGGAGAGTTTTGGAATCATGGCGAGCATTTGACTGTCCGTAATGATCTCGAACAGCGATATTCGGTGCTCCGCCGCCAGCTCCGCCATGCGCGCAAGCGTCGTCTGCCCCAGCCCGCGCCGCGGCACGTTGATGATGCGCAGGAGACTCAGCGTGTCGCGCGGATTGTAGATCACGCGCAGATATGCGATGATATCCTTGATCTCGCGCCGATCGTAAAACCGCACCGCGCCCACCATCGAATAGGGCACGCCCGATGCGTAGAATGCCTCCTCAATGTTGCGGGACTGCGCATTCGTCCGATAGAGCACGGCAATATCGCCGTATTTAACGTTGAACATTGTATGCAGACGCTCCACCTCGCGCACGATATAGGACGCCTCGTTCTTCTCCGTCGCCCCCTCGTAGACGACAATGGGATCGCCCTGCACATTGTCCGTCCACAGCGCCTTCTTTTTGCGATCCAAATTGTTCTCGATGACCGCATTTGCAGCTTCGAGGATATTCTTCGTCGAGCGGTAGTTCTGCTCGAGCAGGATGACCGTCGCCTCCGGATAGTCGCGCTCGAAATTGAGGATATTGCGCATATCCGCGCCGCGCCAGCCGTAGATGGACTGATCCGCATCGCCCACAACGCAGATATTCCGATGCCCGCCCGCGAGAAGCTTCGTGATGTTGTACTGCGCCCCGTTCGTGTCCTGATACTCGTCCACGAGGATGTAGCGGAACTTCTCTTGATACTTCCTGCGCACCTCTTCATTCTGCGAGAGCACCGCAACCGTCAGCATCAGGAGATCGTCAAAATCGAGCGCGTTATTCGCGCGCAGCTTCGACTGATAGAGTTCATAGACCTTCGCGACCTGCTCGGCAAAGAAGTCGCCCGCCCCCGCCGCGAACTGCGCCGCCGTTAAGAGATTATTCTTCGCGTCCGAGATGTGCGACTGCACCGCACCCGGCGCCGTATGCTTCTCGTCGATATTCAGCTCTTTGAGGCATTCGCGGATGAGACCTTTACTGTCCGCCGCATCGTAGATGACAAAATTTTTCTCATAGCCCTTTAGATGCTCGATCTCAATGCGCAAAAAACGCGCGCAGAACGAGTGAAACGTGCTCAGCCACACATCGTGCGCCGCCTCGCCGATGAGCGTGTCGACACGGTCGCGCATCTCGCGCGCCGCCTTGTTCGTAAACGTGATGGCGAGGATGCGGTACGGCGGCACGTCATGCGCCAAAAGATTGGCAATGCGGTAAGTCAGAACACGCGTCTTGCCAGAGCCTGCGCCCGCCACGATGAGCAGCGGTCCCTCGAGACAGGCAACGGCGCGTTGCTGCGGCTCGTTCAGCCCTTGAAACAGATCCATGAAAGCTCCTTTTCCCAATAAGAAAGGCGGGCTGCCACATGGCAAACGCCGCCCCTATCATACTGACGATTTTTACGATTTAATACGCTTGACTGCCTCAGAGAGCGGCGGAATGATCTGCTTTTTCCGCGACATCACGCCCGGCAGATAAAGATGCGTTCCGCTCGTATCCTTGCGGAACGCTTCGCCGATCAGCGTACGCGGCGAGCCGGTAAAGAGCAGATACGTCGCTTCCTCGAGGATGTCCGTAATCATCACGAGACTCATGTCAAAGCCCTCAGACTCGCAGATCGACTTCATTGCTGCGATCAGCTCGTCCTCCTTCTCCATGATTTCCTTTGTCCCCATGACCGAGGTTTGGCTCACAATCACACGATATGTACCGATGGTAAATTCTTTCAGATCGTTGCGCACGATCTCCATCGGTGTCATATTGCCGACGCTCGACCCTGCCTTGAGCATATCCAGCCCGTAGGTATTGAGATTGACGTTCGCGATCTCCGCAAGGCGCTCCGCCGCCTTCTTATCAGCAGGTGTGCAGGTAGGAGACTTAAAGAGCACAGTATCCGAGATGATTGCAGACAGCAGCAGCCCCGCAATCGACGGCGGGATATCAATGTCGTTTTGCCAGTGCATATTCGACACAATCGTTGCCGTGCAGCCGACCGGCTCCGCATGAGTGTAGATCGGCTCGCTCGTGCTGATTCCGCCAAAGCGATGATGATCAATGATCTCGACAATCTTCGCATCCTCGATGCCCTCGACCGCCTGATTGCGCTCATTGTGATCAACGAGAATGACGCGCACAGGTTCGGAGACGACGAGCCGGTCGCGGCTCACAAGACCAACGATGCGCCCGTTCTCGAGCACCGGGTAGTTGCGGAAATTCGTCTCCTCCATCGTCCCCTTGATATCCGAGAGCAGATCAAGCGGCTTAAAGCAGATCGGATTGTCGTGCATAATGCGGCGAATCGGCACGCACTGGTTGATGAGACGTGCCACCGTATAGGTATCGTAGGGCGTCGACAGGACAAAGATACCGCGCTTCTCCGCCTCCTCAATCGCCTCTGCGGGAATGCGCCCGTCTCCGGTCACGATGAGACAGGAAATGCCCTGATCGATACATGCAAGGACAATATCTTCCTTGCGGTCGCCGATGAGGACAATGTCGTTCTGCTTGACAAGTTTTTTAATCGTATGTACGCTGCCCGCTGCGATGCGGATCTGCCCCTTGATCGTCTCGCCCTCTTCGCCTGAGACCAGCACGTTGCTGTCCGTCGCATGGATGATGTCACGATAGCGCACGCGCATATCGGAGAGATTCGTCATGCCAAGCTCTTGGAAATAACGCTTCGCGAGGTCGCTGACAGAGACGATGCCGACGAGAATCCCCTGACTGTCCGTCACCGGGATCGACCTCAAATCATTGTGGCGCAGCACCTCTCCAAGATGACGCAGCGTGTCGTGCTGACGAACGACAATCTTGCAGTCCATCGCGATGTCCTTCACGCGCGGATAGAGATCGGGAATGAGCAGCGGCTGTTCCACATGGAAATATTCCAGCGCGAACTTTGTCTCCTTATTGATTTTCCCAGCGCGCGCTGCCACAGCGTTGACCCCGAGCGACTGTTTCAGATGAGCGTACCCGATCGCTGAGCAGATGGAGTCTGTATCCGGATTGCGATGTCCGATGACGTAAATCGGCTTTGCAACGTTCAAAATAATTCCTCCCTAGAGCGGTCTCGATACACCGCATACTGTGGTTTTATTATAGCATACTCGTTTAGATGATTCAAATTTTGAAAATAAAAACATCGTCTATAGCATATGATATGAAAATAACTGAATGTTTTCATTTCTATTGACAATTCTTTTCAATATCGTTATGATTCACTTCATGAGACTTACCCCATATTTATTTTCACTCTAAGGAGATCGATTACCCATGCGTAGTACAACGAAGATTCTCTCCCTTTTGATGCTCGTCCTATCCCTCGCGCTCGTCGGCTGCGGCGGTACGGACAAAGCGGCGGAAAAACCTGCGGACAAACAGCCGGCGCAGCCGTTCCGCATCGTCACGTCGTTCTACCCGATGTATGTTGCCACGATCAACATCACACAGGGGGTCGACGGCGTTGAGGTACACAACATGACGAAGCCGCAGACAGGCTGTCTGCACGACTATCAGCTCATGACGGAGGATATGAAGACCCTCGAGAATGCCGATGCATTCGTTATCAACGGCGCAGGCATGGAGGACTTCATGGACAAAGTGACCGAGCAGCAGAAAAATCTCAAGGTCATCGACGCGTCACGCGGCATCAAGCTCATCCACGACGAGGAGGGCGACAACCCGCACGTCTGGCTCAGCGTGACGGATGCGATCCAGCAGGTGCGCAACATTGCCGACCAGCTCAAGGAAGCCGATCCCGCCCATGCGGACGCCTATGAGAAGAATGCTGCCGCCTACATCGAAAAACTCACGTCGCTCAAGACAGAGATGCACGCCGCACTCGATAATGTGCCGCACAAGGACATCGTGACATTCCACGAAGCATTCCCCTATTTTGCCGAGGAGTTCCATCTCAACATCATCGGCGTTGTTGAGCGTGAGCCGGGCACGGAGCCGACACCGACCGAACTGCAGGAAACCATCGAACAGGTCAAAGGACTTTCTGCCAAGGTTCTCTTCACCGAGCCGCAGTATTCCCCTGCCGCCGCAGAGACCATCGCGCGCGAGACAGGTGCGAAGATCTATACGCTTGATCCCGTCGTCACGGGCGAGGCAACGCCGGCGGCAAAGGATGCGTACCTCGACACGATGCGTAAGAATATGAATACGCTCAAGGAAGCGCTTCAGTAAAAATATACCTCTTCTCTTCATATAAAGTCTCATACAATCGAAAATGGGACTGCCGCTCTCTGTCATACAGAGGAACGGCAGTCCCGTTTTTTCGTTAATTGATTTAGCCCGCGGCTTCCTGATCCTCAGGGCTCGGCATATCGTCCGAGAGGTCGATGCGCGGTGCTTTTCCCTTTGGCAACAGCGAGAACACAGATTTGAGAAGTTTCTGTGTATACGGATGCTTTGCATGTGCGAGATCTTTGCCGTCGAGTTCTTCGACAACCTTGCCGAAATACATAACGACAACACGCGTGCAGAGCATGGAGACGAGCGCAAGATCGTGACAGATGAAGAGGATCGTGAGATCCCGCTCCTTCTGAATACGGATGAGCAGTTCGACGATTTTCTCCTGCACGGAGACGTCGAGTGCACTCGTCGCCTCATCGCAGACGAGAATCGCCGGCTCGAGCGCAAGGGCGCGGGCGATGCCGACACGCTGACGCTGGCCGCCGCTCATGTTCGCGGGATAGCGATCCGCAAAGTCCTCGGGCAGATCGACGAGACGCAGCAACTCCGCCGCCTTATCGCGCGCACTGCCCTTGAGGAGACCAAAGTTCCGCAGAGGCTCGCAAATGATGTCCTTGATCTTCATCTTCGGGTTGAACGCCGTATTGGGATCCTGAAACACCATTTGGATGTTGCGGCGCATATTGCGCGCCTCTTCGCCCTTGAGTCCCGTAATCTCCTGCCCGCGGAAGAAAATCTGTCCTTCCGACGGGGCGTGCAGCTGCATCAGTGTACGCACGAGCGTACTCTTTCCGCAGCCGCTCTCTCCGACGATGCCGAGCAGCTCCCCTTTGTAGACGGGGAACGTCACATTGTCGCAGGCGGTCAGAACCTTTCCGCCTGCGATGGGAAAGCGCTTCGTGATGTGTTCGATGCGCAGGATTTCCTCACGCTCCGGCTGCATAGCTTTCCCCCCAATCTGCGGTACGGCGAGCAAGAGCTCCTTCGTATAGTCGCTCTGCGCGTGTTCGATAACCTCTTCCGCCGTGCCGTGTTCCAAGACCTTGCCATAGCGCATGACCATGATCTGATCCGACATATAGGCAGCAACACCGAGGTTGTGTGTCACCATGACGATGGACGTGCCGTCTTTGCGGCAAATATCCATCAGCTCATTAACGACCTGTGCCTGCGTCGTCACATCGAGCGCCGAGGTCGGCTCGTCGGCAAGAAGCAGCGCGGGGCTGAAAAACATCGCCATCGCAACGCCGACACGCTGACGCATACCGCCGGACAGCTCGAACGGATAGCTCTTCATCACATTCGCAGGGTTGTTGAGGTGCATCCGCGCGAGCATATCCTGCGCGCGCTCCGCTGCCTCCTTCGTCCCCACGTCCTCATGTGTCTGAATGTATTCGACGAACTGTTGTCCGATGGTCTGAATCGGATCAAGCATACTGCCGCTGTCCTGAAAGATCATTGCCGCCGTGCCGCCGCTGACCTTGCGCCAGTCCGCGTCACTCGCCTGCGTCATATCCTTCCCATCGAACAGAATCTGTCCGCCCGTGACCTTGCCGACGCTCGGCAGACAGCCGATCATGGCGCGAATCACGGTCGTTTTGCCGCTGCCGCTTTCACCGACAATGGAGAGCACTTCGCCTTCGCCGAGCGAAAAGCTCACATCATGCACCATCTCCGTGCCTTCATAAGCGACGCAAAGGTTTTTCACCTCTATCTGCATCCGCGCTTCTCCTTCCCTTCATGACGCAGGAAACGCCGGGGACATTCCCCGACGCTCCCGCTCGTTTATCCTAAAAGTTTACTTTGCCGGTTTAATCGCGCTCGTCAGCCAGTAGTAGTCTGCGGGATGCATGATGGCACCCGTGATCTTCGTGGAGCTGATGATGTTCGTCTCGGGGTAGCCGAGGAAGAGCGCTGCCGCATCATTGAGCAGAATTTGCTGCATGTCGATCATAAGCTGACGGCGCTTTGCCGGATCAAACTCAACCGCAAGTGCGTTGTACTTCGCATCGTATTCGGGGTTGCTGTAGCCGGAGCCGTTCTGCGGATTGTCACCGTTCGTATTGGTATACCAATACTGTCTGAGATAGCTCTCCGGGTCACCCGTATTCGCTGTCGTCGTGTTCGAGATCAGGAGGTCATATTCGCCGTTGATGCCAATCTTGTCGAGGAGGTTGTAGTCCACCGTCTTGATCTTCACATCAATGCCGACCTTCTTCGCGTCCGCCTGCACGGCCTCGGCATAGATTGGGAGCTCGGCGCGGCTGTTGTAGACAATGAAGTCGACGCTCAGCGGCTTGCCGTCCTTATCGCGGATGCCGTCGCCGTTCGTGTCCTTCCAGCCCGCTTCGTCGAGGAGCTGATTTGCACGATCGACATTGTAGGCGTTCGGATCAACGAGCTGATCAAAGCCATAGTCGAGAGAGGGCGGCACGGGAGCCTTGCCCGGGATGAACGTGCCCTTGAGGATGACCTCGTTATAGGACTTGCGATCCGTCATGGAGATGAACGCCGCACGTACCTTCGGATCGCCGAGAATCCCCTTCTCATTGATGCGCGCAAGCACCGTGCGGAGCGATGCAATACGATCGATATGGAACTTCGACGTATCGTTGAAGAGCCCCATGTCGCCCGCCGCAATGTTGACCGCCATGTCGACTTCACCGGACTGGAGCGCCATCGCGCGCGTATTCGGATCATCGATGGACGGGATCTCTACCGTCTCGTACGGTACTTCGCCGCCCCAGTAGTTCGGGTTCTTCTTCATGACTGCTTTTTCCTTCACGAAGGATTCGCAGACATACGGTCCCGTACCAATGGGACCCTGCTTTGCAAAGTCACGCTCGCCCTCGCTCGACGTGTCGACAATAAGGAAAAGCGGATCCGCGAGGAAGCCCGGCATACTTGGCGTCGGCTTCTCCGTCTTGATGATGAGGTTCTGGCCGTCCGCCTTCATCTCCGTGTACTTGAAGAATGTCTGCGCGCGATTGTTCTTCGCGAACGAGCGCTCGATGGACGACTTGACTGCTTCTGCCGTGAGCTCTTTTCCGTTCGAGAACTTCACGCCGTCGCGGATCTTGAACGTCCATGTCAGTTTATCGTCGCTGACCTGCCAGCTCTCCGCGAGCCACGGCGACGGATTCATCTTCTCGTCGAACTTGACGAGTGCCTCACCGATGCCGTAGCGCATGACGACCCAGCCGAAGAAATTCTCCGTCGGATCAAGCGAGTCCGCGAAGTTCGTCACACCGATCTTCAGCGTCTTCGTGTCCGCCGCCTTATCTCCGCCGCCGCAGCCCGTCAAGACCGCCGCCGACACGCACACAGCGAGCGCCGCCGTGAGCATTTTTTTCCATTTTTTCACAGAAAAACCTCCTTACATAACCCCAAACATCCGGCGGATGCGACCCTTCCGCATCCGTCCCTTTATCCCAAAAGGCTTAGTTCGCCTTGCGCGGATCCAAATAGTCGCGGAGCGCATCGCCCCACAGGTTGAACACGGCGACGACAATGACGATCGCTGCGCCCGGGAACATCATGAGCCACGGCGCCGTCTGGAGAGACTGACGCCCCTCGTTCAGCATGAGCCCCCACTCCGGCGTCGGCGGCTGTGCACCGAATCCAAGGAAGGAGAGTCCCGCAAGCTCCATCATCATCGCGCCGATGTCCATCGCCGCCGTGACGAGCACGATGGGGATGATATTCGGCACGACATGGCGGATAAGCATATCGCGCGGACGCGTACCGCTCGTGATCGCGGCGGATATATAGTCCTGCTGCCGTATCTTGAGCGCTACAGAGCGCGCGAGGCGCGCGTACTTCGTCCAGCCGACCGCAACGAGCGCGAGAATCGCGTTGACGATGCTCCCGCCCATCATACCGGCAATCGCGATCGCAAGCACGATGCCCGGGAACGCAAGGAACATGTCGGCCAGTCGCATGATGACCGTATCCACCTTGCCCCCGACGTAGCCGGAGACGACACCGATCAGCGAGCCGACACCCGCGATGAGGATGACGACCGTGAGCGCCATAAAGATGGAGATACGGGCACCGTAGATGACACGAGTGAAGAGATCACGCCCGAGTTTATCCGTGCCGAACCAATGCTCGGCGGACGGCGGCAGGAATGCATTTTGCATCACGGACGCATACGGATCCTCCGTCAAAATGAACGGAACGAGGAGCGCGACCAAAAAGATGATACCCGCCATAATCGAGTATCTGCGCAGAATTTTGGCATCCTTGCTCATGCTTTCGCCCCCTTCTTCAAGCGCGGGTCAAGATAGGTGTAGGAAATATCCACAATAAAGTTGACCAGCATATAGAGGACGGCGATCCACAACACGAAGCCTTCGAGCAGCGGATAGTCGCGCATCTCGATCGCACGCACGGCAAGACGCCCCATGCCCGGCCACGAGAAGACGATCTCGATGACTGCCACGCCGCCGAGCAGCCAGCCGACCGCAAGACCGAGCAGCGTGATGAGCGGCAGGCACGCATTTGGGAGCACATGGCGCCACAGGATGCGCTGCGTCGAGAGCCCGCGTGCACGCGCGCCAACGACGTAGTCCTGTCCCAGCTCCTCAAGAATCGCCGTACGCACTTGACGCGTATACTTCGACGACAGGAGAATCGCGATCGTGAGCGCAGGCAAGACCATCCGATCCGGCGTCACTTCGCCGCCCGCAATCGGGAACAGCCCCAGTTTCAGACCAAAGACAAAGAGAAGAATAAGTCCGACCCAAAAACTCGGCATCGAAACGCCCAGAAACGTAATTCCTCGAATCAGATAGTCCGGCCAGCGGTTCCGATACACGGCGGCGAGAATCCCGCACGGCACGGAAATGACGAGCATCATCACGAGCGCGGTGCCCGCAAGCACGAGCGTACCGGGCAGCGCCTGAGCGAGTTTATCCACAACGGGGATCTTCGCCGAATAGCTCTTCCCCATATCCCCGTGCAGCACGCCGTTCAGCCAACGGATATACTGCTCATGGAACGGCAGATCCAGCCCCAGCTCATGGCGCGTCTGCTCGATCGTCTCCTGCGAGACGATCGTATCGCCTGTCTCGAGAATCGCGTCCACCGGGTCGCCCGGCGCGAGAAATGTCAGGCTGAACGTCAGGAACGTCACGCCGAGCAACGTTAGAAGCATCTGCCCCAAACGCGTCAGCAAAAATTTGGCAGTCAAGTCTCCATCTCCTTTTTCCCTTTGCCTTCTTCACATAAAAACCGCCTGTCTCTGAAAAGACAGGCGGTCGAACGCACAAAAACAAGGTCATAAATACCCATACGGGTACCACAAACCGTGCATCCATCTCCCCATCTCTCGTGAGTCCATCAATGAATCCTATTGCAAGCAGGCTTTCCGGCTTGTAGATCCTCACGTTCTTCCGCCTTCCCGGTTGTCACCAGTGACTTTACAGGCACAGGCTCTGCGCCTGTGGAAGAACATTCCCTACATACGGCTGCGGGACAGCACGGGCATTGCACCCGTTTTCCTCTCATCGCTCGGAGACCTGCATATATTTTCATATCCCCCTGATACGAAAACATCTCTCCGACACTTGCAACGTTTTATGCAGTTTTATAGGATTATAGGCGTAGTATATCTACATACGACAGATTTGTCAAGAGATTCGTCCAGAATAATCATAAGTTATTATTGTTTATCGAAGCAACAAGGACATTCGGCGCATATTTCGCTCGGTATACACCGCGCAGGAGGAATGTAGCGCAGAGCGCGCGTATCGTCTGATCAAGTGCGAGGGAGAGCCACGCCCCTGCAAGTCCCATATTCATTTCGTGCAGGAACACATAGGTGATGATGGGGCGCAGGAACGTGATGCTGACAAAGGAATACGCTGCGACCTGCGTGGTCTTTCCGCTCGCGCGCAGGATGCCCGCGCAGATCATCTGATGCGCCTCCGGGAAACTGACCGCCGCGACATAGATGAGAATTATGCTGCCGAGTGCAAGCAACTCCGGATCGCTCGAATAGATACTGAAGATCTCCTCGCGGAACACGAAGGTCAGCAGGAACGCGACCGTCGAGAAGAAAAAGCCCCATGTAATGCCGATCCATACGAAACGCCGCCATGCATCCCGCTTTTCATCGTCACGGTTATGTCCTGCGAGCACGGTGCTCGCTTTGCCAAGCCCTCCGCCGAAGCTGTAGTAAAAGTCGCAGAAATTCATCGCGATGGCGTGCACGGCATATGGAATCGTCCCAAGCTCGGCGACCATGCGCGTATAGACGACCATACCGATGCGCTCAAATCCCTGCTCGCTGAAGATGCCGCCAAATACGCCGAGGAACTCACGGAAATAATCGCGCGTCGGCAGATAGCTCCCCTGTCCAAAGATGCCCCAGCGGAAGAGAACGCGCACGCTGAGGAGAAACGACCAAATAGAGCTGCCAATCGTACCGATGGCGGCGCCGAGCACCCCGAGGGTGGGAAAAGGCCCGATGCCATAGATGAGAAACGCGTTGAGGATGACGTTCAGCACGTTCCCCTGCAGATTGATGGAGAGCACGGTCATAGACTCGCCGCGCCCAAGCATAACCGCCTGCATCGTCGCCGAGAGCGATGTGATAAAGACAGCGGGCAGCGTCCACGATGCATAAAGCACTGCGTCAGCGATATAGTTTTCCTGTGCGCCCATCCATAGGAGGATGTCCTCGATATAGATAAAAAAGACAATATGCGCGATGCCGAGAACGACAACGACGAGTGACAAGGTCTTTTTCATCACATCGCCGTAGCTGTCGCTCTGTTGTCTGCCAAACCGCTCCGCAATGAGCAGAGTGACGGCGGCGGCAACGGAACGTGCCACGGTGAGGAGCACCATACGAGGCTGAGTAAAAATACTGACCGCCGCAATTGCAGCCGTGCCAAGCGAACCGACCATGATGATATCCGCATTGCTCAGGAGGATCATAAAGACGCCCTCAAGCGCCGCAGGAATCCCCACACGCAGATAGATCTTGTCATACGACGTGACCATGTTATCCCCCCCGAGAAAACCTCACAGTAACGCAGATTAGATTATCATAACTGATATTTACTGTCAATATATATTTATGTTCATATGATTATTTTATTTGTAAAAAGGAGAACGATTATATGACTGCCCCGAAAAAAAGACTGTGGCATCATACGTTTCAGCGTATATGCCGCAGTCTTTTTCGTATATAATTTACCGATGCAGCGCGCGATGCGCGATGTCTTTCCGATAGTACATGCCCTCAAAGGAAATTTTTTCTGCCGCCGCGTACGCCGTGCGTACGGCGGAGGAAATGTCCGCCCCCCTGCCGACGACGCCGAGCACGCGTCCGCCGTTCGTGACGATTTTCCCTTCCGCTCGGCAGTCCCGGCGTGGAATACCAATGCGCCCGTATCCTCGGCGTCCGCGATGCCGTGAATCTCATGCCCCTTTTCATACTTCCCGGGGTAACCGCCCGCGGCGAGCACAACGCAGACCGCCGCACCGTCCTTCCACGCAATCGGCACGTCGGCGAGCCGCCCCTCGCAGCAGGCGCACATGATCTCGGCGAGGTTCCCGTCGAGGAGCGGCAGCACGACTTGCGTCTCGGGGTCGCCGAACCGCGCGTTGAACTCCACGACCTTCGGCCCTTCGGACGTAATCATGAGCCCCGCATAAAGGCAGCCGCGATAGGGGCAACCTTCCTTTGCCATCGCCGCGATCGTCGGTTTGAGAATTTCCTCAACCGCGCGTGCCGTCATCTCGGGCGTCATCACAGGCGCGGGTGCATATGTCCCCATACCGCCCGTATTGGGACCTTTGTCGCCGTCAAAGGCACGCTTATGATCCTGCGCGCTGATCATGGGACGGATCACCTTTCCATCGGTGAAGGCGAGCAGAGACGCTTCCTCCCCCTCCATGAACTCCTCGATGACGACGCTGCTTCCCGCCGCACCAAACGAACCGTCCTCCATGATGCGATCGATCGCATCGAGCGCTTCCTGCTCGGTCATGGCGACAACGACGCCCTTGCCCGCCGCAAGTCCGTCCGCCTTGATGACAGTCGGCGCGCCCGTCTCGCGAATATAGACGCGTGCGGGCTCCGCCTCGGTGAACACCTCATAGCGTGCCGTCGGGATGCCGTATTTCTTCATGAGATTCTTGGCAAAGGACTTCGATCCCTCGATCTGTGCCGCCGCCGCCGTAGGGCCGAAGGCGCGGATGCCTGCCGCCGTCAGATCGTCGACCAGACCGTTCATGAGCGGAACCTCGGGGCCGACAACGACGAGATCGATCTTTGCTCCCTTGGCAAAATCCACAATGGGGGCGTTATCATTGATGGAGATGTCCGGCGACTCCGCCATCCCCGGATTTCCGGGAATCGCATAGATATATCCGTCGTCGATGCTGTCGGCGAGTTTCCAACAGAGCGCGTGCTCACGCCCGCCCGAACCGATGATGAGTATATTCACGTTCGTTCCTCATTTTTCTAGCTGCTGTGCCAAATACGCGTTGATGGCGGCGTCGTAGTCCGCCGTGTGTGCAAACGCTTCGTGTGCGAGCCGCATCCGCGTCATGCCGTCCACTGCGCCGTCCTTTTGGATCTTCTCCGCAATTTCGCCGTAGCGCGCGGGGTTCGTCACGACCGTGACAAATTTGAAATTCTTCGCCGCCGCGCGTATCATCGCGGGGCCGCCGATGTCGATCTGCTCGACCGCTTCGGCGAGCGTGACGTTCGGCTGTGCGACGGTCTCCTTAAAGGGATAGAGGTTCACCGCGACGAGATCGATCGGCGTGATCTTCAGCTCGCGCAGCGCCTTTTCGTGCGCGCTGTTGCCGCGTACGGCGAGAATGCCGCCGTGAATGAGCGGATGAAGCGTTTTGACGCGTCCATCCATGATCTCGGGGAATCCCGTCACATCGCTGACGTAGACGACGGGGATGCCCGCCTCGCGCAGCGCCTTCATCGTCCCCCCCGTGGAGACGATTTCAACGCCCGCCGCGTGCAGTGCGCGTGCAAATTCGACGACGCCGGTTTTATCGGATACGCTGATCAGGGCACGTTTTATCTTCATGATGCTCCTCCTTCATCTGCGGGCAAAATATGTACCGTTCGCCCGACCGTTTGCAGCCGCCCCTCGGCATAGAGCCGTATCGCCTCTGGAAAGATGCGATGCTCCTGCTCCAGCACGCGTGCGGCAAGCGTCTCCTCCGTATCCCCCTCCATGACGGGAACCGCCGCCTGCAAAATAATGGGTCCCGTATCCGTCCCCTCGTCTACAAAATGTACGGTGCATCCGCTGACCTTCGCGCCGTACGCGAGCACGTCGCGATGTGCGTGCGCTCCCGGAAAGCTTGGCAAAAGCGCAGGGTGAATGTTGAGAATACGCCCGCGGAAGGCGTACACGAACGTGGGTGATAGGATGCGCATAAAGCCGGCGAGCACAACGAGCGTCACGCGATGCGCATACAGCTCGTTGAGAAGCGCGCCCTCAAACGCCTCCATATCAAAATGTTCTTTGCGGACGACAGCGACGGCGGGAATCCCCTTTTCCCGCGCGCGCTCGAGCGCATAGGCATCCGCCCGATCCGCGATGACGACGGCGATCTCGGCGCGAATGTCCCCGCGTTCAATCGCCTCCATGATGGCGGCGAGGTTTGAGCCGCGCCCCGAGCAAAGCACGCCGATTCGCTCGTTAGGCATCGAATACACCGCCCTTGATCACAACCTCGTGTGCGCCCTCGGTGACACGCCCGATGCGATAGACAGTCTCCCCCTCCGCCGTGAGATGTGCAATGATGCGCGCCGCCTCGTCCTCCGACGCAATCAGTACCATGCCGATGCCCATATTGAACGTGCGATACATCTCCGCCCAATCCACGTTGCCCCACTCCTGCAGCAGGCGGAAAACGGCAGGCATCTCCCACGCCGCGCCGTCGATCTCTGCGCCCATCGTCTCCGGCAGGGCACGCGGGATGTTCTCGTAGAACCCACCTCCCGTGATATGCACCATGCCGTGGATGTCGAACGAACGAATCAGCGGCAGGCAGACACGCGGGTAAAGACGCGTCGGCGTCAGCAGCTCCTCACCGATGGATTTGCCAAGCTCCTCAATGTATTCGTCGCCCTTGAAGCCCTTGCGTTCAAAACAGATTTTCCGCACAAGCGAGTATCCGTTCGAATGCACGCCCGAAGAGGGCAGTCCGAGCAGGACGTCCCCCGCCCGGACGCGCGCACTCGTGATGAGCTGCGACCGCTCGACGACACCGACGGAGAATCCCGCGATGTCATATTCTCCCGCAGGATAAAAGCCCGCCATCTCCGCCGTCTCTCCGCCGATGAGCGCACAGCCGGATTCCTTGCAGGCGCGCGCAACGCCCGCAACCACGTCCGCCACCTGACGCGGAAGGAGCTTGCCGACAGCGAGATAGTCGAGGAAAAAGAGCGGCTCCGCGCCCTGCACGAGGATGTCGTTGACGCACATCGCCACGGCGTCCTGTCCGATCGTATCGTGCCGGTCGAGCATGAACGCAAGGCGCAGCTTCGTCCCAACGCCGTCCGTCCCCGAGACAAGCACCGGTTCGCGATAGTTCTTCGTATTCAGCGCAAACAGACCGCCGAATCCACCGAGATCACCGAGCACCTCGGGACGATAGGTCGCGCGCACGCTCTCCTTGATGAGCGAAACGGACTCGTTGCCCGCATCGATGTCGACGCCCGCGTCGCGGTAGGTCATTTTCTCCATCGGCTCTTAGAGCCCCCTTTCACGCTGTGCAATCCGCCGCCGTTCGAGGATGATCTTATCGTCCTCGTCGAGTTCGGCGTCTTCTTCCGGGACGGGGTAATCGTTGTTAAAGCAGGCATAGCACATATGATCCGGATTCAGTGCCGGAACACACTGACGCAGCCCCTCCAGGGAGATAAAATGCAGCGAATCCGCCCCGATAAAGTCGCGAATCTCCTCCACTGTCTTGGTCGCGGAGATCAGCTCCTTGCGCACGGAGGTATCGATGCCGTAGTAGCAGGGATCTGTAATCGGCGGGCTGCTGATGCAGACATGGATCTCGCGCGCGCCCGCATTCCTCAGCAGCCGCACAATCTTCCCGCTCGTCGTGCCGCGTACGATGGAGTCATCCACCATGATGACGGATTTACCCGCGACAACGGAGCGCACGGGACTCAGCTTCAGTTTTACCGCTGCATCGCGCTGCTGCTGCGTTGGCTGGATGAATGTACGCGCAATGTAGCGGTTCTTAATCAGTCCCTCGGCGAACGGAATCCCCGCCTCGTAGGCAAAGCCCGTTGCCGCCGTCGTACCGGAGTCCGGCACGGAGATCACAACGTCCCCGCGGAACCCGGACTCACGCGCGAGCATTCGTCCCATGGCAAAGCGCGCCGCATGGACACTCTGCCCATCGATGATGGAGTCCGGGCGCGCAAAATAGATGTATTCAAAGATGCAGGTTGCGATGTCCTCGCCGTTCGAAAAGCGGAACGAGCGCACGCCCTCACCGTCGATGACAACCATCTCTCCGGGCGCAATATCGCGCACAAATTCCGCACCGCTGACCTCGAGCGCACACGTCTCCGAGGCGAGCACCCAACTCCCCTCGGGCGAGCGTCCGAGACAGAGCGGGCGGAACCCCTGCGGATCGCGCACACCGATGAGCTTATTCTCCGTCATGATCGTGAGACAGAATGCGCCGCGCACAACCTTTACCGCCTCGAGGATACGATCCTCGATTGTCCGGCATTGTGAGCGCGCAATGAGATGGACGAATACCTCGGAATCGATCGTCGTCTGAAAGACGGTTCCCCGATCCTCAAGCTCGCGGCGAATGATCGCGGCATTCGTCAGATCCCCGTTGTGGGCGAGCGCCAACGCCCCGCCCGCATAGTTGACGCGCAGCGGCTGCGCATTCGCGGCGAGGCTGAACCCCGTCGTCGCATAGCGGACGTGACCGATCGCGATCTTTGCATTGTCAAGCTGCGGAAGATGCGCGCCGAACACCTCGCTGACGAGCCCCATGCCCTTTTTGACGTCAATCCAATACCCGTCCGTCAGAGCGATGCCCGCACTTTCCTGTCCTCTGTGCTGGAGCGCAAAAAGACCGAGATACGTCATCTCGGCGACCGGTTCCGTCCCGGAATAGACGCCGTAGATGCCGCACTCTTCCTTCCACTTTGGCTCTTTTAGATACATTGTTCTTATGCTTCTCCCGTCAGTCTGTGAAGCATTTCTTTGTAGGCGTCCTCCACGTTCCCAAGGTCACGGCGGAACCGGTCTTTGTCCAATTTTTCCTTCGTGTCGCTGTCCCAGAACCGGCAGTTATCCGGGGAGATCTCGTCCGCGAGAATGATATGCCCCGCCGCATCCTTGCCAAACTCGAGTTTGAAGTCGATGAGGTCGACGCGCTTTGTCTTGAGGAATTTTGTGAGCACATCATTGACCTTCAGTGAGATGCGCTCGATTTCGTCCAGCTCCGCGTCCGTCGCGATCTTCATCGCACGGATGTGATAGCGGTTGAGCATCGGATCGCCGAGATCGTCGTTCTTGTAGCAGTACTCGATGACCGGAAACGGCATCGGTACGCCCTCCTCGAGCCCGAGCCGCTGTGCGAGAGAGCCCGCGGCGACATTCCGGATAATAACCTCAAGGGGGATGATCGTCAGCTTTTTAACCAGCATCTCGCGCTCGCTCGGCATGGAGATATAATGATGCGCAACGCCCTCTTTGGCGAGAAGGTCAAAAAAGAACGCCGTCATCTTATTGTTCATGATGCCCTTATGCGCGATCGTGCCCTTCTTGGCGCCGTTGCCGGCGGTCGCATCGTCCTTATAATAAACGAGGATTTCGTCGGGACGATCCGTCGCATACATAATCTTTGCCTTGCCCTCATAAAGAGCTTCTTTACGCTCCATTATATCCTGCCTTTCATCATTCCCATATACCACACTGAGCCGCTTCCCGCAGACTCCGTATCAGAGCTGTGCCGCCACACGCGCCGCCTTTGCCTCAACGTCCAGAACCATCTTCTCACGATAGTCCATCAATGCCTCTGCGATGGAGGCATCATGTATGGCCAGAATCTCCGCCGCAAATATCGCGGCGTTCTTTGCCCCGTTCACCGCCATCGACGCAACGGGTACACCCGACGGCATCTGCACCGTGCTGAGCAGTGCGTCCATGCCGTTCAGCGGCGTCGCATTTACAGGCACGCCGATCACGGGTTTAATCGTATAGCTCGCCACCACCCCCGCAAGATGCGCGGCAGCTCCCGCCGCGATGATAAATGCGGCAAACTCCTTATTGTGATCCGCTTCCATGACGAAATCACGAACCATCGACGGCGTCCGATGTGCCGAAGCGACCTTGACCACCGGTTCAACGCCGAACTGTTTCAGAAGTTCTACCGCAGGCTTTAGGATCGGCCAGTCGGAATCGCTTCCCATAAGGACTGCTACCTTCATTTTATCAACTCCTTCATGCCCTATGATAGCGAGATTTTTCCGGCATGTCAATAACGCAAAAAAAGCTTCCATACAACAGTGTCTTTTAACCTAAATACATGATTCATGCGCCCAATCGAAAACAAAAAGGACTGCCGCTTTCGCAGCAGTCCTCGAAAATAGACATTCAAGGTTCCGCAACAACATCATGGAGCGGCTCACCGAAGATCAGCGTATCAATGAGGTCGATGAGCTGATTGATTTCCGGTTTTGAGACCTGACCCGATGCGCCTAGGCTCTCGCCCTTGCGCTTCATCTCTTCGCTGATGAGCGAGGAGAAGAGCACGAGCGGTACCTCCCCGAGGCGGTTGTCTTCGCGTACGAGTTTGAGGAGGCGGTGACCGTCCATCTTTGGCATCTCAATATCAGAGATGATAATGCGCACATGGTTCTCAATGGGACCGTTCTTGCGGGAAAGATCCTGCAGGTAATCCCAGGCGTCCTGACCGTTGCCAAAGTCACGGATGAACTTGTAGCCTGCCTCATGGAGCGTTGTGACAAGCAGGTCACGCAACAGCTTGGAGTCTTCTGCCACAACAACATGTGCTGTGCCGCGCCGGCTCTTTGCATCTTGATTTGCTTCCGTAACAGTTGTGAGCTTCTGATTAATCTCGGGATTGATCTCCGCGATGATCGTCTCGAAGTCAAGCAGGAGAACGATACGATCCTCCATCTTGATGATGCCGACGACACGCGATCCTTCGCCGACATTCGGCGCGGGCTCCATATTCTTCCACGAGATACGGTGAATGCGATAGACACTCCCGACGAGGAAGCCGATGTCATAGTTGTTGATCTCCGTGACGATGATATTCTGCAGTTCATCAGCCGTTTGGAGATTGAGACAGCGTGCCATGTTGACGAGCGGAATTGCCTTGCCGCGCAGTGTAAACAATCCGTCTACATAGGGGTGTGCCTCGGGCATTGCAGTGACCGGAGCGCGGGTGATAACTTCGCGCACTTTGGCGACGTTGATGCCGTAGTTCACCTTCCCTATGCTGAACTCGACGATCTCAAACTCATTCGTCCCTGTCTCAAGCAGGATACCTTTTTTCTCTTCAGTAACCGTATCTGCCATTTATCTCTCTCCCCCATGCTAAACATTGTTTGCTAAGCTCTGTATTCGCCCTTTGGGAAAAAATTCCTGCCTATCCGACGAAAATTTTCTAGGAGTTTTTATTTTCTTCACATAAACACGTCCATCCGCTGCTCTGAAAGATGCGGCCTTCCTTCAAAAGATGCCCCAGTGCACGCTTAAACGCCGCCTTGCTGATGTGGAAGCGATCACGGATCACCTCGGGCGAGGTCGCATCGGTATAAGGCATCTTTCCGTCGTGTGCCGTCAGCAGCGCGAGGATCGCCGCGGCATCCGCCGTCTGCGCCTGCTCCTTCGGCGGACGCAGGGAGGCATTCAGTCTGCCGTCCTCGCGCAGGTAGGTCACGCGCACCGTAATGCGCTCGCCGACACGCGGGCGTACGGGAATCTCCTTGTGGTCAATAAAGACGATATAGCGCTCGTCGGTAAAGAGAAATGCGCCCCGCTCTGTGATGTTGTAGACGGATCCCGTCAGCATATCCCCGACGTGCACCCCCTCGGCGGGACGCGATGCGCGCCGCAGCTCGTCCTCTACTTCCATCGTCACAGCGAGACGACCTGATTTATCCGTGTAGAGCTTCGCCCAGACCGTTTCACCGACCTTCGGGCGTCCGCGCATCCCTGCATAGGGCAGGAAGATGCCGCGCTCCGCACCGACATCAAGAAACGCGCCCTCCTTTGTCACATTAATGACGCGCAGCCGTGCAACCTGCCCCTCCGCCATGCGCGGGATCCGCATACTCGCCGTGAGGCGGCGCTTTGGATCAAGGTATAGAAAGACGCGGATACGGTCGCCGATCTTGACGGGAGCCGTCTGCTGCAAGTTATGCAGAAGAATATCGTCGTTCGTGTTCCCGGTCTCAGCATCAAGAAAGAGCCCCTGCTCGCTTTCGCGCACGGCAAGGAGCTCGGCGACCTGACTCGGTCCGTATTTGCCGCGGCGCGGAGGGCGCACGGTGCGCGTTCCCGTTTCGTCCTGCATGAACGTCTATTCCTCGTACGGCGTCAGCTTCGCGTCGCCCCACAAGCGTTCGAGCGCATAGTACTCGCGCGCTTCCTGCTGAAAGACATGCGCCACCGTATCGCCGTAGTCGAGCAGAACCCACTCGCCCTCGCGATAGCCTTCTTTATGGAGGAAGGAGACGCCTGCTTCTTCGAGCTTTTCCTCAATATTGTCCACAATAGCGCGTACCTGCGTCGCCGTATTTGCAGAGCAAATGACGAAATAATCGTTTGTCGACATCAGCCCACGCATATCCATCGTAACGATGTCACGCGCCTTTTTCTCATCCGCCGCCTTGCAGACGGCAATGCATTTTTCCTGCTCGGTCAAATTCTTTCCTCCTACTGCTGTGTTCCCGCCGTCTCTTCCGGAGGGAACAGCTCCTGAATCACTTCGTCCGTCGCGGCACGATCCATGATCCATACCGTATCGTCGTCACGGGATACCGCCCCCGGGAGCATGATCGTACGGGGGGGATCGGTACTCAGTTTCCGAATGACGTTGCCGATATGTATGGAGTCGAACAGCTCCGCGCTCGTCGTCACGTCGCGCTTTAGAATATCGGCAATCTCCGGCACTTTGGGCAGGGTATCCATACGCAGGAGCTTGGCATAGAACGCCTTGATGAATCGCTGTTGCCGCTGCGTGCGCCCCACATCACCGAGTTCATCGCTGCGGTAGCGCAGATAGTTCTCCGCCGCCTGCCCGTCAAGGTTTTGATACCCCGTCCGCATATGGATGGAAAGCCCCGACTCGGGATCGTCATAGTCCATATCATGCGCAATGTAGACGTCAACACCGCCGAGCGCATCCACGATCCGCGCAAAAGTGTCGAGGTCGATCACGACATACTGATGAATGGAGATATCAAACATTTGATTGATTGTCCGCACCATGAGCGGTGCACCGCCGACGGCATAGACGTTCGACAGGCGTGTCTCGCCCCGATCCTGTGCCATCGTCACCCACGTATCGCGCGGGATATTGAGCATCCGCACTTTGCCCGTCGCGTTCTCCATACTGACGAGCAGAATTGCGTCCGCGCGCTTTTCCGGCACATAATCCGCATTTACCGCGTCGTCGAGACCAAGTACAAGCACATTCGTATAGCCGTCGAAGCGCACATCCACCGCGCCGCGGTTCTCTTCCTGACGCACGAGATATGCCTCATACATATCGCGCATATCGCGGTATGCCTGCACGCCCCAGCTGATCAGATAGTACCCCGCAACCGTGATGCCAACGAGCAGTGCAAGCGTAAAAATCAAACGGAAGAACCCGCGTACAAACGCTATGCGGCGGCGGCGTCTCCGCCGGCGGCGGCGTTTCTCTATGTTCTCGCGTGAATTTTCGCTCGCGAGCTGCGCAGCAAGTTCCTCCGCATCATACCCTTGCATTGCTTCCTCCTCTTCCCCTCTGCCGTCAAGCAAACCGAGCCGCTTTCCCCAAAATCAGCTCATTTCGCGCAGTCACCGTATCCGGATGAATCAGCCCCCCTTTTTGTGCGACAAAGAGAATGGAATCCGTCAGTCCGACAAGCATCATCTCGTCAAGCGGTGCTGTCCGCGCAAGTTCGCGCAGTTTTTCCACCTCGGGATAGGCACGCGACGGTTCGATCATATCGGCAAAGTAGACGATTTTATCAAGTGCCGTCATATTTTCCCCACCGACCGTATGACGCCATATTGCCTGTGCAACGGCAGCATCGTCGACGCCGTAGATCTCATAAACGAGATATGCGCCGACATAAGCATGGAGCAGAAGAGGCATCGCCGCCTCGATCTTTCCGATGGGGATCCCGCGCCGCCGTGCCTCGGCGGGGAGCTGCGCCGTCTCATACATGCGCCCGCAGTCATGGAGGAGGCCTGCGATGCGTGCCCGCTCCTCGTTCATGCCGAAGCGGCGCGCGAGCGCAGCGGCAGTATCCGCAACGCCGAGCGAATGCAGGTAGCGGCTTGGACTAAGATGCTGCTCGAGCAGTATGTGCATCTCCTCATAGCTTTTTGTCATGGGCACGGTAAAGCCCCCTTTCCTCAATATAGTGCTCAACTGCGCGCGGCACGAGATAGCGGATCGACATCCCCGCC
Organism: Selenomonas sp. oral taxon 137 str. F0430; assembly: GCF_000183625.1. Lineage (NCBI taxonomy): Bacteria > Bacillati > Bacillota > Negativicutes > Selenomonadales > Selenomonadaceae > Selenomonas > Selenomonas sp. oral taxon 137. The sequence continues at coordinate 61,316 of NZ_AENV01000009.1, forward strand.
CGAACGCGCATACGAATCATCGTCGAGGAGATCTCCAAATGCGGCGTCGGCACAATGCGGATACGGCTGCGTTCCTCCGGCGAGAACTGCTCTGCAAGGCGGAATTCATCCAGTTCGACCCCCTGACGCGCCGCTGCGATAAACACACAGGAGCGCAGGAGACGTGCCGGCTCATGCCAGTGATAGAGATCGTTCATGGCATCCGCCCCCGTAATGAAGAACAGCTCCGCATCCCCGAGCTGCTCGCTCAGTGCCGCAATGGTATCGACTGTATAGGAAGGTCCTTCTCTTCTCAGCTCAATATCCGACACAGAGAACGCGGGATTCCCCTCAACCGCACACTGCACCATGAGCAGCCGATCCTCAGCGGGGGCTTCTCCCTTATTCTCCTTGTGCGGAGGGCGTGCCGCAGGGATAAAAATGATCTCGTCCAATGCCGCAGACACACGCACAATCTCTGCGGTAATGAGATGCCCCATGTGAATCGGGTCAAATGTTCCGCCCAAGATACCGATTCGTCTGCTCATATCGTCTCACCTCACAGCGGAGAGGGCTATCAGGACAAGCAATGTAAGGAGGAAAAAGGTCGCGGCGGCTTCGATATAATCAAATGTATCGCGACGTCCCTTCACACTGTGGACATATTGCCGCAGGGTGCGCAAATATCCGATCATGCGGCACATAATCAAGGGATATCGGCGGGACTGCGCACCTGCCCGTCCCCGTAGACAAGATACTTCGTGCTCGTCAGTGCATCAAGCCCCATCGGACCGCGCACATGAAGCTTTTGCGTGCTGATGCCGATCTCCGCTCCAAATCCAAACTCAAATCCGTCCGTGAACCGCGTCGAAGCGTTGACATAGACCGTCGACGCATCGACCTCGTGCTGAAACCGATGCGCCGCATGTATATCGTTCGTCACAATCGACTCCGAATGCCCCGTATTATAACGGTTGATGTGCGCGATTGCCGCGGAAATATCCGGAACAACGCGTACGGAGAGGATGAGTTCGCCGTATTCCGTCCGCCAGTCCTCTTCGACAGCGGGGACGGCATCGGGCAAAATCGCAAGCGTGCGCGCGCATCCGCGCAGCTCCACGCCGTCTGCACGGAGGACTTCGGCAAGACGCGGCAAAAATGCCGGTGCCGCATCCTCATGCACGAGCAGGGTCTCCGCCGCGTTGCAGACGGACGGGCGGGATACCTTTGCATCGCGGACAATACGCAGCGCAGTCGTAAGATCCGCCGCACGATCCACATAAACGTGACAGACGCCGCCCCCGTCTCAATGACGGGCACCGTACTGGACTCCACAATTCGGCGAATCAGCCCCGCACCGCCGCGCGGGATAATCACATCGAGCAGCCCTGTCAGATGTGTCATCACGTCAACGGCAGCGCGATCCTTCATCGCCAGCAGCTGAACGGCGCCATGCGGAACCCCGGCCGCATATGCGGCACGCGCGAGTACATCCACTACGGCACGGTTCGAACGCAGCGCATCGGAGCCGCCGCGCAGGAGAACCGCATTGCCGGACTTGATGCACAGCCCGACGGCATCGGACGTCACATTCGGCCGGGCTTCATAGATGATGCCGATCACACCGAGCGGAACACGCAGGCGGCGAATCTCCAGCCCGTTCGGGCGGCGCACGGAGAAGTCCTCGCGTCCTAATGGATCGGGCAGACCGGCAGTCAGCCGCAGCCCCTCCGCCATCCCCTCAATGCGCACGTCATCGAGGTGCAGACGATCCAAATAGGAGGACTTCATGCCTGCCGCCGCAGCCTCCTCCATATCCGCCGCATTGGCCTGCAAAATCACCGCACGGTAATCCGTCAGCGCCTGTGCCATCGCGCAGAGCGCATCATTGCGAATGCCCGGCGGCAGCGCGGCAAGCGGATAGGACGCCGCCTTTGCCGCTTCCGCCTGTGTGTGAATCTCCTGCTCGATCGTCATAGCCCGCTCCTTACACCATCAGCACCATATTATCCCGATGAATGATCTCCTCATGCACCGCATCCGGTACAAGCGCAGGAAAATCCGATGCCCGGTGCCCCATCAGCCGCGCAATATCCGCCGCACCATAGGCGGCGATGCCGCGCGCAACCTCCTGTCCCTCGGGTGAAAGTACACGCACCGTATCGCCGGCAGAAAACGTGCCGCAGACATCCGTCACACCGACTGCGAGGAGACTAGCGCCGCCGCGCATCGCCCGGAGACATCCGGCATCAACGCGCAGTTCCCCCGCGAGATGCCTGCCAAAAGCAAGCCAGCTCTTGCGCGTGCGCAGATGCGCCTCACGCGCCGGGAACACCGTGCCGATCTGCGCACCGCTCAGAATCCCGCGGATCATTCCGTCGTCGTCCCCGCGCGCAATGATCATCGTCACGCCCGCATTCTGCGCGATCTTTGCCGCCTCGATTTTCGTCTGCATACCGCCCGTCCCCTGCGCCGATCCGGCACCGCCTGCCAACCGCTCAATCGCAGGCGTAATCTCCGGAATCTCATCCATTAGCTCTGCCGATGCATCCGTCCGCGGATTCGCCGTATAAACGCCGTCAATGTCCGACAGGATAATCAGGGCATCGGCATCGACGAGCGCCGCGACCACTGCAGAGAGCGTATCGTTGTCGCCGATCTTGATCTCATCCACAGCAACCGCATCATTCTCATTAATGACCGGAACAGCCCCCATTGAGAGCAGTTCCAGGAGGGCACGGCGCGCGTGCATATACTGATGATGCCGCGCGGCATTCTCCTTTGTGAGAAGCACCTGCGCCATGGTACGCCCGTACTCATGGAAAAACTTCTCGTAGATATGGAGCAGCGCCCCCTGTCCGATCGCGGCGAGCGCCTGACGTGCAGGAACACTCTGCGGACGCTCTTTCATGCCGATCGACGACATGCCCGCCGCAATCGCGCCCGACGTGACGAGCAGAATATCCTTTCCTTGATTTGCTTCGTCGATCAGCTCGCGGACAAGATGCTCGATGCGGCGCAGGTTCATCCCGCCCGCAGGATGCGTGAGGGTGCTCGTCCCCACCTTGACGACAATGCGTTTCGCTTCACGCAGACGCGCACGCGTGCTCACAGCTCAATCCTCGGTTGATCAAAATTTCGACGGAACAGCAGTCCGTTCCTGCCAATGACCTGCACAAGATTTGCATCGGCACGCTCCGCGAGCACGGTGATCGCGTCGACGGGCTCGTCGGGCGCATTTTGCAGGACGCGCACCTTGATGAGCTCGCGCTTTTTGATCGCCTCGCGCGCCGATGTGACGACCGCGGGGCTCACGCCCTCCTTGCCGATCATCACAACGGCTTCCTCCGTCATGCCGAGGGAGCGCAGTTTACGAATCTGCTTACTCGTCAGCGAATTGCGCAGCAAATGATTTCCTCCCTTAGTCCTGATAATCGAACGCCATATCGCCGATATGAACGGTCATGCCCTCTTTGATGCCGCGCGCGCGCAGTTTTTCATCCAGCCCCTTGAGCCGCCAGATGTACTGAAACCGCCGCACAGCCTCGTCGTTGTTGAAATTCGTCATCGCGACGAGCTTTTCGAGCGCCTTGCCCGCGACGATGAAATCTCCCGCGTCGTTGCGCGAAATCGTTACCTTTTCATCGTCGTCCGCGTTTTGATCGTAGACGACGACATCCTCTTCCTCTGTCTCCGGCTCCGGGACATAGGCGTCAAGCCACGCCGCAACGCGGTCGATGAGCTCCTGCACACCCGCACGCGTCGCCGCCGAGATCTCAAAGAACTCGATGCCCTCACGCTCCGCCAGTTCCCGCAGGCGCGGCAGATGCTCCGCGGCGGAAGGCAGGTCGATCTTATTCGCGACGAGGATCTGCGTGCGCCGTGCGATCTTCTCACTGTAGCGTGCCAGTTCCGCATTGATCTTATGATAGTCCTCGACAGGATCGCGCCCCTCGATGCCCGAGGCATCGACGATGTGCAGGATGAGACGCGTCCGCTCCACATGGCGCAGGAAGTCATGTCCGAGCCCCACGCCGTCTGCCGCGCCCTCGATGAGCCCCGGAATGTCAGCCATGACGAAGCTCTTCTCATAGTCCGTCTGCACGACGCCGAGCACGGGCGTGAGTGTCGTAAAGTGGTAGTCGGCGATCTCCGGGCGCGCCGCCGAACAGGACGCGACGAGACTGGATTTCCCGACGCTCGGATAGCCGACAAGCCCCACGTCCGCGAGCAGCTTCAGCTCGAGGACGAGTTTGCGGCTCTCCCCCGGCTCGCCGAACTCCGCGAACGTCGGCGCACGGTTCGCTGCGTTTGCGAATTTCGCATTCCCGCGTCCGCCGCGCCCGCCGCGGACAATGACCGCCTCCGTATCGATCTCGGCGAGATCGGCGAGCACTTCGCCCGTCGTCTCGTCCGTCACGATCGTACCGGGCGGGACGTTCACATAGAGCGGCGCGGCATTCCTGCCGTACTGATTCTTGTACTCGCCGTTCTCGCCGTTCTTCGCCGTGAATTTCCGATGAAAGCGGAACGAGAGGAGCGTATTCAGATTGCGGTCGGCGCGAAAGACAACATCGCCGCCGCGCCCGCCGTCACCGCCCGAAGGGCCGCCCTTGGGCATGAATTTCTCATGGCGGAACGCGGACTTTCCATGTCCGCCGTCCCCCGCCTTTACCGTGATATGCGCGCGGTCTATAAACTGCATACGTCCCCCTATAGAAAAGAGCCTGCACCCCTCGGTACAGGCATCCGCATATTTAGTGCAAATTAAACAGCGGCCTCCGCAAGCGGATACACACTGATCTGACGCTGATGGCGCCCCTTGCGCTCAAAAGCGACCTTGCCGTCAATCTTCGCAAAGATCGTATCGTCCTTGCCAATGCCGACATTATGTCCCGGATGGAAATGCGTGCCGCGCTGACGAACGAGAATGCTGCCCGCCGTCACATGCGTGCCCGCCTGTTCCTTCACGCCGAGACGCTTCGAATGGCTGTCACGACCGTTGCGCGTCGAGCTTACGCCCTTCTTATGTGCAAAAAGCTGTAAATCAAACGAGAACAATATGTTCACCCCCTAATTTCATGAATTTTTATACCCTTTGGGCTGATCTTCTCAATCTCCGCAAGCCCCATATACATGGTGCGCAGGATCGCCTCTGTGCATTCGTCCGGCGGCGCATCGAGCCGCATATCGAGATTCCCGCTCGCTATGTCATAAGTGACGGCGCGATGCAGATGCTCCATTATGCCGAGAAGCGCGGACTGCGTGAGCGCCGATACGCCGGCACAGACAATATCCTGTCCATGCTCCGCCGTTCCGCTGTGTCCTTTGACACGACAGCCCGTGATTTGCCCTCTGTGATTGGTGAAAATATCGACCGCGATCACAAAGATTATGCCTCGATCTTCTCGATGACCACCTTCGTGAACGGCTGACGATGACCCTGACGCTTGCGGTAGTTCGACTTTGCCTTGTACTTAAAGATCAAAATCTTCTTGCCTTTGCCGTGCGCCGCAACCTTGGCCGTGACCTTTGCCCCGGCAACCGTCGGACGACCGACCTTGACGTCGCTGCCGCTCACAACCGTCAGAACCTCATCAAAAACGACGGCTTCGCCCTCGCCCGCCTCAAGCTTCTCCACGAAAATGGTATCGCCCTCCGCGACCTTGTACTGCTTGCCGCCTGTCTTTACGATTGCATACATGAAAACACCTCCCTATATCGTTACTCGCCGGCTGCGGTTCGAAATTTCCGGTTTGGACATTCCGATTTGAGACCTCGCCGTGCGGTTGGGAACGGGCACATGCCCGAACACGCAGGAATACCTACGTCAAAGCATATTACCATACTCTCTATGCGCTGTCAATAGCGATGCCGCGCGATGCGAAAATATTAACACGCGGTGGTGCTGCACAAAGGCATATAGCGCTTTTTACTTTTCCTCAAGGAGTTGTACCAACTCGTCATAGTCGTGTTTGAGCTGGTCATATTCGTCCATCATCTGCAGGACGGTCAGGGCGGCGATCCGCTTCACATCAAAGCTCCGCACGCGGCGGGACATCTCCTTGATGCGGCGGTCGCCCTCCGCCGCGAGACGCTTGAGACGCGCAGGGTCGTCTGTCTTAAGCTGATAGGACAGCCCGAACATACTGATGTTGACGCGCTGCATCTCTTTTTTTCCTCTGCCATGGCTCTCACCGCCTTTTATCCGCGCAGCTGCGCATGAAGCTCCTTCTCCGCCGCCTGCAGGATACTCGAAAATGCGGCGTCCACTTCCTCGTCGGTCAGGGTCTTTTCGTCTGATTGAAAATGCAGGCGGAACGCCATACTCTTCTTGCCGGCATCTACTTGCTTCCCCATATAGACGTCGAAGAGTGTGGCGCTGCGGAAATATTTTCCGCCTTTTTTCGCAATGACACGCTCGATCTCCGCCGCTGAGAGCTCCGCATCGACAAGGACGGCAAGATCACGCGTCGCGGCGGGGTATTTGGGCAGCGGCTCTATCGCGCTCTTCTTTTTGCGATAACGCATGAGCACGGCGGCATCCATCTCAAAGACGCAGACATTCTGCGATATGCCAAAGTTCTCCGCGACCGTCGGATGGATCTCGCCGAGTACGGCGACAACCTCGCGCCCCTTCTTAAAGAACGCGGTCTTGCCGGGATGCATGGCAAAATGCGTGCCGGGCTCGACGGTGTATTTCTGCACGCCGACCGCCGCGAGGAACCGCTCGGCAACGCCTTTAATGTCATAGAAGTCGACCATCTCGCCGTTCGTGTCCCACGCGAGGGGGCTGCGCCGTCCCGTGAAGAGTCCCGCAACCATGATACGCTCCTCTGCGAGCTCTGTGACGGGCAGTTCCTTCGGGAAAAAGACGGGCGCGATATCAAAGAGGCGCAGATCCATGTTCTTGCGCGCGATGTTGCGGGCGGCGTTTTCGAGAATGCTCGTGAGCAGCGTCGTGCGAATGAGCGGATACTCGTCCGTCAGCGGGTTCAAAATCGGTATCGCCCGGCGCAGCGGACTGTCCGGAGGAACACAGAGGTGATCGAGCGTCTTTTCACTCGTAAAGCTGAACGAGAGTTCTTCGGTCATGCCGAGCGCGGCAAGCGCATCGCGCATTGTATCAACAAAATCCTGCATCTCGCTCTGATGCCCCTGCAGAACTGCGCCCGCCGGCATCCGCGCCGAGATGTTGTCGTAGCCATAGAGGCGCGCTACCTCCTCGGCAATATCCTCCATGAGGGTCACGTCGCCGCGCCACGAAGGGACGGCGACGCGATAGGTCTCGAGTTCCTGTTCCTCCACGCCAAAGCCGAGAGAGCGGAGCGCCGACGCCATCCAGTCGCCGGGGATATTCGCCCCGATGCGCTCAGCGACAGCGCGTGCGCTGAACGTGAACGCGGCCGGTTCTTCCGGTGCGGGATAAACGTCAACGACGCCCTCCGCCACTTTGCAGGCCCCCATCTCAGCGAGGAGCTGCGCCGCGCGCGTGACGGCGCGCACCGTCCCCGTCTCGTCCACGCCGCGCTCAAAGCGCCCCGAGGACTCGGAGTGCAGCCCGAGCCGGCGCGCCGTACGGCGAATCGAGGCGCTGCGGAACGATGCCGCCTCGAGTATGACCGAGGTCGTCCCCTCGGTGATCTCTGACTCGAGTCCTCCCATGATGCCCGCAAGTCCCGCGGGCTTTTCGCTGTCGGCGATCACGAGCTCGTCTCCCACAGCGACGCGGGAGGAATCGTCGAGCGTGTGCAGCAGCTCGCCCGCCCGCGCGCGGCGCGCCGTCAGTGTATGCCCCGCAACCGCGTCATAGTCGTAGGCGTGGAGCGGCTGACCGAGTTCGAGCATGACGAAATTCGTCACGTCCACGACGTTATTGATGGCGCGAATCCCCGCGCCGCGCAGACGCTCCGTCATCCATGCAGGTGAGGGTGCGACCCTAACATCACACAGGACACGCGCGGAAAAGCGGCGGCAAAGTTCCTCCTCCGCAATATTGATGCTTACGAGATCTGCCGCACGCTCGGCAGACGACTCGACCACCGCGATCTGCGGAAGACGGAGCGTTTTTCCCGTCAGCGCCGCCACCTCGCGCGCGATGCCGACGACACTGAAGCAGTCCGCGCGGTTTGCCGTCAGCTCGAATTCAAGCACCACGTCGTCCAGCCCGAGAGCCTGTGCTGCGGGAATTCCGACGGGTGTGTCCGCGGGCAGGATGTAGATGCCGTTGACCTGCTCCTCGGGCAGCCCCGTCGTGTCGATCGCAAGCTCGCCCGCCGAACACATCATACCGTTCGATGGGACGCCGCGCAGCTTGCCCTTGGAGATCTTTTTCCCGCCCGGCAAGACGGCGCCGACAAGCGCAGCTGGAACAATATCCCCCGCCTGTACGTTCTGTGCGCCCGTTACGATTTGCAGAAGCTCTTCTTTGCCGATATTCAGCCGGCAGATACGCAGATGATCCGAGTCCGGATGCGGCGTGACCTCTTCGACGTGCGCCGTGATGACCTTCTCGAGCCCCTCGTCGGCGCGTACGATGCGCTCCACGGGGATGCCTGCCATCGTGAGGCGATCCGCGATTTCCTCCGCCGTCTCGTCAATATCCACATAGTCTTTCAGCCATTTGATGGAAACCTGCATTCTTACGCCTCCTTAGAATTGATGCAAAAACCGCACGTCGTTGTCGTAGAACAGGCGCAGGTCGTCCACACCGTACGCGAGCATCGCGATGCGCTCGATGCCCATACCGAACGCAAAGCCGGAGACGACCGCAGGGTCGTAGCCGCTCATGGAGAGGACGTTCGGATGCACCATGCCCGCGCCGAGGATCTCGAGCCAGCCCGTTCCCTTGCACACGCGGCAGCCCGCGCCCCGGCAGGAGGAACAGGAAATATCAACCTCAGTCGACGGCTCTGTGAACGGAAAGAAACTCGGGCGGAAGCGCACCTTTACATCTTTATCAAAGAGCTGATGCAGGCAGAGTTCAAGCATCCCTTTGAGATCGGCAAAGGAGATGCCCTTGTCGATGACGAGTCCCTCGACCTGCGTGAACATCGGCGAATGTGTCGCGTCGTAGGAGTCGCGCCGGTAGACGCGCCCGGGCGCAATCATGCGGATCGGCGCGTTCGGCTCGCTCTTTTGCATCGTGCGCGCCTGCACGGGTGACGTCTGCGAACGGAGCAGGATGTCCTCGGTGATATAGAAAGAATCCTGCATGTCGCGTGCAGGATGATCCTTCGGCAGGTTGAGCGCCTCAAAGTTGAAATAGTCGGTCTCGATCTCGGGGCCTTCCTCGATGGTAAACCCCATGTTGAGGAAAATTTTCTTGATGCGGTTCAGCGTGATCGTCAGCGGATGGAGATGCCCGACCTCGCCCGTACGCCCCGGCAGCGTCACGTCGATGCGCTCGCGTGCCATGCGCTCCTCGAGTTCCCGATACGAGAGTTCCTCGGACTTTGCCGCGAGCAGTTCCTCGAGCTCTTCGCGTGCCTCGTTGACGATCTTGCCGATGCGCGGACGCTCCTCGGCGACGAGGGCGCTCATGCTGCGCAGGAGGGACGTCAGCTCGCCCTTCTTCCCGAGGAATTTTACGCGGATATCGCCCAGTTCTCCGAGCGACGTTGCCTTCTCCGTAATCGCCGTGCGGGCGCGCTCTCTCAGCTCTTTGATCTTTTCGTCCATATCGTCCTCCTGTATCAGCACGGAACCGTGGGTATCTCGCATATATGCTCCGTTTTCTATCGCAAAATTATCAAAAACCAGTTTATCATATTCACACGAAAAAATCTACTTTCTTCAGCTCTCTTCATAGGGACGCACGCGTAGTGTCAAGCCCCTCTCCTCGCAGATTTTACGACAGAGCGCGATCTCTTCCGCGTCCTCGACCTTTTCGACAACGGTGAGGATGACGTTCGGCACATAGGGCTTGCAGTGCTCGGCGAAGGTGAGCATCGCTTCGAAGGACTGTATGCCAAATTGCGAGCGCGTAAGAGCGAGATAGCGTTCGGCATTCGATGCGTTGAGACTGATGGAGATGGTATCGAGAATCCCCTTGAACCGCTCTGCAAATTCGCATCCGTGCTCCAGTTCCCCGAGCCCGTTGGAGTTGACACGCGTCGGTACATCGGGATGATTTTCCTTCACATAGTGCAGGACGTCAAGCACGGTCTCAAGACGCATCAGAGGCTCGCCGAATCCGCAGCAAACGATCTCACCGACATATTCCCACGGCAGCCGCTCCAGTTCGGAAAGGATTTCCCCCGTACTCGGATCATGCTCCACCCAGAGGGAGGATTCTTTCGCCATCTCCTTCATGCTGCGCAGGCAAAATACGCAGTCACAATTACAGTCGTTTGTGATGTTGACATAGATACTGCGCTTCCCTGTCGGCTGCTCACGCAGGCTCTCCTCTATAGGAAGATAACGCCCTCCCCGATGCGTTGCATAGACGATCATAATATACTCCTAAAACGATACACAGAAATGAGAAAGGAATCGGACGCGCCGCGCGGCGTATCCGATCCCACGATATTTATTAAGTTTGAAAGGCATTACTTGCCGGGTTCGCCCACGATACGAGGGCTTCCTCCATGACGACGGCAGGCGCGAAAATCCCGCGTCACATTGTAAGTTCCGCGAGGTACTCCTCAAAAGGAAGCCCCCAATTCCACGGCAAATTTAACTCCTCCGCATACGTCAGACAATGCCCGATGAAGTCTGCCGCGCGGCGTGCGCCCGTCTCGAGGGGGATGCCGCGCACGAGTGATGCCGCGATGATTGCGGCGAACGCGTCGCCTGATCCCGAGCGGTCGCGGCCGATCTTCTCGTTGTCAAAGGAACGCCCTTTACCAGATTCATAGAGATATGTTTTGATCCGCTCCCCCGCGTGCAGTCCCGTGATAACGACGTCGCGCGGTCCCATCGCTGCAATGTCCGCCGCCATACGCTCCAGCATCTCGTCATCCGTCCGTCCGCCCTCAGGATACGGAATCCCGAGCAGTTGACATGCCTCCGTAAGGTTCGGCGTCACGACGTCCGCATACGGGATGAGCCGCCGCATTTTCACGCAAAGCGCGGGCGTATAGGAGGAATAGAGCTTGCCGTTGTCCCCCATGACGGGATCGACGACGAGAATCGTCTCCCGCCTCTTGAACCGTGCGATACACTCAAGCACGACGTCAATCTGCGCCTCCGATCCGAGGAACCCCGTCAAAATGGCATCAAAGGTCAGCCCGTTCTCCTGCCAATTCTCCATATAGGGGCGCATACGCTCGGTATAGTCGTCGAGATAGTGATGCGGGAATCCCGTGTGCACGGAGAGAATCGCCGTCGGCAGAGGACATGCCTGCACGCGCATCGCGGAAATAACGGGAAGCTGCACTGTGACCGAGCAGCGTCCAAATCCCGTGACGTCGTTGATGAGGGCGATTCGCTTCTGCCCTGCCATCAGCGGTTGTCCACGCGTTCCGGGACGCGGTCATGCTGCGATAGACGCTCCCATGCGAGCGCTTCGTATTTCGTCCCTGGGATGCCATAGTTCGCATACGGATCAATGGAGATACCGCCGCGCGGGAGGAATTTGCCCTGCACTTCGATGTACTTCGGTGCCATGATCGCGATGAGATCGCGCATGATAACGTTCACAACATCCTCGTGAAAATCCCCGTGATTGCGGAAGCTGACAAGGTAAAGCTTCAGCGATTTGCTTTCCACCATGCGCTCGGCGGGCATGTAAGAGATGTAAATCGTCCCGTAGTCCGGCTGCCCGGTGATGGGACAGAGCGTCGTGAACTCGGGGCAGTTGAACCGCACCCAGTAATCATGATCCGTATGTTTATTCGCAAAGGTTTCCAGCACCTCGGGCGTATAGTCGTAGCCGTAGTCGGTACGCTGCTCACCAAGCAGTGTCAAACCTTCCTGTGTCTTTTCTCTTGCCATTACAACCCCAAGAACTTTTTCTCAAACGCCTCCTGCGGCTCCGGACGTCCAAAGAGATACCCTTGTATCGTATCCGTCTTGCAGATCTTTACGAGACAGTCGTACTCCTCTGGTCGCTCCACCCCCTCGATGCAGGTCGTCATGCCGATGCTGTGACAGAGATCCACCGTATACTCGACGAGTTTCTGATCGAAGTGATTTTCAAGAATCCGAATGACGAATGCGCGGTCGATTTTTACGATGTCGCAGTTGAGATTTTTCAGTGAAGCGAGCGAGGAATACCCTGTTCCGAAATCGTCCATCGCCACCTTGATACCGTGACTGCGAAACGCGTCAAACCGCGCGTTGACAAATTTCATATCGCCGACGATCTTGCTCTCGGTCAGCTCGAGGACAACGGAATCGGGCGGCATATCGTGCCGCTTCAGACAGTCGTCAATGAATTCGAGGAAGGATAGATCCTTAATCTGCTCATAGCTCATATTGACGCTCATGCTGAAATTTGGAATGCTCCGCCGCCATTCCTTGCACGTACGCAGCGCCTGTTCAAAGATCCAACGGCCTACAGGTACGATGGTCTTTGTTTCCTCAAGAATCTTGATGAACTCCATCGGCGCAACCATGCGGCCCTTGCTGTTCTTCCAGCGGAGCAGCGTCTCCGCACCGACGATATGCCGGTCGTCTCCCGCCACCTGCGGCTGGAAGTAAAGCTCAAAGTTCCGGCAGCCCGCCTTGACATCCTGAAGGATCTGCTCCTGTATCGTCAGGGAGCGCAGCCAGCGGTTATAGACTTCCTTTGAGAACGCACTGAGCCGGTTCTTCCCGCCCGACTTTGCAGCGTCGAGCGCCGCCTGCGCGTATTTGTGCAGGATGAGCGGATCGCGCGCGGACTGCGGATAGAACACCATGCCCGCAGAGACAGTCACGATGTACTGCCGCCCGTCGTAGACCTGTGGATGTGCAAACTCGCGCTGCACACGGATAAAGAACTCCGTCAGCATCTCCTCGTCCGCATCGGGGTAAATGAGTCCGAACTCATCACCGTCGAGGCGATAAAGGGAGAGTCCGCGCGGAATATTTTGCAGAATACGCTCCGAGATCTGACGCAGGATAATATCGCCGACCTCGTGGTTGAACGCTTCGTTGACCGTGCGGAAATTATCAACGCCCATAACGAGGAGACCCCCGCCCCCGCCGGTCTCGCGTGCCGTACGAAGTGCCGCCGTCAGATCCTCGACGAACTGATAGCGGTTGAGAAGCCCCGTTACGGAGTCTGCAGAGTTGCGCCGTGCGAGCTGACTGATCGTTCCGGCAAAGAGATTCGGCGTGCCGTCTTTCGCAAGACCAATCTTTCCTTTGAGACGCAGCCACGAGAGATTCCCCTTTGCGTCGCGCATACGGAAATCAAGCTGCCGCTCCCTGCCTTCGGTCAGGCTGTTCACCGAGGCAAAGAGCGAAGCGAGAGGCTTACGATCCTGCATATAAACAAAGGGCCCAAGAACTCCGCTGATATTCTCGAGCGTCTCCGCGGGGAGATCGTATGCCTGCACAAAACTAGGTGAGGCAAGGAAAATGCCCTCCACCGGATCCATCATAAATGCGTAGTCAGAGGTCGTATTTTTCATCAAATCGTAGATGAATTTATGCTCTTTAAGCACGGGGCTCAACGTGATCCTCTTCTTCCCGCTCATAAATCCTGCCTCGCTTTTCTATCCCGAACCGATACCCATAGTTATTTCTCATTATTATATTACGGATCGCCGCTTCATGCAACCGTTCAACAGCATATCCCCTTGCCGGATATTAATAAAAGTATATAATTAAGCCTTTTTCCTAAAAAGTTTTACAAAAACCTTGAAAAAAATGTATTCTCTGATATGATGGAAACAACGGAACATAAAATCGTATTCTAAGGGAGGCTCACTTATGGGTATTATTGAATTGACGGAGGAGACATTTGATGCCGAGGTTTTGCAGGACAAGAAATTTGTGATCGTCGATTTTTGGGCGTCGTGGTGTACGCCCTGCCGGATGCTGGCGCCGATCTTGGAGGAAATTGCAGATGAGTACCCGAATATTAAGGTCTGCAAGCTGAATGTGGACGACGCTCCGAATATCGCCGAAAGATACGGTATCATGAGTCTCCCTGCCCTCCTATTTTTTGATTCCGGAGAGATTATAAACGAATCCATCGGTCTTGTCTCGAGAGAAAGGGTGCTTTCCTTCCTGCCCAAATAATCCCCATACGATACGCCCCCCAATTGACGCATACAACAAAAAGGGCTGCTGCATAGGACACAATGTGTTTATGCAGCAGCCCTATATCTTTATTCAACAAATATGCGCTGGCGAACACACTCATAAAGAATCACCGCAGCCGCAGCAGAGACGTTCAGCGATTCCACCGGTCCAAACATGGGGACATAGACACGCCGCGCACGTGCAAGAATCGCAGACGACACACCGTTCGCTTCATTCCCAAATACAACGGCGGTCGTTTTGGTGAAATCCGTATGAATATGTTCCTGCGCCATGTCATCACATGCGGCAGCGTAAAGGTTCAGCGACCGCTCTTGCGCCCACTGCAAAAAATCTTTTTCTTCGACGCCCTGAGCAACATTCATATAAAAAAGACCGCCCATCGCCGCGCGCACAACTTTATTATTGTAAATATCCGCGCAGCCGCGCAGGAGGACAATTCCACTTGCCCCCGCAGCAACGGCCGTGCGCAGAATCGTTCCGACATTCCCCGGATCCTGCACGCGATCAAGAACGACATAAAGAGGATGAGGCTCATTGGAACACGGCCGCATAAACCTCTTCAACGGTGTACCCGGATCACGTTCTGCAATGAGAAGAACCCCCTGCGGCGTATCGGTATCCGAGAGCTCGGCACATAGTTCATCTGAAATAAGATAGACAGGCGTCCTCCGCTCACACAATTTCTCGACGAGCTGTGCGGCAGCCAGGCTTTCACCGCCGCGATCGGTAAAGAACGCAAAGCGTATGCGCCACTCGGACTGCATTATTGATTCGGCAAGGCGCAGCCCCTCCACCGCGAAGAGCCCTTCTTTTTTCGCTCGCTTCGGCATATGCACAACAGCGTGGGCAAGGCGTACAAGCCTGTTGGATTTGCTTGTGATGCGTTCAAGTTTTTTCATGTTAAAAAAGCGTCCGATGAATCTATCGACTCATCGAACGCACTCCCGTCTTATTGATTTTCCTTCGCCACGGCGACGAGCTGCGTAAATGCAGCCGCATCTGCAACGGCGAGATCGGCGAGCATCTTGCGGTTGACCTCGACGCCTGCCTTCGTCAGGCCTGCGATCAGACGGCTGTACGATATGCCGTTCGCACGTGCAGCGGCATTGATACGCGCGATCCAGAGACGTCGGAACGTTCCCTTCTTCGCACGGCGGTCGCGGCGGGCGTAATAGAGCGCCTTCATGACTGTCTCATTGGCCTTCTTAAACTGCTTGCTGCGTGCGCCGCGGTAGCCCTTGGCGAGCTTTAGGATCTTTTTATGACGACGATGCGCTGTGACACCGCTCTTTACTCTTGGCATTGCGATTCCTCCTGTTTCCTACCCATCAGACTTGGGTTTTCATATATGCCCCAATTATGCGTAGGGGAGCATCTTGCGGATACGCTTGTAATCCGACGTATCGGCGAGCGCTGCTTTGCGCAGATTGCGCTTGCGCTTCGGGGACTTCTTCTCGAGAATGTGCCTCTTGTATGCCTTGTTGCGGCGGAACTCGCCGCTCCCCGTGGCGGTAAAGCGCTTTGCAGCTGCGCGGCGCGTCTTAATTTTTGGCATCGTCGTTTCCTCCTTTATCTTCCTGCTTCGCGGGCTTTGACGCCTTGGCGGGCTTCTGCGCCTTCGGGGAGAGAATCATGGTCATGTTCTTCCCCTCCAGCTTTGCCCCGCGCTCGATGCTCACGAGGTCTCCCATCCGCTCGGAGACGCGGTCCAGAACCACGCGCCCGAGTTCCGGATGGGAGAGCTCTCTTCCGCGAAACATGATCGTCACTTTGACCTTGTTGCCCTCTTCGACGAAGCGAAGCGCATTTTTCAGCTTCACATTGAAATCATGCTCGTCGATGTTCGGACGGAGCTTGACCTCTTTGATGCTGATGGTCTTTTGCTTCTTTTTCGCTTCTTTCTCGCGTTTCTGCTGCTCATAGCGGAATTTCCCAAAGTCCATGATGCGGCAGACGGGCGGTCTTGCGTTAGGCGCAACCTCGACCAAATCAAGATGCTGTTCCTCCGCCATGCGAAGTGCCTCGATCGTCGGCATAATGCCGAGCTGTTCCCCCGCCGCACCGGTGACACGCACCTCGCGGATTCGGATTTCCTCATTGATTCGCAAAGATTCCCTGCTTATGGCAAGAACACCTCCTGTTTTGGATGCACCGCAGTGCCATCCGGCAATAGAAAAGGGCGGCATAAAGCCACCCTAAAAAGTTCCATATCGACCCGCCGGACATCTTTGCCCGCAGGTGAGAAGCGGTGGCTTCTGCTTTCAACAAAAGGCATGTTATCACAATTTACCGTTGTTGTCAATACTCGGGCGAGCGCTCGGCGATCTTTTTCTCTACAAACGCGATAAAGTCGTCCGCGGACATGACCGTGCTGTCCTTCTCGCCGTACTTGCGCAGGGCGACGGTACCGGATTCCTGCTCCTGATCGCCGACGACGAGCGTGTAGGGCGTCTTTTTGACCTGACTCTCGCGAATCTTATACCCCGTCTTTTCGTTGCGGTTGTCCACTTCTACGCGGATGCCGCGGTCGAACATGCGCTTGCGCAGCTCTTCTGCGTACTCTGCATGGCGCTCGGTGATGGGCAGGATGCGTACCTGCACGGGCGTCATCCACACGGGGAACGCTCCCGCGAAGTTCTCGATGAGGATACCGATGAACCGCTCAATCGACCCGTAGACCACGCGATGGAGCATGACGGGGCGGTGTTTCTCTCCGTCCTCGCCGACATAGGTCAGATCGAATTTCTCCGGCAGGCTCATATCGAGCTGGATCGTGCCGCACTGCCATGTACGACCGATCGAGTCGCGCAGGTGGAAGTCGATCTTCGGCCCGTAGAACGCGCCGTCGCCCTCGTTGACGATGTAATCGAGACCGCGGTTCTCGAGCGCTTTTTGCAGACCACTTGTCGCCAGCTCCCACATCTCGTCCGAACCCATCGAGTCGTCGGGGCGCGTGGAGAGCTCCGCCTTGTACGAAAGCCCGAACGTGCGGTAGACCTCGTCAAAGAGGTCGATCGTGTGCTGAATCTCGCCCTCGATCTGCTCCGGCGTGACGAAGAGATGCGCGTCGTCCTGCGTGAAGTTCCGCACGCGGAAGAGTCCGTGCAGTGCACCGGAGAGCTCATGCCGATGGACGAGACCGAGTTCGGCGAGCCGCAGCGGCAAGTCGCGGTAGCTGTGGAGCTGCGAGCGATAGACGAGCATACAGCCGGGGCAGTTCATCGGCTTGATCGCATAGTCCTCTTCGTCGATTTGCGTCGTATACATATTTTCGCGATAGTGGAACCAGTGACCGGACGTCTCCCACAGTTTACGGCTGAGAATGACCGGCGTGCTGATTTCACTGTACCCGTAGCGGCGATGCACTTCGCGCCAGTAGTTCAGGAGTTCATTGCGCAGGATCATGCCGTTCGGATGAAAGAACGGGAATCCGGGTCCCTCTTCATGCAGGCTAAAGAGATCGAGCTCGCGCCCAAGTTTCCGATGGTCGCGCTTTTCCGCTTCCTCAAGCATATGGAGGTACGCGTCGAGTTCTTCCTGCTTTTCGAACGCCGTTCCGTAGATGCGCTGGAGCATCTTATTCTTCTCGCTGCCGCGCCAGTACGCGCCCGCGATGCTCTGGAGCCTCAACGCCTTGACCTTGCCCGTTGAGAGGACGTGAGGCCCTGCGCACAGATCGGTGAACTCCCCCTGCGTATAGGTCGAGATCGTCACGTCCTCGGGCAGATCCTCGATCAGCTCGACCTTATAGTTCTCACCCTTCTCCCTGAAGTAGGCGATCGCTTCGCTGCGCGGAATCTCGCGACGTTCGAGCTTGAGATTCTCCTTGACGATCTTCTTCATTTCCTTTTCGATGTCGCGCAGATCGGCATCCGTAAGCCGGTGCTCCATGTCAAAGTCATAGTAGAAGCCGTTCTCGATCGCAGGACCGATCGCGAGCTGCACATGCGCATCTTTATAGAGACGCTTCACCGCCTGCGCCATGATGTGCGAGCAGGTATGGCGCAGAGCAAGCCGGCCGCCCGCATCCTCAAAGGTGAGTACCTGAAACGCCGCGTCCTTCGTCGCGGGCGTCATGAGATCGACCGTTTTGCCGTCGAGGCTTGCCGCCAGTGCTTTTTTCGCGAGCGAATTGCTCATCTGTTTCACGACGTCCAGTAATGTCGTTCCGTGCTCCACCTCGCGAACAGATCCATCCGGCAGTGTCAGCTTTACCATAGAACGCTCTCCTCCCAATATGCATACAAGAAAAGCCCTGCCCCGTGGGATAGGAAATCCTATCCCGCTAGGGACAAGGCCGTTATAATTCCACCCTATTTGGTAACGCCATTATAAGACGCATACGCGGGTGTGTCAAGGGATTTATGCTCCGCCATTGCCTGCAGCTGCTCGGGCGGATCAATCATCGGAATGCGCAGACGGCGTCCTGCATAGAGCGCGGCATTGGGCGGCAGCCCATTGATCTCGATGATGGCTTCCTCGAGCTCCTGCGCCATGCTCTCCTTTGTCGTGTACTTGCGTGCAATCGTCCAGACGCTGTCGCCTCTCTCCACCGAGATCTCCATGAACTCTGACGAGCGCAGATAGGGATTCGTCAGATGAAGCGACGATACGACCATCCATATGAGTGTAAAAAGGCTGAGTGTAAGACCGATGCGTTTCATAGATATCCCTCCGTCCGGATTATTTTCGCATATATATTCCCAAAACTTTTGTTCGGACATAATATATCACAGAAAACCTGTTCGGTCAATAGTTTTAGGAACATATTTTTCGCGTTTTTTTGTTCGTGAAACATGTTTTTGAAAAATAAAAAGAGCGGCTGCAAAAACGCCTTTCACGTCAATGCTGTCGCTCTATGATATTTCAGTACGTGTACTCTGCCGCAGCTTTATGCTCTTTTACAGGTGCAGCATTCTCGGGACGCCGCTCTTTCGCCGTTGCAAGCATGAGCTTGATGCGGTTGAGCTGGTTGACCTCGCTCGAGCCTGCGTCGCAGTCGATCGCGGTGATGTTCGCGCCGTGATAGGCTTTGCGCAGGTCGTGCATGACGCCCTTGCCCGTGATGTGGTTCGGCAGGCAGCCGAACGGCTGGAGGCAGATGACGTTCGGGACGCCCTCTTCGATGAGCTTGACCATCTCGCCCGTGAGGAACCATCCCTCACCCGCCATGTTGCCGAGACTGACATGGCGCGCGGCAAGCTCGGCGGTGTGGTCGATGGACTGCGGCGGGCGGAAGTGGCGGCTCGATTCGAGTGCTTTGCGCATGGGGGCACGGAAGAACTCGATGACCTTGATGAACATGCGTCCGAAGAGCCTATCCTTATACGAGCCCGCGAGCAGTTTGTGCTGCGCGATGGGGTCGTACGCGGAGTAGAGGAAGAAGTCGATAAAATCGGGCATGATGACCTCCGCGCCCTCGTTCATGAGTACGGTCTCGATGTCGTTGTTCGCAACGGGGTGGTACTTGACGAGGATTTCGCCGACGATGCCGACCTTTGGCTTCCAAAGATTTTCGTCGATGGGGATATGGTCGAAGTCGCGCACGATGTCCTTCACCGTGCGGCGGAACTTAAAGATATTGCCGTGCTCGAGTTCGTCCTTAGCGCGCGCCATCCATTTGTCAAATGCCGCCTGCGTCGCGCCTTTGACGCGCTCGTACGGCATCATGCGGTTGCGAACGTTCATCAGGAGATCGCCGTAGACGGCTGCCTTCACCGCGTCGACCATCATCTCGCGGCTGAACGAGAACGAATCGGTCTCCTCCGGGAGTCCGCGCACGGCAAAGACGGCGACGTTCGGGAATCCCGCGTCGCGCAGCGCCTTGCGCAGGACGCCGAGGTAGTTCGTCGCGCGGCATGCACCGCAGGTCTGAAAGAGCGCGATGCTCGTGTGGTCGGCATCGCACATCCCCGCCTTGAGCGCGGAGATGAGCTGTCCGATGACGACGATCGCGGGATAGCACATGTCGTTGTGGACGTAGCGCAGTCCCATGTCGATCGCCGCTTTGTCCGGCATCGGCGGGATGACGACGTTGTAGCCGTGCTTGCGCATGGTCGTTTGGAACAGGTCGAAATGGATCGGCGCCATCTGCGGGGCGAGGATGGTGTGCGTCTTTTTGCAGTCCTCGGTAAAGCGCGGACGCTCGATGACGGGCGCCTCGTGGTAAACGGGCGTCTCGCGGCGTGCGAGCGCGGCGATGAGCGAGCGCAGACGAATCCGCGCCGCGCCGAGGTTCGACACCTCGTCGAGCTTGATCATCGTGTAGATGCGCTCGTGCGACTCGAGAATTTCGCGCACCTCGCTCGTGGTGAGGGCGTCGAGTCCGCAGCCGAACGAACTGAGCTGGATGAGCGTGACGTTCGGATGCTCCGCGACGAACTGCGCCGCATGGTAGAGACGCGCGTGGTAGCTCCACTGGTTGACGACCTGCAGACGGCGTTTTTGCACGGGGATATGGTAGACCGCGTCCTCGGAGAGGATGGGAAGTTTGTACGACTGTATCATCTCGGGGATGCCGTGGTTGATCTCGGGATCGACATGATAGGGACGCCCCGCAAGGAGAATCGCATGCTCGCCCGTCTTCTCGATGCGGTCGAGGATCTGCTGTCCGTAATCGCGCACATCCTGCCGGTACTGCGCGATCTCGGCGTAGCCCGCGTCCACGGCGGCGGCGATCTCCTTCTTGCCGATGCCCTCGATCTTGCCGAACTCCTCCGTCAGACGCTCGATCATGCGCTTGCGGTCGTTGATCGGGAGGAACGGCTGGAGGAAGCGAATATTCTTCTCGCGCAGGATGTCCATGTTACCGCGGATGTTCTCGGCGTAGGACGCGACGATCGGACAGTTGAAATTGTTCGCTCCGCTGCCGGGCTTGTCGTCCATATTGTGCGGCTCGCAGGGGTAGAATATCGTCGTGACGCCCTTTTCGACGAGGTCGACGATGTGCCCATGCGCGAGCTTCGCGGGATAGCAGAGCGAGTCCGACGGGATCGTCGCCATGCCCTTATAAAAGAGCTGGGGTGAGGATTTCCCGGAGAGAACGACGCCGTAGCCGAGCGTGTCAAAGAACGTGAACCAAAACGGATAGTCCTCGTACATGTTGAGCGTGCGAGGAATGCCGATCTTGCCGCGGCGCGGGTCTGCAGGCGATTTGTAATGCTTGAACACGCGGCGGTACTTGAACTTGTAGATGTTCGGCGCGTCCTCCTCGTGTTTTTCGCCGCCGATGCCGCGCTCGCAGCGGTTGCCCGTGAAGTAGCGCTCGCCGTTCGGGAACTGCTGCATGGTGATGAGGCATTTATTCCCGCATTTGCCGCAGCGGTAAGAGCTCGTCTTGGTCTCGAAATTCCCGAGCTGCTCCGCGCCGAGCAGCGTCGACGTCTCTGTCCCCGTCTCGAGCGCGAGAATCGCCGCGCCGTATGCGCCCATCAGTCCCGCGATGTCGGGGCGGATGACGTCCTTGCCGAGGATGTTTTCTAGGGAGCGCAGAACGGCGTCGTTGTAGAACGTGCCGCCCTGCACGACGATCTTGTCGCCGAGGGTCGATACGTCCTTGAGCTGCATGACCTTAAAGAGCGCATTCTTAACGACCGAAAGAGCAATGCCCGCCGAGATGTCGGCGACCTCCGCGCCTTCCTTCTGCGCCTGTTTTACCTTTGAGTTCATAAAGACGGTGCAGCGCGTGCCGAGATCCACGGGAGCTTTAGCATCAATCGCCTTTGCCGCGAACTCGCCGGGCGTCAGATGCAGTCCCTCGGCGAAATTTTGAATAAAGGAGCCGCACCCCGCCGAGCACGCTTCGTTCAGCGTGATGTTGCCGACGCTGCCGTCCTGCACGAAGAAGCACTTCATATCCTGACCGCCGATGTCGAGCACGAAGCTGACATCGGGGCAGAACTCCTGCGCCGCGCGCAGATGGGCAAAGGTCTCGACCTCGCCGCCGTCCGCGTGGAGCGCCGCCTTGACGATCGCCTCGCCGTAGCCCGTCGTCATTGCCCCCGCAATATGCGCACCCTCGGGCATAACGGCGTAAAACTCGCGCAGGGCGCTGATGACCGATTGGAGCGGCGAGCCGTGATTGCTGCCGTAGGACGTGTAGAGGAGCTGCTTGTCGCTGCCGATCGCGACGAGCTTCGTCGTCGTCGAGCCTGCATCGATGCCGATGCAGATCGCGCCGCGGTAGTCCGCAAGCTCCGCACGTTTTACCTTGTCGCGGTCATGTCGCGCCTTGAACGCGGCGTAGTCCGCCGCATCGCGGAACAGTGTAAAGTCCGCTGTCCGCGTCTCGGCTGCCGCCGCCTCTTCCGCACGCGCAATACACTCCTGCATCTCCCGCATATCAATCGCCCGGGCATCATCCGAGAGCGCCGCACCGACCGCGACGAAATAATTGCCGTAATCCACATCGACGACGTGATCCGCGTCGAGTTTCAATGTCTCGATAAAGCGTCTTTTCAGTTCGGGGAGAAAGTGCAGAGGTCCGCCGAGGAATGCGACATTGCCGTCGATGGGGCGTCCCTGCGCGAGGTTGCCGATGGTCTGGTTGACGACCGCTTGGAAGATGGAGAGTGCAATGTCCGCTTTCTCCGCGCCGTCATTCATGAGCGCCTGTATGTCAGTCTTGGCGAATACGCCGCAGCGCGAAGCGATAGCGTAGACGCGCTTGCCCTTCTCGGCGAGTGCGTTCAGCCCGATGGGATCGGTCGAGAGGAGCGACGCCATGTGATCGATGAACGATCCCGTGCCGCCCGCGCAGACACCGTTCATGCGCTGCTCCGGCGCGTCGCCGAAATAGGTAATCTTCGCATCTTCGCCGCCGAGCTCCACTGCGGTCGTCGTCTCGGGGATGAGACGGCGCACTGCCGAGGCACACGCGACGACTTCCTGCACGAACGGCAGTCCGATACGCTGTGCGATGCCCATGCCCGCCGAGCCGGTCAGCGCGAACGAGAATTTCGACGTGCCGACGATCTCCTTGAGCTGCGTGAGGTTTTCCTGTAGGGCTCTGCCGATCTCCGAGAAGTGGCGCGCGTAGTTCTTGTAGAGGATCTCATGCTCCTCGCCCAGCACGACCAGCTTGATCGTCGTCGATCCGACGTCCACCCCAACACGAAATGGGGATTCCAATGTAACACCACCTGTCATATCCATACTAAGTACAGTGTATTACTATCACTTAATATATATTAAATAGGAAAGCCCTTTTTAGGCTTCCCTATTTTAACGTATTTGTCAGAACTATGCAAGTGTATGAGACACATCCTCACATACAAGATATTGATATTTTCATGCAATTAATACATATATGGAGGGTATACAAGAACATTAGCATGAAAAAAGCCCGCAGTGCATCGGTGCGGCGGGCGTCTCCGTTTGTCTGGATGTAGTTATGCGGTCGGCAGCGGTACGATTGAGAGGGTTTTCCTGAGCGGCGCGAGCACTTTTAACAGCGTGTCGATCTGCGGGCTGGTATATCCCCGTTCCATGCGCGCGATGACGGCTGCCGGACGCCGCTGAGCTCTTCGAGTTTCTTTTGACTGATTCCTTTCTCTTCTCTTGCTTTGATCAGTTCGCCGATGAGCGCAACACGCAGATTGCTTTCCGCTATTTCTTGCGGCGTCAAAATGGAATCCATATACGCCAATACATCTCCGCCGTTGGCAGCTTCGCCGCGTTCTAACGCGTCTTGATAGTTCGCTTTTGCCTGTGCTATCGCTTCGGCGTACTCTTTACTCATTTTCATTATTTTTCCTTAGATGCTGTACGATGAACCGACTTCTTTTTCCTTGCGCGCATGTATCAATTCGAGTATCCGAGCAACGCGCAAATCAGAGACGGCTCGTTCTTCCGGCGAAAAAAGCTGCTCTCTCACATCTTCCCACGATGCGCCGATCGCCTCATCGCCACGCTCTTTGATGTCTCTTAATGCTTCTTTTGCTTTTTCGATCTCGGCACGATATTGTTCAGTCATTTTCATGGTTTTATCCCTTTAGATTTGATACGGTGCGGCGAGTTTTTTGAAGTAGGTGCGCGCCTTTTGCATGGTGCGGATGATGGGTTCCATGAGCTGCGGGTGGCGAACGACGGTGCGGATGATCGCCTTGCGCAGCTGCCGGTACTCGGCGTCGAAGTCGCGCATGACGTCCTCCATCTCCGCTTCGACGGAGACGGCGGCGCTCTGCGAGGGGATGAGGATGGCGCTGCGCCCTGAGATCGTTACGGCATCGCCGAGGAAGGGCGCATAGACCTCGAGCCCTAGTTCCTCGTTGATGCGTTCGCGCAGCGCTTCCTGCGCGTGTCCCTCGCCGTGCACGAGGAACACCTTCGCCGGGCGCGGCGCGGTGAGCGCGCGCATCCAGTCGACGATCTGCTCCGCATCCGCGTGCGCAGAAAATCCGTCGAGCATCTTGATCTGCGCCTTGACCGCGATCTCCTCGCCGAGGACGCGCACGCGCTTGATGCCGTCGACGAGCCGCCGCCCGAGGCTCCCCTCCGCCTGATAGCCGACGAAGAGCACGGTCGATTCGGGACGCCATAGATTGTGTTTCAAATGATGCAGGACGCGCCCCGCATCCGCCATCCCGGAGGCCGAGAGGATAATCGCCGAGCCTTCGGCGGAGTTCAGCGCGCGCGAGTCCGCGGCGGACTCGGCGATGCGCACCTGAGGGAACGCGGGAATCTTGCCGTTTTTCCCAAAAAACGCGATTGACTCCTCGTCAAAGTCCTCGTAGTTGCTTAGAAATACGCGCGTCGCCTGTATCGCGAGCGGGCTGTCGATGATGATGGGGATGTCGCCGTCGAGCCGTCCCGCCTTCCAGAGACGGTAAAAATAATAGAGCAGTGTCTGCGTTCTGCCGACGGCAAAGGACGGGATGATGACGTTGCCGCCGCGATCCATCGTGTCGCGGATGACCTCGAGGAGCGCCGTTTCCTTATCGTAGTCGCGGTGTACGCGGTCGCCGTAGGTGGACTCGACGAGCAGGAAATCTGCGCCCGCGATCGGCTCGGGATCGCGCAGGATGGGTTGATTGGGCTGACCGAGATCGCCCGAAAATACGATTTTCGTCTGCTGTTCGTTCTCCGTCACGGTCATCTCGAGAATCGCAGAGCCGAGGATATGCCCCGCATCGTAATATTTCAGATGCAGGTCGTCTACGTTCAACATGCCGTGATACGGCACGGGTTCGAAGTGCTCGAGCGCGGCAAAGGCATCCGCCTGCGTGTAGAGCGGCATGACCGGCGCCTCGCTGCGGCGTGCGTTCTTGCGGTTCATGATCTCCGTGTCGCTCTCTTGGATGTGCGCCGAATCCGGGAGCATGATGCGCACGAGGTCGCAGGTCGCCTTGGTCGCGTAGATTTTCCCGCGAAATCCCTCGCGTACGAGCTGTGGGATGCGCCCGCAGTGGTCGATGTGCGCGTGCGTCAAAAAGATCGCCTCGATCTCCGCAGGGTTGAACGGGAACGGCTCATAGTTCATCTCGCGCAGACGGCGCGTCCCCTGATACATGCCGCAGTCCACAAGATATTTGCGATCGCCCGTATGGAGTAGATAGCACGATCCCGTGACAACGTGCGCCGCCCCTAGAAATTCCAGCCGCATATGGATGCTCCCTTCGCTTTGATTCTGCCTTCGTCTTGTCTTATAACATTCGAAATCAAATGAAAAAATCCTGCCGTTCCGCAGGATTTTGTAGACAGTTCCCCGCCCGCCTGTTACACTGAATGCAGGACGAACCGGAGACGAAAAGGAGGATACCTGATGAAAAAGATCGGATTTATCGGCCTCGGGCTGATGGGCGCGCCCATGGCGGGGCATCTCATGGATGCGGGCTACGAGCTGAGCGTCTACAACCGTACGAAATCAAAGGCGGACGCGCTCGTCGCGCGCGGCGCGCGTTACTGCGATACGCCGGGCGCGTGCGCGAAGGGACAGGACGTGGTCATCACGATTGTCGGCTACCCCGCCGATGTCGAGGAACTATACCTCGGTGCGGACGGTATTCTCGACAATCTCGCGCCGGGGGCGTACACCGCGGACATGACGACCTCCTCCCCCACGCTCGCCGCGCGCATCTACGAGGAGGCGAAAAACCGCGGCATCTATGCGCTCGACGCCCCCGTCACGGGCGGCGATATGGGCGCGCGCGCCGGCACGCTGAACATCCTCGTCGGCGGAGACGAAGACGCGTTCAACGCGATGCGCCCCGTCTTTGCCGCGATGGGGTCGAACATCATCTACGAGGGCGCGGCGAGTGCGGGACAAAAGACCAAGGCGGCGAACCAGATCGCCATTGCGGGTGCGCTGGCGGGCGCATGCGAAGCGTTTGCCTATGCGAAAACAATGGGACTGGACGTCGAAAAGGTCTTTGCCTCCATCTCGGGCGGCGCGGCGGCGAGTTTTCAGATGTCCCATATGGTGCGCATGGCGCTCGACGGCAATTTTGACCCCGGCTTTATGCTCAAACACTTCATCAAAGATATGAATATCGGCGTGGAGACGGGGAGCGCCCGCGGTCTCACGCTTCCCGTTCTAAGGCAAGTACTCGAAGAGGCCCGCACCCTCGAGGACAAAGGGCTCGGCGCGGAAGGAACGCAGAGTCTCCTGAAATACTACGAGAAATAAACTGCCGTACCTATGATCTTGCTGCGCGCCACGTGCGTACAAGTTCATCCGCGGCGGCGAAGGGATGCGCGACGGATGCCACGGCGCTGACGACGAAGAATCCCTCGACGCCCGCAGCGCGCAGAGCGGGCAGATCGCCTGCCTTGACCCCGCCGCCCACGACGACGGGCAGGGGGCTCACGCGGTGCAGCTCGGAGAGTTCCGTGAGGCTGCGCGTCACGATATGCCCCGCCGCATCCCGCCCCGCATCGGGTTTCGTCGCCGTCGGGTGCAGCGGCCCCGCGCCGAAGTAGTCGATGCAGGAGGTATCGCACGCGCGCACGTAGTCAATGAGCGCAGACGTCCGCGCGGAGAGGCCGACGACGGCATCCTCGCCCAAATATTTCCGGCATATCTCGGGCGGAATGTCGCTCTGTCCGACATGGACGCCGTCCACCTTTATCCCCGCGTCCCGCGCGGCAAGCGCAACGTCGAGACGGTCGTTGACGACGAGCGCGACCCGCTCGGACTTTTCCTGTGCCGCGATAATCTCAGCCGCCGCACGCGTAAGGTCAATGAGCTCCCGCGCCTCGGCCGTTTTGGACCGAATCTGAACGAAGGTAAAGTCCGCCCGCACGGCCTCCGCGATCACGCGCGCAACGGGGCACCCGTTCGTATTCTCCGGGCCGATCACGAGGTACGCGGACAGATCGAATTTTTTTCGCATGGACATATACGTTCTCCTCAAAAACAAGGAGCTGTTGCACGAACGTGTGTAACAGCTCCTTTTCATATGGTTGGAAATCACGGTAGAGCGCAAAAATCCATCTCACGCCTCAGTAGTTCTGCACAACCTGCTGAAAGAACGACTGCGGATGTTCGCAGACCGGACACTTCATCGGCGCCTGCGGGCTCTCGCAGACATAGCCGCAGTTCAGGCACTGCCAGATGATCTTTTCATCGCGCTTGAACACGCGTCCCTCCTCGACATTTTCGAGAAGGATCCGATAGCGCGTATCGTGCCTCTGCTCAATCTTGCCGACCGCGTCGAAGAGACGGGCGATCTTGTCGAACCCCTCTTCACGCGCCACGCGTGCGAACTCTGGATACATACTCGTCCACTCTTCGTTCTCTCCCGCGGCCGCGGCGGCAAGGTTCGCCTTCGTATCGCCGATACCGGCGACAAGCTTGAACCAAATCTTGGCGTGCGCCTTCTCGTTGACCGCCGTCTCGTTGAAGATGTCCGAAATCTGAACGTAACCGTCCTTCTTCGCCTGCGACGCGTAGTACAGGTACTTCGTATGCGCCTCCGACTCGCCGGCAAACGCCGCCCAAAGATTCTTCTCCGTTTGTGAACCCTTCAGCTCCATGATGGACTCTCCTTTGCTAAAATACATACACAAAAACATATGGATACCGGCAAACATCAGTCGTCCCTTTTTCAAAGGAAACACGCCTTGCTCAGGGGCGTGCGAGCGCGGCGTCATCCTGCCAGGATATCGGCGATCTCGTCGATGTTCTTCTTGCCGAAGTGCAGATCCTCCCCGACGATCATGCAGGGAACGCTCATGACGCTGTACTTCTCCTTCAGCTCCGGGAAATAGCGGATGTCATAGATGTCCGCGCGGACGTTCTCACGCGCCGCCGCGATGCGCTGCACCGCGGCCACCACGTCGGGACACATCGTGCAGGAAAGCGACATCAGCACCTTCACATCGACGTCTTTCGTGATGCGCGCGATCTTTTCCTGCGTCTCGGGGCGCAGTTCCTGTCCCGGTCCCGCGACATTGTAGAGCGCGAGGATGAACGAGTTGAACTCGTGCCCGCCCGGCACCGCGTGGAACGTGATGCCGCTCGACGTGCCGTCCGCGCGCAGGAACTCGACGCCCGGTTCGCCTATGGCATCCTGCTTCGCCTCATAGGTCACTTTGTCCGTCAGCCCCGCGAACTCCTCCATAAAGCCGCGCAGCTCCGCCGAGAGATCGCCGCCGTCGTAGTGACCGACGACCTTCACGGGGGCGGCGAATTTCTCGAACACCGCAGCGAGCTGCTCACGGATCTCCGCGGAGATGAAATTCGTCTCGTTCCCCTCCG
The DNA here is from genome assembly GCF_000183625.1 of Selenomonas sp. oral taxon 137 str. F0430. NCBI lineage: Bacteria > Bacillati > Bacillota > Negativicutes > Selenomonadales > Selenomonadaceae > Selenomonas > Selenomonas sp. oral taxon 137. Next base: position 90,192 of record NZ_AENV01000009.1, read on the forward strand.
CCGCATCTTTTTCGATCGAGTTCTTGCGCTGTTCAAGGCGCGCCGTATCGACCTCGGGACGCGAGAACGCGGGCAGATGCAGGCGGTCATGCAGCGCCGCCGCATGACGCTCCGCCGCGACCGCGCTGACCGCACCGTCGGAGACCGCCGTCACGACTTGGCGCAGCTCTTTGATGCAGACGTCGCCCGCCGCGAATACGCCTTTGACATTCGTCTCCTGTCGCTCATCCGTGATGATGTAGCCCTGTTCATTCAGTGCGACGAGATTGCGGAACAGCGCTGTGTTCGGCACATACCCCGCAAAGACAAAGACACCGAACGTCTCGCCGCTCTTCGGTGTGAAATGCTGCGTCTCGCCCGTCACATCGTTGCGGATATCGGCATAGGAGAGCATCGTCTCGCCGCCGACGGCATCGACGACGGTGTTGAACCGCACGCTGATGTTGTCATACTTCGCGAGCGCGTCCACCGCCGTCTGCGGCGCACGGAACTTGTCGCCGCGCACGAGGATCGTGACCGATCTGCCGTAGCGCGAGAGGAACATACTCTCCTCCACCGCCGACATACCGCCGCCGATGACGAAGATATCCATCCCCGTGAAAAACTCCGCGTCGCAGGTCGCACAGTACGCGACGCCGCGTCCTTGGAACTGCTTCTCCCCTGCAAAACCGACCTTGCGCGGATTCGCGCCCGTCGCGAGGATGACGCTGAGCGCTTCGACAGTGCCTGCGGTCGTCTCGACCTCCTTGACGTCTTGGTCGAGCTTCAGCCCGATGACCTCGGCGGACAGGAACTCCGCGCCGAATCCGCGCGCCTGCTGTTCCATCTGCGCGGCGAGCTCCGCGCCGCTGATCTTCCCGAGTCCCGGATAGTTGACGACATCGGCGGTGATGGTGATCTGCCCGCCCGTTTTTTCCTTCTCGACGACGAGCACCTTGCATTTGGCACGCGCGAGGTAGATTGCGGCGGAGAGTCCCGCAGGGCCGCCGCCGACGATGACCGCATCATACATTTTGTCCATCCGTACACCCCTGTCTTTTCATAGAAAAAAAGCACTTTACGAGCGCCCTCGCAAAGTGCCCTATATAGCGTCTTAGAGTTTGCCGACGAGATCGAAGCTCGGCTTCAGCGTCTTTTCGCCCGGCTTCCAGCGTGCGGGGCAAACCTCATCGCCGTGCGCAGCGACGAACTGGAGCGCCTGCACCTTGCGGATAAGCTCTGCGGCGTTGCGTCCAACGTTGCCTGCGCTGACCTCGTAGGAAACGATCTTGCCCTCGGGGTTCACGACGAACGTGCCGCGCTCGGAACGACCGTCCTCTTCGATGTAGACGTCGAAGTCGCGTGCGAGCTTCGCCGTCGGATCCGCGAGCATCGGATAGGTGAGCTTGCCGACGAGCTCGGAGCTCTCATGCCATGCCTTGTGAACGAAGTGCGAATCGCAGGAGACGCCGAAGATCTCGCAGCCGAGCTTCTGGAACTCCGCGTACTGCTCCTGCAGATCCGCAAGCTCCGTCGGGCATACGAACGTGAAGTCCGCCGGATAGAAGAAGAACACGCTCCACTTGCCCTTGAGGTCTGCCTTCGTGTACTGCTTGAACTCGCCCTGTGCGGCGCCTTCCTTCTTCTGGAACGCGTCTACCTTAAAATCACTGATTTCCTTATTGATCTGAGACATTGAACATCCTCCTTTTGTGCTGAACCAACCGCGCCGATGCCGACCGATTGGGTATGTCCTTTTGTTGGAATTATCATAGCACCGCAGACGTATCCTGTCAACTAATATTTTCACCTTTTTAATAATTATTTTTGTTTATATCTACATATAGATAAATTGTCCCGTTCCGCGCTCACTGTTCCCAGCTCGCGTCGAGCTTCCAGCTCACGGGATGGCAGGCGCTGCATTTCTTCGCCGACTGTTTGTGATGCATACTGTGGCAGTCCATGCATTGCTGCGGGTTCTCGTTCCCGGCGAGATGGACGGGATCGTGCGGGTTCTCCTTGCCGTAGTGCGCGGTCGTGCGCTTTACCGCTTCGAAATCATGACAGGAAAGACACTGCTCGTTCTTGAAGCCGTACTTCGGCATGGGGTTCTCGTAATTGCCCGTGACGAAGAGCCATCCTTCCTTCATCTGCTGCGCAATCGTCGGCTCGTGGCAGTCGTGGCAGGTCACGCCCATGTCCGCGTGCGCCTTCGCAAGATAGCCGTCGTGTGTGAAGCTGTCGTATTCGGGCTGCATGTTATGGCAGGTCGCGCAAAAGGCGGGCTTGGCGCTCACCGCGGAGAGCAGCGCGAACGTGCCGAATCCTGCCGCCGCAGCGCAGATGACGAGGAGCAAGAGCACGCGCGGACGTTTGAGTTTGGATAAGAATCGCATCATACTCCCTCCTCAAAGTTTGCCGACGACGTTGCCGACGAGCCGCCCGTACACGAGGGCAAAGGCGTGACTGACACCCGCCGTCACGACGGGATAGTCCCCGACGAACCGCCCGCCCTGTGTGTTGCCGACGGCGTACAGCCCCGGAATGCCGTGATAACCCCTGTCGAGTACGTTGCCGTCCTCCGGGTTCACCGTCAGTCCGCCCATATTGACGAGGAGCGCGCCGCCGAGCATCTTTCCTGCATAGAACGGCGGCTTTTCAATCGGGAAGAGCCGCTTTGATGCTTTGCCGAAGTCCGTGTCGAGATGCGCATGTGCGAGCGCGTTGTAGCGCGCGATCTCCGAGAGGATCGTGCGCTGTACGGCGGGGCGCTCGGGCGCAAGCGCGGCGGCAAGCTCCTCGAGCGTATCCGCGCGCACGAGCCCGGGCGTTTTCTCTACATCCTCCACGGAGGTATAGGATGTTCGTCCGATCGCCCATTGGCAGTCGGGCGGGAGCTTCGGATTTTCCGCGGCGGGGACGCAGTGGTTCACACTGCCGTGCGAGACGCCCATCGCGCCGAGCTGCTCCGGAAAATTCGCATCGAAAATCTGCCACGCATAATCGCTGCGCTGCCGATAGATGGCGCAGGAGAGCTGCTGTCCGCCAATGTCCTCGTTGACGAACCGCTTCCCGTCGTCGTTCAGCAACAGGTAAGCGTCCACGCCCAGAGGACCGCCAAGCGTGTGAATCATGGGGGCGTGAGGTCCATCCTCGATTTTTCCGCCGACCCACGCCGCCATCTTGTGCCCGTCACCCGTATTCGTGGGGCTGTCCCATGCGTCACGATTCGGGAAGACGTTGAGGTAATCGACCGCCCACGGCACGAAATACGACATCATTTCCTTGTTGTTGCCGTAGTCTCCTGTCGCGAGGACAACCGCTTTGCGCGCCGTGCATTTGACAAATTTTCCGTGAATGTCCTCGCCGACGACCGCCGTGACGCGCCCGTCCCCGTCCTCACGGATGAGTTTTTGCGCGCGCGTCGCAAAGATGAATTTGCACCCCTGCGCAAGGCATTTCTCATAGACGAGCGTGAGGAGCGGTTCCTGACTCGGCAGGAGCGTCATGACCGTCGGATAGGTCGGGCTGTTCTCCTCTGCACGGTTGTATCCCTTGGGCAGCGGATAGTGCATCATCATGAGATTGATCTTCGTGCGGTCAAGCTCCGTGTCCGTTTCCTTCATCAGATGGACGGCGGGCGCAAGGTCAAGCATCCAGTCAAAATCCTCGCCGCTGTGATCCGCCCAGTATTTCCACATGCGCTGATCCGAGCGATAGCCCATCTGCTTCATGTTCTCGAGAATCGCTTCGTTCTTGTCGAACGTGATGCCGAGTTCCCGCTGATAGCGGTTGCCGATCGTGCCGTACTGCCCGCTGCGGCACTGCCATGTGCTTCCCCGTTCCATGACGAGAACCGACGCGCCGTGTTCCGATGCCGCACGCGCGGCGGTCAGGCCGGCAAGTCCCGCGCCGACGATTACCACATCGGCGACGCGTTCCTCGGCGATCTTTCCATCCGGAATCTCGGGAGCCGTGCCGAGCCATGCGGGCGGAGGAGGCGGCGCCGCCGGAGGCGAAGGCGGGATCAATCGATCGTTCGGATTTTCCCCACATCCCGCGAGCAGGGCGGGCGCAGCGATAAAACCGCCAAAGGCAAGCGCGCTTCCCTTGAGAAAATTCCTGCGGCTGAGCGTCCCGTTCTTTTCGCTGTCCATCGTATCCGCTCCTTTCTGTTCCTGTTATTCTCTATTATAGGAGCGCAGATGCATAAACTCAACCGTATTTTTCCATATTTTTTATTTATCGACCAGCTCTTTTTTGTTGTAACGTGCGCAAAAAAGAGCTGCAACAAACGTGTCAAAAACACAATTTCGTTACAGCCCCTGCAAAAGTCTTATACTTAGAGATTCCGCGAAAGCTCCTCGATGTTGTTCGACATCGCCTTCGCCTCTTCGACGGAAGCGCTGATCTCCTTCATATTCGACGCCTGATTTTCGATCAATTGACTGATCGAGTTGATCTTATCGACGATGTTGTTCGTCGCCGTCTGCATCGACCCGAGGGCTTCCACGATCTTCGCCGTCGCGTCGCGGCTGCTGTCCGCGAGCTTGCGTACCTCCTCGGCGACGACGGCAAAGCCGCGCCCCGCCTCGCCTGCGCGCGCCGCCTCGATGGATGCGTTGAGTGCGAGGAGATTCGTCTGCTTGGAGATATTCATGATGAGTTCCGTCATCTTGAGCGTGTTCTCCGTCTGCCCGCAGGCATCCTCGGCAGCCTTTGTGATCTCCTCTTGGACGCCCGAGAGTTCGACGGTCTGCTCCGTCGTCTCGCTCACACTGCCCGTGATGCCGTCGATGGATGCGTAGAGACTGCTCAGCATCGTCCCCAGTTCCTTGTAGAACTGCTCTTTCTTCTGCGTACTCTGTTCCAAGGATTCCTTATTCTTTTTGTCCGCGTCAATATCGACAAAGACGCCGATGATCTCCTCGGGATGTCCGTTCTTATCGCGTACAACGTTGCCGGACGCATGGTACCAGCGATAGCTGCCGTCATGCACCTTGAGCCGGTAGTCCACATCGTACGGCGTGTGACCGCTCAGATCCTTAATGCATTTCGTAAACGAGCTGATCGTGTGATCCACATCCTCCGGATGCAGACGCGAGCTCCATGACTCCACCTTGTTCGGAAAATCTGATTCTCCTTTGAACCCGATCATGCGGCGGAACTCGTCCGACCATATGGCATACGCGATGCTGAAGTCCGCATTGATCTTCATGTACCACATGCCCGAGTGCACCGCTTCGTTCACCGTACGCAGCCGGAACCGCTGATACTCCAGCTCCTCGTTGACGCACACGATCAATTCGTTCAGCTCCGCCGCATATGGCGTGCCGCCGGATACCTTCTCGAACAGCTCATTCTTCTCATGTCCCGCAACAAGGTGATCAATCACTGCAGAGATCCCGTCACCGCCGATCTCCGGCGCCGTCTCCGCATTCTTTCCTACCATTCTTATCCCTCCATACGACAAAAGTCTCATCCCATTCTCTCAGAGATTGTACCATAGAACACCATATATGAAAAGGCTCTTTATAAGACAATTAATATTTTATCACACAGTCATCACCGAATCGCCGCCGTCTGCGCCGCGAGTTTTTCCTTCCAATCCGTCGTATCCGTGGGGATAAACTCATGGACAAGCCACTGCGGGCGCACGCGGTCGATAATCTCTCGCGCACGCGGTGTATGGAGCGGCGCGTGCCGGTCGATGCGCAGCACATAGTCGATGGACTCCTGCGGCGTCGGGTGCTCCGGCATCTCGCCGCGCCGCGCCGCCTCCTGCACTGTGCGCACATACGCCCCCGAGAGCGATTGATGCAGGTGCAGCCCACGGATGCGTTCGGCTAGCTCCTTGTCATATCGTGCAAGCCCCTCGATCGTATCGAGCACATAGTCGACGCCCTCCTCCTCCGTGCGCAGATCCCAGTTCGTATTCATGAGATGCCCCGTGTCGAGCATGAAGCCCGTGTGCTCATGCGGTGTCTCCTCGATGAGACGCGCGGCAAGCACGGGATCGCGAAAGGTCAGCCCCGGCCACCAGAGATTTTCATAGAGCAGCATACAGTCCTGCGGCAGCGCCGAGACGAGCTCGCGCACAACCTCGATCGTCCCCTCGACGACATCCCTGTCGTCGTAGAAAAAATTGCGCGAAAAGATCTCGCCCTGCCCCGTGTGCGCAACGTGAAAGACGGCGTACTCCGCCCCGCACGCTCCCGCGACGCGGAAGTTATCACGAAAGCGCGTCAGCCACTCCTCGCGCGAGTCACCGAAGATGCAGCGCACCTGCTCGGGTGAATAGTCGCGTGCAAGGAGCTCTGCATTGCCGTGCCAAAAATGCATCCAAGAGGGGTAAAACCACAGATGAACGCCGCGCACGATGCGTCGGGGAAAAAGCCCTGTGTCCTTTGCATCGCAGACCATGAACTCAATGCCGTCAAGCCCATAGCGCTGCAAAAGAGACTCCACGCCCTGCGGCGTTCCGCCCGGCAGATTGCAGATGTCGCAGTCCGCACTTGAAACATTGATGAGCTGCACCATTTCGATTCTCCCTTAAATCGTTTCGCAGCGTCTATCCCTTTAGAACCTGTAGCTGTAACTCAGCAGATAATTGATAGGCGCCGTATAATAAACTGTTCCGCTGTGCATCGTCGTATCCTTGCGGTCGAGCACATTGTCAATCCGCAGACTGATCTCACTGTGATCGTCCGGCGCATAGCTTGTGTTCCACGTCGTGAGCAGATAAGGCTTTGCCGCATAGGAACGCTGTGCCGACGGTGACTGCACGCGCGAGGCGAGATAGGACGCCGTGAGTGCGGAGTTCCATTTCCCTTTTTGATAGTGTATGCCGCCCGTAAGCTGAATCTTGCCAAACGCGCGATCCCACCCGCCCGCAACAGACGTGCTGTTCGTCTCCGGGTTCTGCCACGTCAGTCCCCAGTTGTAGGAAAATCCGTGCGTCCCCCTAATATCCGCGGAGAGCTCCACACCCGTATTGCGGAAATCCTCATTCGTGTATTGATATTCGGTTCTTCCCGTATTCACCTTTGCCGTGATATTATCCTTGACGTTCATATGGAAGAGTGCGGCTTTCCATATGTGTCCGCCGTGCGATTTTTTCCAGCCGATTTCGTAATTAACCCCCGTCTGCGGACGCAGATTGGATGCAGGCAGCTGCCGCCCGTTCTCCCCGTACATCTGCGCGAAGGTCGGCATGACGAACGACTGACTGATGTTCAAATATAGACTGCTCTCGGCGTTCAGTTTATGCAGCCACTGCCCCGACGCGCTGAGATTGTGGAAATTCTGCCGCTTCGCCGCGCCTGTCGTCCACGTTTCGCGCAAGCCGAAGATTCCCGTATTGCGCTCGTCAAAGCGCTGCTCCCACTGTCCGAAAACGCCCCAATTGTTGCGGGAATAGCGGTCGTCCTTATTACTCGCGACCGTCGGGAGCGCGGCATAGTATTCATGCTCGAAGTCAATGCCGAAAATCGCCGTTGCCTTTGGCGTCACCTGCCATGTCCGCTGAAGATCCAGCCCGTAGGTCATATTTTTCTCGCGCGAATCATAGAACCCGTCCGGGGTGCGCGCCCCGCTCCTCGTATTAAAATACGTCGCGCCCGCAAATTCCATCGTACTCGTGTTAAAGTACAGACTTCCTTTCCAATCCGCATCATGGTAGTTGAGCTGGGTGACGTACTGCCTCGTCTCGTATTTGCGGTTATTATACGGCTCCCCAATCGTCAGTGGGATGCTGCCCGCATGACGCGCCGTCACATAGCGTTGGTAACGCGCGGAGGATTCATAGAGATTGAACAGGAAATCCAAATGCGGGTTGATATGATAGCCGATGCCGAGATTTTTCTTCTCTACATCATGAATGTCCGTCCGTGTTTCTCCCTTGAAGCGCGTCTGAGCAACATTCGTATAGGTCAGCCCGTTTTGATGCCCCCACTTATCGTAGTTATAATACACGCTGAAGCGGTCATCCCCGACGCTCATGCCGGCACTGCGCTGTCCATAGCTGCCGAATCCTGCATGAACCTCGTTCTGCACGTGCTGCTTCGTGATGATATTGACAACGCCGCTCACCGCTTCACTGCCGTAGAGCACGGATCCGCTGCCCTTCACAACCTCAATGCGCTCGATAGCGGATGCCGGAATCGCATCGAGATTGTATTTTCCGCGCCACGAGATCGGATTGCCGTTCATGAGTACAAGCGCGCCGCCCTTTACGCCGCGCAGATTCACCTCGTTCGTCATAGATCCCATCGACGCGCCGTTCGGGCCAAAGGATTTGTATGTAAATCCATTGACCTGTGCAAGCGCATCGGACGCATGTGCCGCTCCGCTCGCCTTGATCTCATCCGCCGTGATCACCGTCGTCGCCGCCGGAACATCCACATCGTTCTTCTCGCTTCGAGTCGCCGTCACAACGACGTCCCCCAGCGTGTAGGTGTCCATGCCCTGCGCATCATCTGCTGCCGATGCAGCATAGGCGTGATGACCGGACGCGAGCAGTGCGCCGCAAACCAGGCGCGCAAGAATTTTCCCCTTTTCCATTTTCATAAAAACATCTTCTTTCCATTGAAACAAGAATACAGCGCTGCACCGCAATCCCCGGAAGCGGCACAGTTATGAGCTTTATTGATTTTCAAGAAGATAGAGATAGTCGCCGTAGCCCTCCGCCTCCATGTCCTCCTTCGGGATAAAGCGCAGGGAAGCGCTGTTGATGCAGTAGCGCAGGCCGCTGCTCGCCTGCGGGCCGTCGTCAAAGACATGCCCGAGATGCGCGCCGCTGCCCGCCGCCGTGACCTCCGTGCGCACCATACCGAACGAGCGATCCTCATGCTCCGCGATGAGCGCATCGTCGATGGGGCGCGAGAACGCCGGCCATCCGCAGCCCGAGTCATATTTGTCCGTCGAGACAAAGAGCGGCTCGCCCGTCGTGATGTCGCAGTAGATGCCCGCGCGGAATTCGTGATCGTATTCGTTGCGGAACGGCGGCTCGGTCGCCTTTTCCTGCGTCACCGCGTACTGCATATCCGTCAGCTTTTCCTTCAGCTCCGCATCCGACGGCTTTTCATAGGTGCGGCTCGGACGCTGTGGCGTCTGCTTCTCTGCGGCAGCTTTCTCCGCTGCGGCACGCTTTTCACGCATCTCCGCGATCTTTGCGGGCGAGATGTGGCAGTAGCCGTTCGGGTTCTTCGTGAGGTATTCCTGATGCCCCTCCTCCGCGCGGTAAAAATTCACAATCGGGCCCATCTCAACGGCGATCGGCTTGCCGATGCGTTTTTGCAGCGCGTCCAGCGATGCGCGGATCGTGCGCTCGTCCGCCGTCTCGCTCCCGTCCGCGTTCGGCACATAGTAAATCCCCGAACGGTACTGCCGCCCGACGTCGTTGCCCTGCCGATCCTGCGTCGTCGGGTCAATCGAGTCATAGAACACATTCAGCAGCTCGTCGAGCGATACAATGCGCGGATCGTAGACGACATGCACCGTCTCCGCATGTCCGCTGCCGCTGCATACCTCCTCATAGGTCGGGTTCACGGTCTTGCCGTTCGCATAGCCGCTCTCGGCGGAGACGACACCGTACACGAGACTCGTATAGAGCTCCGTCCCCCAAAAGCATCCGCCCGCGAGATAGATCTCCGCCTGCCCGTCCTTCGGCTGATTTTTCTGTACGATGCCGCGCGGCATCTCCGCAGATGCCTTCGACGACGCGCCCGGCGCGCCGCAGCCGCCGAGACAAAAGACGAGTCCAAGTGCGCAGACGAGACGCATTCCCTTGATATTCATATGGATGCTCCTTTCGAGACGAGACTTTCGTTCATACATTGATTTCCTCTGCCGGCGGCAGCGCCCACTCGATCGGCGTCTCACCCGCGCGTACGAGGAAATCGTTCACGCGCGAGAACGGGCGGCTGCCGAAGAATCCGCGGTGTGCCGAGAGCGGGCTCGGATGCGGCGACTCGACGATGAAATGTGCGGGATTCGTGATAAGCGCGCGCTTGCGCCGTGCGGGACTGCCCCACAGGATGAACGCCAGCGGACGCTCCCGCGCGCCGAGCAGACGGATGATGTGATCCGTGAACTGCTCCCAGCCATGCCCCTGATGCGACGCCGCCGCATGTGCGCGGACGGTGAGCACGGTGTTGAGGAGGAGCACGCCGCGGCGCGCCCACGGGATGAGACAGCCGTGGTTCGGCGGCGCGATGCCGAGATCATCCTGCAGTTCCTTGTAGATGTTGAGCAGGGACGGCGGCGGCGCAATCCCGACCTGCACGGAGAACGAAAGCCCGTGCGCCTGCCCGTCGCCGTGATAGGGATCCTGTCCAAGGATGACAACCTTCGTATCGGCAAAACTCGTATAGTGCATCGCATTGAAAATCGCATACATATCGGGATAAACGCGCCGCGTTCGATATTCCTGGATGAGGAACGCGCGCAGCTCACGGTAATACGGCTGTGCCATCTCCGGTGCAAGCAGCTCCTGCCAGTCGTTTTGAAAAATTGCTTTTGCCATCGCATTCTTCCTAGATTCTGTCGTAAATTTCAAAGATACAGTCTTTTCCTGCGCGCGCCGCCGTCCGTGCAAAATCCGTGAGCGGCGGCAGAAAGGTATCCGCGCCGTATCTGCCCATGAGACGCGTCACATGCGCGCGATGCACATACGACAGGAGCACGCGGTAACATTCCTCCCCGCCAATCGCAAAGATGCGGCGCGCCGCATCGGAATCCAGCCGCCCGAGCAGATGCCAAAGCGCCGCGAGGTCGTGTACGATATGAAAGCCGTCCGCGCGGTCAAGCGTCCGCGAGAGCACGATGTTCTCCCGTCCTGCGAGCGGCTGCTTGCCCGGCAGGCTCTTCATCGTGCGCCGCCCCATGATGACGATGCCCCCGGTCGTCTCCGCACGGAAATGCGCCATATCCTCGGCGCAGGACGTCAGCAGTCCGCCCGCGCGCCCGATGCCCATATCCTCATCCACCGCCGCGATGAGTTCGAGCGGATAGGGTGCGGCCAGCTCCGGCGCGCGCACAATGCCGGACGTATCAACTCCCGCACACCACGCTGTCACCGTCTTTCCGCGCACGACAAGGCGCGGCTCAATCTCTGCGAGCGGCACGAGCACAAAGGCGCGCTCACAGAGATAGGGATGCGGCAGTATAAGCTCTTCCCCCGCCGTCTCCACGCCGTCGATATGCAGGATATCAAGGTCGATCGTACGTGCACCCCAATGCTCGCGCCGCACCCTGCCGAGTGCGTGCTCTATATTCTGCAGCGCTGCAAGCAGATCCTGCGGCGTCGTGTCAAACTCGATGCAGGCCGCAGCATTGAGAAACGGCGGCTGATCCGTCTTTCCCCACGGCGGCGTCTCGTAGAACGCCGATACCTCCGCAAGCCGCATCCGGGGATGCGCGGCGATGCGGCGCAGAGCCTCCCGCATCGTCTCGCCGCGGTCGCCGAGATTTGCCCCGAGCCCGACGTATGCCGTCCGCATCGTCATTGTCCCCTGCGGCGCACAATATCGACGCCCACATCGGCGAATACGCCGCCGATCGGTGCGTCCGGCTTATGCACGGTCACTCGCACGGCGCGTACGCGCGGGAACGCATCGAGAGCGCGCACCGCGATCTCCTCGGCGACGGCTTCGATGAGGCGTTTCGGCGCGCCCTCCACAACGGCGCGCACGATCTCATAGAGCTCCGCGTAGTTCGCCGTCGCGTCAAGGTCGTCCCGCGCCCCCGCCTCGTGCAAATCGATCAGCAGCTCCGCATCCACGACAAAGCGCTGCGGGTTCTCGCGTTCATGCGGGAGCACGCCGTGACATGCCGAGAATGCCATGCCGCGCAAAAAAATTCGATCCATATTACGCCCTCAGTATCGCATCCGTCATCCGGCACATGCGCACGATCGGCTTCACATCATGCACGCGCACAATAGACGCGCCGCGCAGGATGCCGAGGACGCACGCCGCGCCCGTCGCCTCCATGCGCTCCTCCACGGGCAGGTCAAGCGCCGCCCCGATGAAGCTCTTGCGGCTCGCGCCGAGGAGCAGTGGATAGTGCGCCCCGTCATAGGAAATCAGTTCGTCCATGCGCCGCATCACATGCATATTCGCTGCGGGCGTCTTGCCAAAGCCGATGCCGGGATCGAGGATGATGTTCTCCCTAGACAGCCCCGCCACGTCGGCGATTTCCATGGAGACGCTAAAAAATTCCCGCATCGACGCGATGGTGTCCCCCGCATAATCCGTACCATTTTGATTGTGCATGACGACGACGGGCACGTTCGCCGCTGCCGCCGCGCGCGCCATTTCGCCCGGCTCTTCGGCGTATTGCAGTCCCCAAATATCGTTGAGGATGTGCGCCCCTGCCGCGAGTGCCGCACGCGCCGTCTCCGCCTTGAACGTGTCGACGGAAACGGGCACGGGGCATTCCCGTAGGACGGCTTCGAGCAGCGGCATCAGCCGCTCCATCTCCTCGGCAGCACTCATCGGCACAAATCCTGGACGGCTCGATTCCGCGCCGACGTCGACGATGTCCGCGCCGTCCTGCACCATCTCCTCCATATGCCGGAGCGCACGCTCCCGCGTGTTCCACCGCCCACCGTCCGAGAACGAGTCGGGCGTCACGTTCAAAATGCCCATGACGAGCGTGCGCGCGCCGAGGGTCAGGTTCTTTCCGTCACGAAAACGATAGATTCTCTTTGCCGTCATTCATGTACTCCCAGCATCTTCCACGCGGCGGCTGTCTCCGCCGCATCCGACCGGAACGCGCCGCGGTATTCCGCCGTAACCGTCCGCGTCCCGTGTGCGCGCTCTCCGCGCATCATCATGCAGAGCTGCTGTGCGCGAACGACGACGAGCACCCCCGCCGCCCCGAGACCGCGCACGATCTCATCCGCGATCTGCGCCGTCAGCCGCTCCTGCAGCTGCGGACGCGCCGCATAGAGTGCGGCAAGCTGCGTAAATACGCCGAACCCCGCCACGCGCCCGCTCTGCGGACGGTAGACAATATCGACCGTCCCGAAGAACGGGAGCAGATGATGCTCGCACATGGAGTAAAAGGGAATATCCCGCACAGCGACGAGTCCCGCCGTGTCCTCGGTCATCGTCTCCGCCCACAGCACCGCAGTATCGCTCCGCAGTCCCGCAAATAGCTCCGCATACATCTCGGCTGCCCGCGCGGGCGTCTCCCTCATGCCGCACGAGCGCAGATCGATCCCGAGCGCCGTCAGAAATTCATGCATCGCACGTTCCGCTCGCGCCGTATCCACGACGCCCCCGGTCTGCTCCCTCATCCGCTCACACTCCTTTGATTTCTGCTATCCGGCTCACAACCGCATCTTAAAGTCCTCATATCCGAACGAGCGCACAGTCTCCCATGCGCCCGACGGATCGACGGCGACGATGTGCGGGAGCGGCATCCCGTTGAACGTGTTGTTCTTCACCATCGTGTAAATCGCCATATCGCCGAACACCACGAGGTCGCCCGGCGCGAGCGGCGCGTCAAACGAATACGTCCCGATCGTGTCGCCCGCGAGACAGGTCGGCCCCGCGAGCGTATAGGTATGCGCCTTCTCCCTCGCCTCGCCCGCGCCGACGACGGGCGGGCGGTAGGGCATCTCGATCACATCGGGCATATGACAGGCGGCGGACGTATTGAGGATCACGTTGCCGTCCGCGCGCACATCGAGCACGGACGCCGCGAGATACCCCGCATTCAGCGCGACTGCCTCGCCCGGCTCGAGGTAAACGGCGACGTCGTAGGTCTCCTGCACATGACGAATCAACTCTTCCAGCAGTGCGACGTCGTAGTCCGCGCGCGTGATGTGATGTCCGCCGCCAAAATTCAGCCATTTCAGCCCGTGCAGATATTTCCCGAACTTCTCCTCCACCGCCGCGAGCGTCACGGCGAGTGCGTCCGCCCCCTGCTCGCAGAGTGTGTGAAAGTGCAGACCGTCGATCCCCTCGGGCAGGGTCTCCGGAAATTCCGCGATCTTCACTCCGAGGCGCGAGCCGGGCGCGCACGGGTCGTAGATTGCCTGCTCCTGCGTCGAGCGCTCCGGGTTGATGCGGATGCCGCAGGATCCCCCCTGCGCGCGTGCCGCCGCGCCGAATCGTTCCCACTGGGAAAAGGAGTTGAATACGATGTGATCGCAGATCGCCGCGAGCGCAGTGATCTCCTCCGCTTCATAGGCGGGCTTAAAGACGTGATTTTCCTTGCCCATCTCCTCCTGCGAGAGACGCGCCTCATAGATGCCGCTCGCCGTCGTCCCCGCCAGATACCGCCCGATGAGCGGATAGTAGTAGTACATCGAGAAGCATTTTTGCGCGAGCAGCACCTTTGCCCCCGTGCGCTCCGCAAGCCCCTTGAGGATTTCGAGATTGTGCGTCAACAGCTCTTCATAGACGAGATAGGAGGGCGTCGGCACCGCCGCCCACTCGGGACGCCAATCGGCGCATCGCGCCGCCATCAGTCCACGAGGACAGGATTGCGGTTCTCCTGCCACGGCAGACCCCAACGGTTCAGCGCGTCCATGAACGGATCGGGATCGAACTCCTCGACGTTGTAGACGCCCGGCTTTTTCCACTTGCCCGTCATGACCATCATCGCGCCGATCATCGCGGGCACGCCCGTCGTGTAGGCAACTGCCTGCGAGCCAACCTCCTTGTAGCATTCCTCGTGGTCGCAGACGTTATAGAGGTAGTAATTTTTCTCTTTTCCGTCCTTCTTCCCGCGGAAGATACAGCCGATGTTCGTCTTGCCCTTTGTCCGCGGGCCGAGACTCGCGGGATCGGGGAGCACCGCCTTGAGGAATTGGAGCGGAATGATCTTGTGTCCCTCGAAGTCGATCGGCTCGATCGACGTCATGCCGACGTTCTCAAGACAGCGCAGATGCGTCAGATAGCTCTCGCCGAACGTCATAAAGAAGCGGATGCGGCGAATGCCCTTGATATTTTTCCCGAGGGATTCGAGTTCCTCATGATGGAGCAGATACATGTCCTTCTTCCCGACCTCGGCGAAGTCGTAGACGCGCTTGATCTCCATCGGCTTCGTCTCGACCCATTTTCCGTTCTCCCAGTAGCTGCCGTTCGCGGAGACCTCGCGGATGTTGATCTCGGGGTTAAAATTCGTCGCAAATGGATAACCGTGGTCGCCGCCGTTGCAGTCGAGGATATCGATGTAGTTGATCTCGTCAAACTCGTGCTTCAGTGCGTACGCGCTGAATACGCCCGTTACGCCCGGGTCAAAGCCCGACCCGAGCAATGCGGTCAGCCCCGCGTCGCGGAATCGGTCGCGGTACGCCCACTGCCAGCTGTATTCGAACTTCGCCGTGTCCTCCGGCTCATAGTTCGCCGTGTCCACATAATGTACGCCCGCCGCAAGGCACGCATCCATAATGTGCAGATCTTGATAAGGAAGCGCGAGATTGAGAACGACCTCCGGCTGAAACTCACAAATGAGCGTGGTGAGTGCCGCAACGTCGTCCGCATCGATCGCCGCCGTTTGGATTTTCGTCCTGCCGCTGTCCAGTTTCGCCTTCAGCGCATCACATTTCGACTTCGTACGCGACGCGATCAGGATCTCCTCGAACACCTCCGGGTTTTGGCAGCATTTATGCACGGCGACGCTCGCCACGCCGCCCGCGCCGATGATCATTGCTTTTCCCATGAAACCGCCTCCTTTGTATATCCCCTATCATACAACAGCAAACGGGGCACTGCAAGTGCAATGCCCCGATTTTGAAAATGCTGCTTGTTTTAGAGTCTAAACTTCTTCGTTTCCTCGGCAAGCTCCTCGGCGAGATTCGACAGGCGACGCGTCGATGCCGCGATCTCTTCCATCGAAGCCGACTGTTCTTCTGTCGCCGCGGAGACGTTCTGCGCGTTGTCTGCATTCGCCGTGCTGACCTTCTGGATCTCTTCGACCTGCGTGCGCACCGTCTGCGTCTCACCCTCCATCTGCTGGATGCCCGCCGTGATGCTCTGCACTCCGTCGCCTAGCTTTTGAATGGCGTCATAGATGGATTGGAACACCCCGTCCGCCGTCTGCACGGACTCGAGCCCGCGCGCGACGTCCGCGCTGCCGCTCTTTCCTGCCTCCATTGCGCGATCCATATCGCCCTGGATGGACTGCATTGTCTGAGAGATCTTCTTCGAGAACTCGCCTGACTCCTCGGCGAGCTTGCGAACTTCCTCGGCAACGACCGCGAAGCCGCGTCCATGCTCGCCCGCACGTGCCGCTTCAATGGCGGCGTTCAGCGCAAGCAGGTTTGTCTGCTCCGCGATGCCCGCGATCACGTCGACACTGCGGCTGATCTCCTCGGAGCTCTTGCCGAGCGCCGTGATTGCGCCCTCAATGGTCTCCGATCCCGTCTTGATCTGATGCATGTAGTTGACGACTTCATCGATGGAGCGGCGTCCTTCGTTGACGCGCTCGACCGTATCGCTCGTCACCTGAGCCACTGACTCTGCACGCTTGGACATCTCCGCCGCATGATTCGAGATCGCCGCCGCGGCCTCTGATACGGAGCGAGATGCCTCCGACTGACGCTCGACGCCTTCCGCAATCTCCGTGATAGACACAGCAACGTGGTTCGACGCCTCTGCCGACTGCTGGGATGCATCCGTCAGCGCCCCGGCTGATTCGGAGAGATCACCCGCATTCGCCTGAATCCCCTTGATGAGCTTGTTGAGCGTGCGGCTCATTTGGATGAACCCGTCAGAGAGCTGCCCCATCTCGTCTTGGGACGTAATGGTCTTCGGTATCTCACGCAGATCGCCGCTGTTCAGAATCTCGCAGACGCGGACAATGCGCTTGATGCCTTCCGCAAAATTATGAGAGATGAAGAAGATGATCGCCGAAATGGCAAGAAGCATCACGATGGTCAGCCCCGCAAGGATCAGAAGAAGATGATGTGCGCTTGCGAGGATCTCGTTGTCCGACGCCTCGGACATGATGACCCAGCGACGCCCCTCGAGATGTACCGGAACGAGAATGCCCGTCATCTCCTCACCGGATTCACGCTCATAGTGTGCCGTCGCGGGCGCATCCTTATCGAGGGCTTCCTTGAACGCCGTCACAAGGCTCGGCGAAATCTTCACACTCGATACTTCCTTGCTGAAGTCAAGCTTGCCGACCTGCTGCTGCTCGTTCGGATGGATGATGACGAGTCCCGACTCATCCGCAACAACAAGCTGTCCCGTCTTGTACGTCGCCATCGATGCAAGCTTCTCGTCGAAGTTCGAAAGTCCGACCGTTCCCGCAATGATGCCCTTGAGCACACCGTTGTCCTTCACCGGAACCGCAATGACCACAACGACCTTCCCCGTAATCGACGAGATGACAGGCTCTGAAATAACGGTCTTCTGCGTCTGTACCGCCCTCTTAAAATACTCGCGATCCGCACGGTTGAGAACGTTATTGTCCACATCGAACCCGGTGCCGTCGAGATTGATGTAGCCTATGTTCGAGAATACATCCGTATCCCTCTTGAGCTCCTGCATCTTCGCGAGCTTTGTGGCGTCATCCCCATGGATCATGGAGTCATCACGCGCCATTGCCTCCAGCTGCACCTCGTTCATGCCGAAAACACGCTGCACCTCGAGCGCCGCCTGCTTGCCGATGCCTTTGCCGATCGTTGCGGCATTCTCGTCAAGCATGCCGCTCGACATCTTATAGCTCACGCCAAAGAATACGAGAAAACCGATCAATACGACCGGCAGGACGAAGGCGAGAAACTTCGTCCGAATAGACTTAAATTGCATTTTCCCTCTCTCCTCAAAAATTATCATAACACGTCCATTTATATACGACTGTTAAGATGCATCGTATCACATTTTATCAGCATTAACAAGATGCATCGTAATTAAATCATGAATATATAATGGTAATAAACATTCAAATTCTTCTTTGAACATAGAAAAAAGGCGGTATACACCGCCTCCTCTGTATCGCTGTATAAATTACAGTTTGAACACCTTTGTTTCCCCGGCAAGCTGATCCGCGAGATTCGAGAGTGTCCGTGTCTCTGCCGAGATCTCTTCCATCGATGCCGACTGTTCCTGCGCCGCGCCCGAAACAGACTGCACACCGCTCGCGTTTGACATGCTGACCTCCTGCACGGAGACAATCTGCTCGCGTACCGTCTGCGTCTCGCTGTCCATTTGACGAATGCCGTCGGTAATGCCCTTCACGCCCGCATCAAGCTGCTGAATCGCAGCCGAAATCGACTGGAATACTTCATCCGCGGTCTGCACCGAGGTCAGACCGTTGCTGACGTATTCACCGCCGCGCCTGCCCGCCTCAATGGCGCGCTCCATATCGGACTGCACGGACTGCATCGTCTGCGAGATCTTCTTGGAGAACTCGCCCGATTCTTCGGCGAGCTTGCGGACTTCCTCGGCGACGACTGCAAATCCGCGCCCGTGCTCACCCGCACGCGCCGCTTCGATGGCGGCGTTGAGCGCGAGCAGGTTTGTCTGCTCCGCGATGCTCGCGATAACGTCAACGCTGTGGCTGATCTCCTCAGAGCTCTTTCCAAGCGCCGTAATTGCGGCGTCGACCGTCTCCGATCCGGTCTTGATCTGCTGCATGTAGCTCACGACTTTGTCAATCGAGTGACGCCCTTCGCGGACGCGCTCGATGGTATTGTTCGTGACCGCGGCGACTTCCTCCGCACGCTCCGACATCGTCGCCGTATGCTCCGAGATCGCCGTCGCCGCGTTCGTCACCGAGACTGCCGACTCATGCTGCTTCTCCGCACCTGCAGCAATCTCCGTGATGGTGTCCGCCACCTGCGTCGATGCATCCGCCGACTGCTGCGACGCATGCGATACTGCTTCCGCCGACTTAGAGAGCTCAAGGGCATGGGACTGGACATTGTTGATGAGATCATGCAGCGTCCTGCGCATCTTGATGAAGCCGTCGGAGAGCTGCCCCAGCTCATCCTCCGAGGTGATTGTCTTCGGTCTGTCGCGCAGATCCCCGTCATTCAGGAGATCACATGCGTGAACCACCTTTTTAATATTGACGGCAAAGCTGTTCGTCATCATGAAGACAATGCCCGACACGAGAAGAAGCATCACGAGCGTCAGCCCTGCGAGAATGCCGAGGAGACTGTTTGCTTCCTCACGAACCTCACGCGTCGCCACCTCGCCGATCACGACCCAGCGGCGGCCGTCAAGCTGCACCGGTACGAGCATTGCCGTCAGATCCTCGCCGTTCCCATCCACATAGTGAACAACGGTCGAATCGTTCTTGTCGAGGACATCCTTAAGGAAACACTGATAAATTCTTATGTTGCGCAACTCTGCCTTGAAAGATTACAATAGAGAAAAACAATAAACGATGAGGGAGAGACAAAAATGGTGCAGCAAACATTTACAGACATGGAATACGCAAACCGTAACAGAACAACAAAGCGTGAAGCCTTCCTGGATGCCATGGAATCCATCATCCCTTGGAAAGAATGGATGGAACTCATTGCGCCGTTCTACGTCCAGAAAGAGCGTGGCAGGAAGTTAATCCCGCTCGAAACGATGCTGCGCATGTATCTCATGCAGAACTGGTTCGGTCTCTCGGACGAGGGAATCGAGGATGCAATCTATGACAGCTATGCCATGAAGCGCTTCCTGAAGATCGACTTCTCCATCGAACGGACACCGGATGCTACGACACTCCTGCACTTTCGACACCTGCTGGAAAAGCATGACATCACCCGCAAGATGTTCGACGACGTGAAAGAGCGGCTGGACGCCGCAGGACTCATCATGCACGGCGGTACAATCGTTGACGCCACCATCATCCATGCACCAAGCTCGACCAAGAACACCACGAAGACCCGCGACCCTGAAATGCACTCCGTCAGGAAAGGGAATCAATGGTTCTTCGGCATGAAGATTCATTCCGGTACGGATGCGGCAACAGGCTACGTTCATACAATCACAGGGACAGCAGCCAACGTGCATGACATCGTGCAGGCGCACGCATTGATCCGAGCGGATGACCACAGCGTCTATGGGGACTCTGGGTATCTCGGCGTGGAAAAGCGCGCAGAAATCCTTGAAGATCCTCATCTATCGAGCGTGGATTACCGTATTGCGAAAAGACCTTCAAAGAACCGCACAACAAAGGCGTATGCAGGAGTCAACTGGGACAAGAAGATCGAACACGAGAAAACTTCCATCCGCTGCAAGGTGGAGCATCCGTTCCTCATTGTGAAGCGGCTGTTCCAAGCGGGCAGGACAAGGTATCGTGGCATCAAGAAGAACCTGCTCCGTTACTATCTGCTCTTTGCATCGGCGAACCTCGTCATGTGTTTGAGGGCAGGAAGGCAGAGGGCGTTCTGCATGACAATGGGATAAGTGCGCCCTTTTTCCAAAATTTCCCGGTGAAATGGGCGATTCGGGGAAGAAAAAGGGGCAATGAGAGCAGTGTTGCACGCTCTTTTGTATTGCAATTTGTGAAATTTGTGTCTGCGGATCAGCTGGCTGTGATTATCCACTATTTATCAGTGATTCCTTAAATCCCGCGACAAGCGGCGCCCCATTCGGCTTGTTTGGAATATCTTTGCTGAGATCAAGTTTACCAACCTGCGACTCATCCGTCGGATCTATAATAACAATGCCGGATTCGTCCGCAATCATCATATGACCTGTACGGTGCACAAAAAGGTTCTTAAGATCATCGTTGAAATTCGAGAGCTTGACCGTTCCGGTCACCACTCCGATAACGGTGCCGTTCGCCTTCACGGGAACCGCAATGACCGTGGCAACTTTTCCTGTACTCCCCGATATGAGCGGCTCTGAGATCACGGTCTGCTGTGTTTGCATGACTTTTTTGAAATAATCCCGACCGGAACGCTCGATCTGTTCGCCTTCAACGCTGAACCCTTTCCCTGTCATATCAAGATAAGAGATCACAGAGAATACCTGCGCATTCTGCTTCACTTGCTTCATCTTGGCAATTTTTGCAGCATCATCCCCATGCAGAAACGCGTCGTCGGACGCTATTTCTTCCAAATGCGCTTTATTGCTTTCAAAAACCCGCCGTACATCCAATCCCGCCTGTTTTCCAATGCCGACGCCAATCGTCTCTGCATTCGCATCGAGCATGTCGCTTGCCGTCTTGTAACTGACACCAAAGAACACGAGAAACCCGATGAGCACGACAGGAAGAACAAATGCTAGAAACTTTGTCCTAATAGATTTGAATTGCAAGATACCATCCTCCTTGAACATAAAACAATAATCTATCTGCCCATCTTTTTTAATGCATCTTATCGTTATTTTATATTATTGTCAAGCCTAAAGTCCTATAAAAGCATTTATCAATTACTCTAAAATTCTTTTGTATCATCCCGAAAGTATGTTATAATTACTCATGTGTATACAATTATTTTAGGAAACAAACGAAAGGAATCTTTCCATGGCCGTTCATGTAATCAACGAGGCACGCCGCTGTCTCCAGTGTAAAAAACCGCTCTGCCGCATCAAGGGATGCCCGGTTCAAACCAACGTCCCGGAGATGATCCGTCTCTTCCTCGATGGGAAAATCAACGAAGCAGGCGCAATGCTTTACGACAATAATCCGATGAGCGTTTTCTGCTCACTCGTCTGCGACCACGACGCGCAGTGCGAGGGCAACTGCATTCAGGGACGACGCGGCGCGCCGATCCAGATCTCGAGCATCGAGCACTACATCTCCGACACCTACCTCGATAAGCTCGTTCTCACGCGCAAGTCCTACAATGGTCACAACGTCGCCGTCATCGGCGCGGGTCCCGCGGGCATCGTCGTCGCGGTGAAGCTCGCACAGGAGGGCTACGGCGTCACGATCTTTGAGCGGATGCAGCAGATCGGCGGAATGCTCCGCTACGGCATCCCCGATTTCCGTCTGCCGCCCTCCACAATCGATCGCTATGGAGAAAAGCTGCGAACACTCGGCATCCACATCCGTCCGAACACGACCATCGGCAGTGCGCTCCGCGTGGACGATCTCTTCCGCGACGGGTACGAGGCGATCTTCATGGGGACGGGCGCATGGCGCGCCAAGGCTCTTAAAATTCCCGGCGAGACGCTCGGCAACTGCCACTATGCGGTCAACTACCTCCAGAATCCGGACGTCTATCACCTCGGCGACCGTGTCGCGGTCATCGGCTCGGGCAACTCGGCAATGGACGTGGCGCGCACAGCGATCCGCAAGGGCAGCCGCTACGTCACCATCTACGCGCGGCGCAACGGCATCTCTGCGAGCGACCGTGAACTGGAATACGCGCTCATGGACGGCTGCGAAATTGAATATGCCAAGGGTATTCACTCCGTCACCCCGGAGGGTCCGATGATGTACGACCGTGTCTTTGACGAGGAGCAAAACCTCATCAGTGAGGGCGCGCCCTACCTTATCCCCGCCGACAGCACGGTCATTGCGGCGAGCCAGGGCGTCAAGGACAAAATTGTGCGTACAACGAAGGGTGTGACACTCAACGAGAAGGGGCTGGTTAAGATCGACGAGAACGGCATGACGGAGCGCGACGGCGTATTTGCCGCAGGCGACGTCGTCCTCGGGCCTTGGAACGTCGTGCAGGTCGTCAAGGACGCAAAGCACGTCGCCGACGCGATGATAAGATATCTCGAAGCACGCAGCGCTGCCGTATAATCATACATTTTAGCCGCACCACTCGGTATGGCAGTTCACAAAAACTAATTTCAATATAATTGTAGAACGTAACGAAGGGAGCATCTTCTATGGACATGAGCGATCAGGACATCACGAATCTCGTTCGCCAAATGGCGGCTCCGCCAAAAGAGCCGACCTATACGGATGCGGACGTTGAAGAACTCGTACGGATGCACGCAGGCGGAAGGCACAAGATGCGGAGCGAGGCGGAAATCCTCGCACGCTACAATCTCGGGCGCAAGCAGTACAAGCAGCTGAAGCTCAGCCGCGAGAACAACCGCGAACAGCAGCAGATGCTCTACGCGGAGCTGAAGGTGCTCGGATGGATCCTCGGCCGGAAAGAGCGCGACGTCGTCATGGAGATCAACGGATGAAACTAACGCCGCGTAAAGAAGATTTCATATCCTACAGTAAAACTGCAAATCTCATCACCGTCTCCACGGAGCTGACGATGGATCTGGATACGCCTGTTTCCGTCTACTATAAATTGGTCGGCGAGAAAAAGGGCTACATCATGGAGTCCGTCGATACGACGCAGCAGCAGTTCGGACGCTACTCCTTCATCGGCGGCGAGCCGTTCGTGCGCGTGCAGGTCTTTGCCGATAAGCTGATCGTCAACGAGAACGGTCTGATGAAGGTCGTCGAGGGCGCGCCGCACGAGACGATGAAGACGTATGCCGCACGGTTCACCCCCGCCGTTCCTGCAGGTGAAGAGCCTCTGCCGCTCGTGCACGGGGGGCTTGCGGGCTATTTCACCTATGAGACCGCCGCGACCTTTGACCGCGTGCGCGGTGTTGCGCTTGGCGGCGAGGATCTGCTCGGGCAGTTCATGATGTGCCGCTGGCTCGTCGTCTGCGATGCCCTGCGCGGGAGCGCGCATCTGCACTATCTCGCGGACATCAAGGAGGGCGACGATCCCGCAGAGCTCTACGACATGATCCGCACACGGATTGCGGAGATGCGCGTGCGCCTTGCTGCCCCCTTCTCCCCGCCCTCATCCCCCCTTTCGACGCGATCTGCGCCCGTGGATTTCATGGCGCGGCACGCGGCGCCGCCCGACCGCTTTCTCAAGGTCATCGAACAGGCAAAGGAGCACATCTACGCGGGCGATATTTTCCAAGTCGTCCCCTCCTACCGCTTTACGGAGAAGATCACGCGCCCTGCGTTCCTCTTCTACCGGCGGCTGCGGCAGGTCAACCCGTCGCCCTACATGTTTTACTACAACTTCGGCACGGTGAAGCTCGTCGGCGCGTCACCCGAGATGCTCATCAAGGTCGCGGGAAGCACGGTCTATACCTACCCCATTGCTGGGACGCGGAAACGCGGCGCGACGGACGAAGAGGACGCGGTGCTCGCCGCCGATCTCCGCGCAGATGAGAAGGAGTGTGCCGAACACGCGATGCTCGTCGATCTCGCGCGCAACGACCTCGGACGTGTCAGCATGCCGGGCACAGTACGCGTGCCGAAGCTCATGGCGGTTGAGCGGTTCTCACATGTCTCGCACATGGTGAGCAGTGTCGTCGGCGAGATCGCGCCCAACTACGCGCCGATGGACGTCCTGCGTGCGGCATTCCCCGCGGGCACGGTCAGCGGCGCGCCGAAACTGCGTGCGATGGAGATCATTCACGAGCTCGAGGAATCGCCGCGCGGGTTCTACGCCGGGACGGTCGGCTATATGGATTTCCGCGGCAATATGGACATGTGCATCACCCTGCGTACCATGTGCATCGAGAATGACGACACGGCGGTCATCCGCTCGGGCGCTGGCATCGTAAAGGACTCCGTGCCGGAGAAGGAATACCTCGAGATTTTGCAGAAGTCCAAGGCGCTCTTTCAGGTGGTAGAGGAGGTGGAGAACAATGCTGCTTTTGCTTGACAACTACGACTCCTTCACCTACAACGTCTATCAGCTGCTCAGAAATATCGGCGCCGACATTGAGGTCGTACGCAACGACATGATTTCGGTTGATGAAATTCGTGCACGCGGCTATGACGGCGTTATCATCTCCCCGGGACCCGGGCTGCCGCAGGACGCGGGCATCACAGAGGAGGTCATACGGGAGCTCGGCGGCACGCTCCCCATCCTCGGCGTCTGCCTCGGGCATCAGGCGATCGGCGAGGTATTCGGCGGTCGCGTTGTGCGTGCGCCGGAGATTGTACACGGGAAGTCCTCTCCCATCCGTCACTGCGGCACCGGGCTATACCGTAATATACCGCAGGAAACGACCGTTGCACGCTACCACTCTCTCATCATCGAGCGCGCATCACTGCCGGATGTACTTGAGATCACGAGTGAACTGGCGGACGGCACGATCATGGGTGTACGTCACAAGACGCTCTCCATCGAGGGCATCCAATTTCACCCCGAGTCGATCCTGACGCCCGACGGGCGAAAAATGATGGAAAATTATCTAAAGGAAATCCATGCGCTATGAATGAAAAAAGATACGATGATATCCTCCTGATCAGCGACCTCGACGGCACGATCATCCCGCGCTATGAGATCATCTCCGAGGAGAATCTGCGCGCCATCAACGAGTTCACCGCGCGCGGCGGCGCATTTGCCCCTGCGACAGGGCGGTCTCCCGGCTCCGCACTCCCCTACCTTGAGGGCATTACCGTGAATGCGCCCGCCATCTTCTTCAACGGCGCAATGCTGAAGGATTTGAAGGAAGACAAGGTGCTCGAGATGCGCATGCTCGACGGAGATATTTGGCGTGACTTCGCCGCGCGTGTGCTCTACCAGTTCCCGCGTGCCTGTGTCGAGGTCTACACCACTGAGGACTGCATCGTCATCAGCCCGGAGGAAAACGACGATCCGCGTCTGGAAGGCGAATTCTACAACGTAAAGCACTGCACACTGCGTGACGTGGAGGAGGAAACATGGCTCAAGTTCTTCATCAACGATGCCCCCGTCAATCTAACCTTTGTCGAACGGCTTGCAAAGGAACTCGGCATTGATAAGATCTCGACCTCGTTCTACTCCGAGGTGAACTATCTGGAATACGTCGCGCCGCATACGTCCAAAGGCGACATGGCGGAGGTTCTGCGCGCCATGCCCGCCTATGCCGGACGCTGCGTCGTCGCGTGCGGCGACTATGGGAACGACGCCGCCCTCCTGCGCATGGCAGACATCGGCATCGCGCCCGCCGATGCCTCCGATGAGGCAAAATCCGCTGCCGACCGTGTCGGCGTTCCGTGCAGCGAACACCTCATCGCATGGGTGCTGCGGGAGGTTCTCTAAGTTTACGTCGTGTACACCAACATGCAGAATATATCTCCCTTTTCGCAGTAAATCGCTTCAATATCATCCAGCTTTTGCAGCCACAACGTAAAGGACACGACATTCGATCGAAGAGCACATGCGGCTCAAGATCGGACACAAAAAAGAGTGCCGAACGGCACTCTTTTTTTGATCCCATCCCACAGAGGAATGGGAATATATACTTGTGGAGAGATTAGAAGGAGAAGTCGACCTGTGCGAACAGCTTCTTGCCCTTCAGGTCCTTATCGGCAATACTCTTGCCATGGAAGTAGTTGAGCTTACCCGTGACGTTCTTTGCAAAGCCGTAGCTCAGACCTGCTTCCCAGCCTTTATAGCCCTGCATTGCAGCATCATAGGTCGGGAGGAGCGAAGCATATTGACCGAGGTGACGATATCCGACGAACAGCCCCCAAGAACCGGGATCCGACTTCTTCGCGCCCTTGTAGCTCAGCTCAATGTTATAAGCCTGATCCTGCTTGCTGCTCAGATCCTTTGCTTCCGTATTCTTCGCATAAGCGCCAAAGAGCTTGACATCATTACTGAAGTTGTAGCCTGCACCGACCGACCAGATGCTTGCATTTTTCTTGCCGTACGCGTTAGTGAAATACTCGCTGTTCAGGTGATGATAGCCTGCGCCGAGGCTGAGCGCCCCCGCCATGCCGGTCAGCTCAATGCCCTGATAGTTCGCAGCAACATCATAATATGCCGGTTTCGGGGGATTTGCAGCGACATCAACGGCAAAGTCAGAGATACGTCCCGCAAAGAGCTTCGCCTTCACTGTGCTGCCGAACTGTACCTGTGCACCCGACATGTCATCATCCATGACAAGCCCCTGGTCAACATCGGAGAACACAGGGAACTTACCGAGCTGAACATTAAAGTTGTCATAGGTACCGTTCGCATATGCCCACTTGAGTGCGACATCGCTGCTCGTGTCCTTGTCGAGCTGGATATCCGCCTGCAGACGTGCCTTGACGCTCCAGTTCTTGTTGACCTCTGCCGTCGGATGGAGACGGAAGCGGAGGCGGTTCATATTTTTCTTCGTAGTCTTTGTTGCCGAGGTGTCTGTGCGCGTGCTGGAGTAAGTATAACGGAGCAAACCGTTCCACTTCACCATGTCCGCGTTGCGCTCGAGGTTGGAGACGCGGACGCCGAGGTTGTTGAGCTCGTCTGCGAACTCAGCGGCAAGACGGTCGACAAGCGCGCGATCCGATGCGGACATATCGCCCTTCGCCATTGCCTTTGCAACCATCTGCGCCATCTCGTAGCGCGTGATGTTGCGGTCGCCGCGGAACGTGCCGTCGCCGTAGCCCTCGACAACGCCGTCCGCTGCGAGCTGCGTCACGGCGTCGTATGCCCAGTGATCACGAGGCACGTCGGAGAAGGGATTCGCCGCTGCGAACGTGGTCGATGCCGCGCCGATCGTGAGCGCTGCCGCGAGCGCTGCTGCCAGAGTCTTCTTCATGGTAATTCCTCCTTGCGGGATGTTCCCGCCGTCAAAAATTATTTTGATCCTAATGCGGGAGGAGGACGGAGTATCCTTGTTCCCTCTCGTACGCACTCCTGCACTCAGATTCAACGCGTTTATTATAACATAACGTTTCATGTTTGCAAAGTAAAAAATATATTGCCGACAAAATATTTTGCCTAAATAAAATGATTGAGCTCAGAGCTCTAATTCCTCACCCATCCGTACTGTGTGATATTCGACGTATAGCGCAGACGATCGGTAAAATCCTTGTTGGTATTTGCCGTGCGGAAGATGGGGACGCGCTCCATGGCAAAGACATTGCTGTTCCGGTCGACGTTGCTGTATTTGACGGTGAATCCGCCCTTATACCCCGCCTCCTGTGCGATCTGAGCGATGTGGAGGTCGTGGACACCCGTGGGGTAGGCAATAAATTCGATGGGATGTCCGAGTTCGCGTTCGGCATGTTTTTTAGATTCGACGAGTTCCTCTCGGATGCGGTCGTCAGAGAGTTCGGGCAGCGGCGCGTGTGTGACAGTATGAGACTCTATGGTGATGCCGTGCTGTTCCATTTCGCGGAGCTGATCCCATGTGAGGTATCCTTTGCGTTTGCTGAGGAATCCGGTGACAACGAAGATAGTGGCTTTGAGGTTGTATTTTTTGAGGATGGGATAGGCGGTCGTATAGTTATCAACGTAGCCGTCATCGAATGTGATGAGGACGGGACGTTCCGGGAGTTTCCCCGTGCCCGCGAGGAAGTCATAGAGTTCGTCGGGGGTGATGGTATGATAGCCGTGGTCGACAAGATATTTCATCTGCCAATCAAAGTCCTCCGGCTCGACAGCGAGCGAAATGAACATGGAGTTGACCATATGGTAGTTGAGAACGAGCACCTGCGTATCATCCGCGGCGGGCGTCGGCACGGGTTCGGATTTATCCTGCGGTTTTGCAAGGAGGAGCAGTGCTCCAAGGAGGATAGCAAGGACGGCAATGATCGTCCAAAATTGCCGTCCGCCGATGAGTTTGTTCAAATCCATGCCGTTCCTCCTTTGCCGGTGTTTATTGTACTGAGATTTGAGAGAGAAATCAAGGGGGCTGCATCATAGGATTCTGTGCATAGAAAAAGGGACCTCTTTGCAGTCCCTTTCCAATGTCAGGTGATCATCGATTATTCTTTTGCCCAGACGACTGCCATGAGATCCTCATAGACGGTCTCAAGCTGCTGTACGAGGATCGGGAGGAGCGTCTGAATCATGCGGCTGTCGAAGGTCTCGTCGACGAACGGCACGCAGATGTCGAGGTAAATGTTGCCGTCCTCACGGAGATAGTATTTGAAGATCTTGTATTCCGCATTCAGTGCGTTGAGGTGATCCTTGATGCGTTCGATATTCTTTGCGTTGATGCCCGTTGCAACCTGCGTGCGAATGATGGTAAAGATACTGTCGTCGATGAAGATCGCCATCGGCATGATCTGCCCCTTCGCCTCGATGCGCGAACGGAAAATCGTGGTATGGAACTCGTCGGCAAGGGTCTGCGACTCGAAGAAGTTGATGTCGTTCTCCTTGAGGAATTTTTGGAACTTCTCCGCCTTTGCGCCGCCCTCATGCACGTCTGCGCCTGCCGCGCTCTGCTGTACTTTCTTCTGCAAATCTTTCTCTTCGCTGCTTGCCATGTAAATATTGCCTCCTTATTGCTGCGTGAACGGATTCGTATTCTGTCCTAAGATGAAGTTATTGTAGCATAAATAGAAATATTTGTCATCTATTGTATTCCATACGTGCGATAGAAAAGACGCCCATGGTATCCAAACATGGGCGCCTCTGTATTTTTAAGAAACGTTGTTCATGCAGTTCTCTTGCGCAGGATAAATGCACGGAAGAAGAGCGCGGTAAAGAGTACGGCAAAGCCGATGCCGGCAGGATAGGTGATATTGGTCGGCAGTCCAAAGCCCTCGGGCGCCTGCAGGATGTACGTCGTCGTGACCGCTGACATGAAGATGGCGGGCAGCATGGCGATGATGTAGGCGTAGGAGCCGGGTTTGTGCAGATAGAGATATGCCGTGCCCGTCCAAAGCGTAATCATGGCGAGGGTCTGGTTTGCCCACGAGAAGTATCTCCAAATGATGGAAAAATCCATCTGCGAGAGGATAAGACCGATGCCGAGCATGGGAACGGCGATCATGAGACGCTTCGACGCCTCTTTTTGCGGGATATCCAACCAGTCAGCGAGGGTCAGCCGCGCGGAGCGGAACGCGGTGTCGCCCGAGGTGATGGGACACGCGATGACGCCAAGCATGGCAAGGATCGCACCGATGCTCACGCCGCCGAATCCGATCGCGCCCATGAATCCGACGCAGATGTCATAGACAACGCCGCCGGGTCCCGCCTCTTTGAGTGCGGCACCAAGTCCCGCTGTACTATCGTAGAAGGTGACGCCTGCGGCTGCCCAACAAAGCGCGATGATACCCTCGGCGACCATCGCGCCGTAGAATACGGGACGCCCCATCTTTTCATCCTTCAGGCAGCGCGCCATGATCGGAGACTGTGTGGCATGGAATCCGGAGACTGCGCCGCACGCAACGGTAATGAAGAGCAGCGGCCAGATGGGCAGATTTTTCGGATGGAGGTTCTCAAGCGTCATCTCAGGCATGGTATGTCCGCCGACGCCGAAGAGCATTCCGCCCATGATGCCGAGCGCCATGACAATCAAACAGATGCCGAAGAGCGGATAAAAACGCGCGATGATCTGATCGATCGGCAGAAGCGTCGCGAGCGTGTAGTAGATGAAAATAACCGCGAGCCACAGGAGCATCTCAAGCCCCGTAAGTTTTGCAAGGAGCATCGCGGGGCCGGTCATAAAGACGACGCCGACGAGGACGAGCAGGACGATGGAGAATACGCGCATAACCTGGAGCATGATGTGCCCCAAATTTTTCCCGACAATCTCCGAGATGCTCTTACCGTCCTCACGGAACGATATCATACCGGAGAGGAAGTCGTGGACGCCGCCCGCAAAAATCGTACCGAAGACGATCCACAGATAGACGCTCGGTCCCCACAGTGCGCCCGCGAGTGCGCCGAAGATGGGGCCCAGTCCTGCGATGTTGAGCAGCTGAATAAGGAATACCTTCCACGTTGGGAGCGGAATGTAATCCACGCCGTCCTCCAATCGAACGGCAGGTGCGGTCTCGCCCGTGCGCCCAAAAACTCTGTCTACGAGTGCGCCGTAGACAAGATAGCCGATAATGAGCGTCGCGAGCGCGCCAAGAAATGTAACCATTGCTTGTCACTTCTTTCTTTTAAGAATACACGAAGATATGCAAACGGACTTTCCGGCAAATTCTCCTCCTGCCTCCTTTCTCCTGTAACTTTTGAAGAAGCACGCTGAATGAAAATACATATCAATACGAAATCGACTCCTTCCGCTTTATTTTATCATAAGAAAGTCCTCTTGTCTAACGATTCCTATGTGCTATAATGGTCAATAGCATCAATGTTTTGGGAGGGTTTTCTTATGGGGATTGATATTCTGCTCTTTCTTATCCTCGGGGTATTTGTCGGGACGTTCGGGACGCTTGTCGGCATCGGCGGGGGCCTCATCTGTGTGCCGATTTTCATCTTTTTCCTGTCGGACGGGGGGATCTATCCGTATTTTCACACGGCAGCACAAATTACAGGAACGTCGCTCGTGATCGTCCTTGCGAATGCGCTCTCAGGAACGGCAGCGTATATACGGCAAAAGAGGGTCTACTTCCCTGCCGCCGTGCCGTTTGCTCTTGCAACACTCCCCGGTGCCTTCCTCGGCTCGTACATTGTGGACGATTTTACGGGGCCGATGCTCTACGTTTCATTCGGAGCGTTCCTGCTCATCATGGCGTGCATGATGTATTGGAATGCGACGCACAAGACGCATGTGGATGTGCATGAGCTGCCTGCCAATTTTACCTTCAATCGCTCGCTTGGTATCGGTTCAAGTCTTGGCGTTGGATTCCTATCAAGTATTTTTGGCATCGGCGGCGGCGTGATTCATGTGCCGCTGATGGTCTATCTGCTGAATTTCCCCGTGCACGCGGCGACGGCAACTTCGCATTTCGTCCTTGCCGCCTCCGCTGCATTCGGTGTGATCAGTCATGTGTGGCTCGGTCATGTAATTTGGACGCCCGCCATATGCATCTCGATCGGTGCGGCAGTCGGTGCGCAGATTGGCGCGGCGCTCTCGCGGAAGGCAAAGTCCAAGATGATTCTCACCCTGCTTGCCGCCGCAATGTTCGCGCTCGGGCTGCGGCTCATTTGGATGAGCGGCATGATTTGAGTGAGATGATTTGACCGCACAAAAAAAAGATACGCCGAAGCGATTCTTTTTTGTGCCTTAAACTGCTCTCAGAGTGGTTGGAATCCGTAGCGTGCGGCTTCTGCCGACTCGATCGCCTGATGGGCGAGATCGATGGCGAGACCTGCGGTACGCGTCATCTTGTCCGGGTTGTGGAAGCCGACACCGTTCTCTGCTGCGACCCAATCCCAGTACCACTGTGCTTCGCGTACTTTTGCCCGTGCATCCTCAAGCGCAGCGTCGGGAACACCCGCTTCCATCGCGGCTTTGATCGTGAGATGTGCCTTTGCGACGGTCTGTCCCGCGATGCGCTGGAGCCGGAACGTGTTGTCGTGAATGGTCTTGACACGCGCGACGAGCGTCTCTTCGCTCTCGTCGTGACACTTGAGACAGGACTCCTTCGTCGTCTTGAGCGGACTCGTCATCCAGTGCGAAGTGTACTTCTTGCCGTCGTCACGCATATACGGCATATGGCAGTCCACGCAAGTGACGCCCGCGTCCGCATGAACGCTCGTTGCCCACGACTCGAAGTCCGGATGCTGCGCCTTAAGCATCATCGTCTTGGAGTCCGGATGCAGCCAGTCGCCCTTGAATCCGCCCGCTTGCCCCGACTGATAGTAGCGGTACTCGTCCTCGGCATCAAAACCGTTCTCATAGGGATGCGCCACGCGGCCGTCCTCAGCCGTGAAGTAATACTCCGTATGGCACTGTCCGCAAACGTAGGCGCGCATCTCGTTGTGGCTCGCGGCGTTCACGTCGATGCCGCGCCGTGCCATGGACTCGATGAATCCCTGCTGATAGACGCGCAGCTCCATCGTGTCAGGATCGTGGCAGGTCGAGCATCCGAACCACTGATCGTCCGAGATATTCTCCGCAACTTCCATGAACGGCTTGGAGGCAAACGCCCAGCCGTCCTCCTTGAAGCAGACGTCATACATATAGGAGCCCTTGCAGACGATACAGCTGCCCTTCTGCCCCGGCAGACGCTTCGTATGCAGGAGGTCGTAGCCCGCATAGGTATGACCGCGGTCGTCGTCATACTGGATGGAGAATTTATATCCCTTAAAATTCTCCAGCATCTCGGGCTGATGTTCGAGATGCGAGTTCCCTTCCATGCTGCCGCCGTATCCTGTGGGCGACGGAGACTCGATGTTGTTCTTCATGAACGAGTTGTACTGCAGCGGGTAGGCATCCTTGTACGCCTCTTTGCCAATCTGCGCGTTGTTCTCCTTGGAAATTTGGACGAGTTTCATACTCGCATCGTTCGGCTGCGCGCCGATACGAACGGCAACGAATCCAAAGAACAGGGCGCAGACGCCGGCAACCCCCGCGATGATTTTCTGTTTGCTACTCAACTCTTATCCCTCCTTCCAAAGGATTGGAACCATGCGCAATGCTGCTGTGACACTTCGTACAGGTCGCACTGCCGTCTTTGCCCTTGTCCACACATACGGCGCTCATGGTTGCGGTATGGCAGCGCAGGCAGTTGTCATTCACGATGTCCCGACCGTGATCCGAGATCTTAATGTGGACGGGATAATCGTCGAGCACCTGATGGAGCGTGTCGTGCATCCCCGTCTTTCCTTTTTCAAAGTAGTAGACGACGACGTTGTCGTGCGGCAGATGACACTCCACACAGGCAATCTTTTGGTGCGAGGACACGGCGTGCGTCGCGGACTCATGCTGCATCGCATGACACATG
Source organism: Selenomonas sp. oral taxon 137 str. F0430 (assembly GCF_000183625.1). Classification (NCBI taxonomy): domain Bacteria; kingdom Bacillati; phylum Bacillota; class Negativicutes; order Selenomonadales; family Selenomonadaceae; genus Selenomonas; species Selenomonas sp. oral taxon 137. The sequence goes on from NZ_AENV01000009.1 coordinate 123,621, forward strand.
CCGCAGAATACGGGCGATGCCGACGCTTTGTCCATGAGCATCCCGCCGGCAACGACAATGAGCGCCAGTACAAATCCGCCGCCGATGCAGCGCAGCGTGTGCCGTTCCAAAAGCTGCTTTAGATTCATGTTTCCTTCCTCCCTTCTGAAATATTCCTAAAACTCACGTTCCGATCCACCTCCTTTGCCCTGCGGCATCCGCCGTGCCGCTGTAAGTCCGCCGAGAACGACGAGAACGCAGGCGAGCCAGAGGAGCGATATTCCGGGCTTCGTGCTGACCGATGCGGCAACCGGCAGCGCCGCTTCCTCATCCACAGAGGGCAGGAGTTCGAGACGGATATCACGATCGTCTCCCGAGACCCCCGTGAGGCGGATCCGGAACTTTCCGCCCATGACCTCCACGGGCTGCGAGGTGCCGCCGCGCTCCGTGGCAAGGATGCTCGGCTGCGCCGTCTCGACCGTCTCGCCGTCCGTCACGGCGACATCCGCCGTGACGAGCGTCTTGCCGCCGCCCTGCGGCTCATAGGCGATGTTCTCAAATCGGAAGGCATAGTCGTCCACACCCATCGCGGTCTGATTGCGGTGCAGGATCATCTCGCCGCGCTCCGCCGAGGTCGGCGTCGGCGCGATATAGATGTCACCGAGGAGCGTCCGCGCGATCGCCGGCTCTCTCGCCGCATCCTCGCCGTTCGCACGGAGCTTTGTCACCGCTTCGCACGCCGCGCCGTCCACCTCGTAGCGATAGGACTTTTCCTTGCCGCTCTCCGCGAACGCCTGCCCGCGATAGACGACTGTGTGTCCGTAGAGTTCCTGCGGCTCATCGGGCGTAAGCGTCACGGTCGTCGTTTGACTGCCGCTGCCCGAAAGGACGAAGGCGAGGAGCGCAAGCCCCGCCCCCGCATGGGCGAGGAGACCGCCGCCTCCGAGTCGGCGACTTAGAAACGCCGCAACCGCCGCCGCCGCGGCAAAGCTCCCGAACGCGGCGAGGAAGATCGGCGCAATCTCCGTAACGCCCGCAAGTCCCGCGGCAATGCCGCCGAGCACGGTAACGACGAAGATCCAAACGGGTCGAACGACACGCCCCTCCGCATGAGGAAGCAGAACCCCAAATCCCATGAGCAGCGCGAGCACGACCGCGATCGGCAGCGACGTCCGCACATAGTAGCTCGTATCCACCGCCGCGCTCTCGCCGATCAGTCCCGAGATGAGCGGCATCGACATGCCGAAGAATACGACCGCCGTGATGAATACGATGAGCAGCATCCCGAGGAGTGTGAAGAACGCACGGCTCTTGTGCGTTCCGTAGACATCGCCCTTCGGCAGGCGCTCAATCCGCGCGGCGAGAATCCCCAGTCCCGCGAGGAGCACAAGCCCGTTGGCAATGGCGATGTAGAACCCGATGTCAGAGCCTGCAAACGAGTGCACGGAGAAATCGCCGAGGATGCCGCTGCGCGTGAGGAACGTGCCGTAGAGCACGAACGCGTAGGAGAATATCGCCGCGAGGTGGACGAGGTAGTATGCGCCCCGCCGCGCACGCGCCACAGAGATCAGATGAATGAGTACACAGGAGAGCAGCCACGGCACGAGGGAGGAGTTCTCCACGGGATCCCAGCCCCAGTAGCCGCCCCAGCCGAGCACCTTGTACGCCCAGTAGCCGCCGATGAAGATGCCTGCGCCGAGGAACGCCCATGCAACGAGCGCCCAGCGGCGCATCGGCGCAAGGAACTTGCCGTCTAAAGGCGCCGCGATCATGCTCTCAAGCGCGTAGGCAAACGGCACGGCGAGCAGCGCGTAGCCCATGAAGATGATCGGCGGGTGCACTGCCATCCATGGGTCTTGCAGCAGCGGGTTCATCCCGTTGCCGTCCGGCACGATCGTCTCCGCATACGCGAAGGGGCTTTTGATCAAAACGAGGAACACAAGGAGCGCCGTGAGCAACTGATAGACGATGCGTCCCGCCCGCCCCATCGCACTGCGGCGCACAAGCAGTGCGCCGACGAGCGCATGAATGACAAGCCATAGGAGAAACGATCCCTGCTGTCCAGCCCAAAAGGCCGAGATTTTATAGAGCAGCGGCAGCTCGATAGACGAGTAGCTAACGACGTAGGCATAGCCGAAGTCATCCGTGAGGATCGCGGCAAAGAGCGCTGCCGCCGCCCCGAGCGACGCGACCCCCGCCAGATAGGCACAAATATCGCCCTCGCTCCGTTTCTCCTGCAGCTCGCAGACCACAGCGCCGAGGGAGAAAAGGAGAACAGCGCCGAGAAAGACGGTTCCGATCATACGGTGACCTTGCCCTTCTGCGACTCGTACTTCGACGGGCATTTGATGAGAAGTTTATCCGCGTTGAACGTACCGTCCGCATATTTGCCGACGGCGACGATATGATACGCCTCGTCGAAAGTGTCGGGCTTGATGCCCTTGTAGCGAACGAGCATCGTCTCGCCGGTATCCTCGTCGGCGATGGAGAACACAAACGCGTCATCCTCCATATGTGCCGCAACCGATTTATCCGGCAGCCCCTTGACCTGCACGCTGCGCGTTGCCGCCCGCGCCTGCGCGATACCGACATAGGGGGTCACGGAGTCCGCGAAGAAATAGCCCGCATATCCGATAAAACCAAGAATTAATCCGATAAAGAGATAGGTGCGTTTCATGTGAGCCTCCGTTTCATCAGCCAAACGTAAACGAGGGTTGCGTCGAGCAGGGAGAGCAAGAGCGTCCCCAGCATGACGGTATCCATATCAAGCCGTCCCGCGCCGTTGATGACGGGCGACGGATGCAGCGAGAAGAACATGCGCGGCAGGATAAAGACGAGGAACGGAACGGAGATAAAGGAAAAGAGTGCATAGACCGCCGACGCGGACGCCCGTGCGCGCTCATCGCGCATGGTCATGCGCAGCGTCGCATACGCGCCGTAGATGAGGAGCAGGACAAAGATGGTTGTCTGCCGCGGATCCCAGTTCCAATATGCCCCCCATGTAAGTTTTGAAAAAATCGCTCCGCTCCCCGTCGCGAGCAGCGTAAAGACGAGACCAAGCACCGCCGAGCGTGCGCTCGCCGCATCGTGCGCGAGATCGCGTGTCCGCAGATAGCGACCGCCGCGATACGCCGCGTAAAAGAACGCGATGACCGAGACCCACGCCACGGGAATGTGAAAGAACGCGATGCGCACATATTCTCCGAGCCCCTCGGCAGGAGGAACGACAAAAAATATCGTGTAAAGCGCCGCGAGTGTCAAAACACCGATTGCGCCGAGCAACATACGGTTCTCCTCCTTCCTCACGACTCGATCCACAGAGCATCAAACAGGATCGACGCCCCTACCGTAAGCACCAAATCATAAAGTAAAATCCCGCCGAACAGCGATGTCTCAGTCGATCCCGCCGTGACCGCAATCGCTGGCAGGAGGATCGGCAGCATCGACGGCAGCAGCAGCACGGGGACGAGTCCTCCGCGTACGCTGGCAGACGACGCGACTGCCGCAAGCAATGTATCCGCCGCCGCCATCCCCCAAAGTGCGAGAATGAGAACAACGAGAAACGCTGCATCGAGCATGAACATCGCGTCCATCAGAACAATGACCAGCGGCATCACAAGGACAGATAGAACGAGCAGTGTGATAAGATGCGCCGCCATCTTTCCAAACAGCACCGCCTGTGCCGGAACGTAGATCCGCAGGAAGAGCAGCGTTCCCGCCGCCGCTTCCTCCGCAAAGAGCCGTTCCCCCTGCAGTGTCGCCGCGAAGAAGAGCACGATCCAGTAGAGCGTCGCCGCCTGCCGCGCATCCGGCATATCCCCCGCAAGCGACATACTCATGAACGCAATCACGGTCAGCGCGAACATCCCCATCGTCACATAGCCGGCGCGGTGGCGCACACCGTCGAGGAGTTCCTTATAGGCGACGCGGCACGCCGCATCAAAGCTCGATGCACGCATCTGCTGCCTCCTTCTCCTCGCGGTCATTCGTCGCCCAGAGAACGAGCCGTCCGCGCTCCGTTGCCCGCCGTACCTCGGCGCCGAGCAGTGCGCGTCCCGCGTCGTCGAGCGCGAGCCCCGGCTCATCAAGCAGCCACACCGCGGCGTCACTGCCGAAGAGTACGGCGAGCCGCACACGCTGGCGCATCCCCGTCGAGAGCTGCCCCGCCGTGCGCGGCAAAATGTCCGGGGAAAGCCCGACACGCTCCAAGAGCTCGTGTAATACCTCTTCTTCATGTGGCACGCCGCGCACCCCGAGCAGGAACGAAAGATTCTCCCGCACCGTGAGACGCGTGTAGAGTTCCATCTCCGGCGTTGCCATGCCGAGCATCGCGCGGTACGCCGCCCCGCGCACCGCCACGCCGTCACGGAGCGTTGTCACCGTCCCGGACGTCGGGAGCATGAGCCGTGCCGCGAGACGAAGCAGCGTCGATTTCCCGCTGCCGTTCGCTCCCGCAACCGCTGTGATCTGCCCGCCGCGAACGACGCAGGTCAGATTGCCTAATACCTGTCGACCGTCAAATACCTGACCAACTCCCTCGAATCGGATCTCAATCATGATCTATTCCTTCCATAACTTTAATTTATTCTAGCACATTTTTGAAAAAAAATGAAATACTTCTTTTATATAGTTTACTTCTATAGTTATAGACTATATCAATATTGAACATCATTCATGAATAAAGAAATCGCATGAGGAATTTCTATACCGTATGAAAAGGTTTCCTATAGAGAAAAACCGGGCTGCCGTACTTACATTTTATATGCAAGTACGGCAGCCCGGTTGTTATTGAACACTTATGACCCCGATCCTCCAAACACGGCAGACATCGGCATATCGGAAAGTTTCTCGTCAATTGCCGCAACCTCGGCGGCAGAGAGTGCAATGTCGGCAGCCCCCGCGTTTTCCTTGAGACGCACGATCTTCCTCGTCCCAGGGATCGGCGCGATGTACGGCTTCTTGCAGAGCATCCACGCAAGTGCGATCTGCCCGCTCGTCGCGCCCTTTTCCTCCGCAAATCCGCGCAGGAGCTCGAGCAGCGCCACATTCTCTTCCATCGCTTCGGGTGTAAACTGCGGCATCCGCGCACGCATGTCGTTCTTTGCATCGAACGCATCACCCTTGCCGTATGCCCCGGTGAGGACGCCGTTCGCAAACGGTGAAAAAGCGACAAAGCCGATATTCAGTTCCTCGAGCACAGGGAACAGCTTTTCATAGCCGCGCGCCATCATGGAGTAGCGGTTCTGCACCGCCGTCAAGGGACAGACCGCATGTGCGCGGCGAATATCCTCCTCCGTCGCCTCGGAGATGCCCCAGTGGAGAATCTTACCCTCCCGGATGAGCTCTCCCATGACGCCCGCAACCTCCTCGACGGGAATTTGGGGATCAACGCGGTGCTGATAGTAGAGATCGATGTAATCCGTGCCCAGCCGGCGCAGTGAGCCCTCCACAGAGGAACGAATTACCTCCGGACGCGCATCCGTCACGATTGGGCTGCGCCCCTGTTTGAGCAGCGACATATCGAACGAGACGCCGAACTTCGTCGCAATGACGGCCTTTTCCCGATAGGGCGCGAGCGCCGCACCGACGAGACGCTCATTGTCATGCGGATCGTCGGGCGAACCGTAGACCTCCGCCGTATCGAAATGAGTGATCCCCATGTCGACTGCCGCGGCAATCAGCGCATGCATCTCCTTCTTATCTGCGGGCGCACCGTACGCATGGCTCATCCCCATGCACCCAAGCCCTACTGACGAGACGGTGAGATTTCCTAATTGACGATAATTCATCTGTGTTCCCCCCGATATAATAACGGTACACTTCGCCCGTCAAATCATAACGATGCCGTAACCGCCTCCGCTGCCGCCATCACGGCGAGTGCCGCGTGTTCGAAGGTCAGACCGCCCTGCAAATAAATGCAGTACGGCGCGCGCATCGGACCGTCCGCGCTCAACTCAATGGATGCCCCCTGTACAAATGTCCCTGCCGCCATGATGATCTGATCGGCGTAGCCGGGCATATCCCACGGCTCGGGCGCAGCGAACGAATCTACGGGTGACGTTGCCTGTATCGCGCGTGCAAATGCCTTCATCCGCTCCGCATCTCCAAGGATGACCGCCTGAATGATGTCGCCGCGTTCCTCCATAAAGCTGGGAAATGTCCGAAACCCCAAGCCCTCAAAGATCCCAGCGGCAAAGACTGCGCCCTTGAGCGCCTGCGCCACAATATGCGGTGCGAGAAACAGCCCTTGAAAGATCAGTCGATTCGATGTGAGACTCGCCCCGAGCTCATCCCCCATGCCGGGCGCGGTGAGACGATAGGAAGCAGCTTCCACAAGGTCGCTTCGTCCTGCGATATAACCGCCCGTCGGCGCAAGTCCGCCGCCGGGATTTTTGATGAGCGATCCTGCCATGATGTCGACGGTCTCCACGTCAGTCGGCTCAGAGGTATCAACGAATTCGCCGTAGCAGTTGTCCACGAAACAGATACATCCGGGATTCGCCGCTTTCACGCGCGCAGTGATCTCCCGGATGTCCGCGATGCTGAGCGGGCGGCGCTCGCTGTACCCGCGTGAGCGCTGAATGAGCGCCACCTTCGTCTCGGGCGTAATTACACGGGAAATTCCTGCAAGGTCAACGCCGCTGTCCTGCATGGGGAGTTCGTCGTATTTGATGCCAAATTCCTTCAGCGATCCGGTGCTCTCGTGCGCATAACCGATGACCGTCTGCATGGTATCATAGGGCGTTCCCGTAATGGAGACAAGCCCGTCTCCGGGACGCAGGAGTCCGAACAGCACAGTGGCGAGCGCATGTGTTCCCGAGACAAACTGTGTCCGCACGAGAGCGCGCTCTGCACCGAATACACGCGCATAGAGCTCGTCCAGCTTCTCCCGCCCGAGATCGCTGTATGCATAGCCGAAGCTCACCCCAAAATGCGCATCCGACACACGGCATTCACGCATGGCGTCGAGCACCTTTTTCGTATTATACTCCGCAATGCCGTCGATGCGTAGGAACTGCTCCTCCGCACGCCTGAGTACATCGCCGCGCAGTGACTGCAACTGCTCTTTCTGCACGTCTTCCTCTCTTTCACAAAAACATTATGCGGGGCGTCCTTTTGCCGCCTCCGCCGCCACCATCTTTAGATAGCGCACCAGGTACAGCTTGAGCCGCTGTTCCAACTCTTCGAGATCCACCGCGTCAAAATCATAACTGACGTACGGCATACCCCAGATATGATACTCGCAAAAAAACTCATCGCGATAAAAATTGTAGTAAATGCCGACGTCGCTCTCCTGCGAAAAGTCTACATAGTCAATGACGAGATAGGAGCCGTTCGTCAGTGCCGCAGGGGATTTGGGACGAATAAAGAGCACAAAGCCCTCGCATTCCTCCGGCAGCGCCGCTCCATACTCCCACGCGAGAACCGCATCACAGATCGTCTGCAGCTCCTGTGTATGCAGCGTTTCTGCGAGAAGATCCTCCATCACGCGCGGCAGATAGACATCCAGCTCGTCCCCAAAGCGCCCCAGTTCCTTACAGACGAAGGACGGCAACGCATAGCTCACAACGCCGATCTGCACGCGCAGTTTATACGAATCGGTCACTGCATCGTAAAATCCGATCGCGGCACGGTGCAGATCTGCATGATCATAGCGAAAGAACTCATACTGCGCGTCCTCTTGCCTCCGCTCACAGCTGCGTCGGAAGCCCGCGATTTCCTGCGGGAGCTCCTGTAATTTCGGCCAATCCGCAAGAGCGGCGTCCACCTTCTCCGTGTATGAATCTGCCATCCGTCTGCTGCCCTATTTCCCCGTGCGTCCGCGCTTGGTCATGGGAACATCCTCTCTGCAAAGCGGGCATTCCTCGGGCGCATAGCTCTCCACGTCCATCGTGAGGAGCGCCGTTTTCGGCACATCGCCGAAGTCCGCCTTGCCTCCGCTGCGGTCAACCAGCATAGAGACGGCGACCGGAACGGCGCCGAGAGACTTTACAACATCAATGACCTCTTTAATGGATCCGCCCGTCGTCACGATGTCCTCAACGATGAGCACACGCTCTCCCGGACGGAGTGTAAAGCCGCGGCGGAACGTCATGCGCCCCGCCACACGCTCCGTGAAGATCGCACGCGTACCGAGCGCCTTGCCCGTTTCATGCGCAAGCAGGATGCCGCCCGTCATGGGGCCGACCACGGTCTCTATCCCGGCGTTTTTGAACTTCTCCGCCATCGCTTCGCAGAGATGCTGCGTATGCAGCGGATGCTGCAGCACGTTGAATTTCTCCACATACTGCGCGCTGTGCCGTCCCGATGTCAGGAGAAAATGTCCCTCCATAATCGCGCCCGTTTCGAGCAGCAGGCCGCGTACTTCCTCTTGCGTCATCATGCTTCCTCCATCTCTCGTAAAATATGCTCCGCCGCCGCGCGCGGATCCTGCGCGCCTGAGATCGCACGCCCCACGACGATATGCGAGGCTCCCGCGTGGATCGCCTCCGCCGGCGTCGTCACGCGCCGCTGATCGTCATTCGATACGCCTGCGGGACGGATGCCCGGCGTCACGATGAGAAAACCGGCCCCGCATGCACGCCGAATACGCGCCGTTTCCTGCGGCGATGCCACAACACCGTCGAGTCCCGCCTCCTGCGCAAGCTGCGCACGGCGAAGCACCGCTTCCTCAATCGTGCCCACATGTCCAAGTCCCGTCCAATCCGCAGCGTCCATACTCGTGAGTACGGTCACGCCGATGAGCTTCGGGCATGGTACGCCCTGCTCCTCCGAAGCCCTGCCCAGGGCTTCGGCAGCCGTTCGCATCATGCGCAGGCCGCCCGCCGTGTGGACGTTGAGCAGATCCGGACGCAGGCGCAGGAGCGAGCAAAGCCCCTGCGCCGCCGTATTCGGAATATCGTGGAGCTTGAGGTCGAGAAAAACCTTCTTATCGCGTTCCTTCAGCCATGTGACAATCTCCCCGCCAAGCGCATAGAAAAGCTCCATGCCGACCTTATAGTATCCGACGCTGCTCCCCAAACGCGTGACAAGGCGCTCCGCCGCCGCCCGCGTCGGAACGTCCAGCGCCGCAATCAGTCTCTCGTCCGCCACGTTCATCCCTCCGTGATGTATAATTCAGATGTGCTGCCGCTTGCGGCGCGCCGCACGAACCGCACCGCTCTTCCCGTACGATACCGCAGAACGGGCATGGCCTCCGCTGCAATCGTCGAGAGAACGAGTTCCCCTGCGGCGCCGTCCTCCGTATGCCCTGCGCCCGCAGCATCGAGGGCTTCTGCAAAAAATTGTTCCGCGTCAATCCGCATGCCGCCGATCGCACCGCCCGCGATCAATGCCCCAAGTACGGCGTCGGTATAGAGATGTACGTGCCCTCTCGCAAAATTTCCGGAAATCGCACGCGTTTCCTCCTGCGGCATAACCCGCGCACCGACGGTGACGAGCCGATGCAGCATAATCCGCTTTTCCTGCAATGCTGCCGCGACAGGTGAAAGAAGGTTCTCCCACACAATGACGGTATCCGGCACGATGACGCTTAATATCCGATCGATGTCCGCCGCCGACGCATCCGTCCCAATCGGCATGGTCATAGCCCCGAGTGTATCCAGCGCATATTGAAGGTCAAGCATTCTGCTGTCGGTAAAATCTCCGACGAGAAGCACGTTGCTCGCACGATTGATCCCCGCCGCCGAAAGCATCTGCGCCGCCGACCGAACCCGGCGGGCGACGTCTTCCTGCGTACAGCAATGAAAGATACCGCGCTCATGTGCCGAATCCCGCAAGAGGCTCATGCGCATCAGCCCCGAGAGCGGCAGTGCGAGCATGAAAAAAGGGGCGCCCGCCCCTTCCCATGCCGCACGCTCCAAGAGCGGCAGACGATTCATATCCGCCGGCGTATGCACATCGCCCGCGCAAACGCCCGCGCGCGCAAACGCGTCGCGGTAAAACGCCGTCTTTTCCGCCGCCCACGCGATTTGGCGCTGCAGGAGCACGAGCTGCTCCGCCGCCGTCACGACTCAAGCGGCCGCTGATAAAAGAACGGCTGGAAGCTCGTATAGCCCATCTTGCGGAAATTCAGGATTGATTCCGTCGCACCGACAAAGAGAATTCCGCCCGGTTTGAGCGCGTCAAAGAAATGCCGATAGAGCTGATCCTTTGCCTCATCCGTGAAGTAGATCACGACATTGCGGCAGAGAATGAGGTCGAAGCCCGTCTCGAACTTATCCTGCAGGAGATTGTGCCGCTTGAATTCGATCATGCTCTTGATCTCCGGCTTTACGGCAAAGAGCTCCCCTTCCTCGTTGAAATACTTGCGGCGACGCTCCGGCGCCATGCTCTTGATCTCGTCCGCTGTGTAGACGCCCCGCTTTGCCTTTGCGAGAATTTCGATGTCGAGATCGGATGCAAGGATGCGGTGCTTCGTTCCCGGCGTCATCTCCTTCATGATGATCGCAAGCGAATACGGCTCTGCCCCAATCGAGCATCCCGCACTCCAAATGTTGAGCTTCGGCGAGCGCTTCAGGAGATCGGGAATGACATCCGTCTCGAGCTTGCTGAACTTCTCCGGCGTGCGGAAAAACTCCGACACGTTGATGGTCAGATACTCGATGAATGCCGCAAATTCATCCTTATCTCCACACACATGGTCAAAGTATTCTGTGCAGGATTTATGTCCCGCGCGCGTGATCAAATTATTGATGCGCCGCTTCATCTGCGGTTCTTTATAAAGGTCGAGATCGATCTCTGTCTTCGCCTTTAATTTCTGCTTAAAAATCTCCCAGTCCCGATCTTCGGCCATACAATTCCCTCCAAAAATCCCCTACACGAATCACTCTCACTGAACCGTAAAGACACGGCAGCTGCTCGTCTCCTCGAGCTTGGGTACAATCACATGCAGGATACCGTTCTCATACGACAGCGTGATCCCGTTTTCCTCAATATCATCCACGAAGAAAACGCGTTCAAAGACGCCCTTCTTGCGCTCACGGCAGAGGAATTTAGCATCGGCAAAGTCCGTGTCATCGCGCTCCGCCCTGATTTTAAGCCGACCGCCTTCGTGTACCGTTACCTGTATCGCCGCCTTCGAAAAACCGGGCAGCTCCGCGAAGAGTTCATAGCGGTTCTCGCAGTCGATCACATCGACACGAAACGGGAAGATCATGCCGCCGACCTTATCCAACGGGTTAAAGGAATGATCCACGATCGCTTCCAGCACCTTGACAAGCATCTCTTGTCCCTTCTCAGCGTTCTCTTTCAAATTGAACGGCAATGGGCGAATCATAGCAGCCACCTCCAAGTCAGTCAACATTTATTTCGACACGATCATTATATCAATTACATGCGGTGTTTTCAATACGTCCGCAGAAAACTGCGGTGCCCCTCTGCCCTCAAAGCGCCGCAAGCATATCGCGGACGCCTTTGAGGTAGGTATCGCGTGCAAAGTTCACAAGTTCGCCCGTACGGCGCAGCTTAACCTCTATCGAGCCGTTTTCGATCGTCTTCGGACCGATGGCGATGCGCACGGGGTATCCGATGAGGTCGCAGTCGTTGAACTTGACGCCCGCGCGTTCCCTGCGGTCGTCCAGCAGGACATCGATGCCCGCCGCGCGCAGTTCCTCATAGATCTCCTCGGCATAAGCGAGCTGTTCTTCCACCTTTGCATTGACGGCAACGACGACGACTTCATAGGGCGCAATCGCGCGCGGCCAAATAATGCCGTGCTCGTCGTGGTTCTGCTCAATGGCGGCAGCCATGGTACGCCCGACACCGATGCCGTAGCACCCCATCTGCAGGGGCTTGAGTTTGCCGTCGACATCGAGGAAGTTCGCCTGCATTGCCTCACTGTACTTCGTCCCGAGCGCAAAGATCTGTCCCGCCTCAATGCCCCGGCTGATATGGAGATGCCCCTCGCCGCAGGCAGGGCAGAGATCCCCCTCGGCGACGAGACGAATATCGGCGACTGTCACGTGGGCAAAATCACGGACAGGATTGACGTTCGTATAGTGATAGTCCTGTTCGTTCGCGCCCGAGACGGCGTTCTTCATCCGCATTGCCGTCTCGTCAACGACGATATGCGTCCCCTCCTTGATGCCGATGGGACTCATAAAACCGGGGCATTCCCCCGCTGCACGGATGGCGGCTTCATCCGCCATGCGCAGCTCGCGAGCGCCCGGCACGGCGTTCGCGAGTTTCACCTCGTTGACCTCGTGATCGCCGCGCAGGAAGGCGAGGACGAGCACGTCCTCCTCCGTCTGATACGCTACCGCCTTGATCGTCTTTTCGACGGGAATCTTGAGGAACTCCGCGAGCAGTGCGATCGTGCTCGTGTGCGGGGTCGAGACCTTCTCAAGGGGAAGTTCCGCCTCATCCGGCGCGTCGAGGGGACGCAGCTGCGCCTTCTCATCGCTCGCCGCATAGCTGCATGCATCACAGCAGGCAATGCGCGACTCGCCCTCGGGCGCGAGCACGGTGAACTCCTCGGAACGTCCGCCGCCGATCGCGCCGCAGTCCGCCTCCACCGCGCGGAAGTTCAGTCCGCAGCGCGTAAAGACATTCGTATACGCCTCGTACATTTTGCGGTAGGATTCGTGCATTCCCTCAACGTCCTTGTCAAAGGAGTAGAGATCCTGCATGATGAACTCTCGGCTGCGCATGACGCCGAAACGCGGGCGGCGCTCGTCACGGAATTTATCCTGAATCTGATAGAGCATCACGGGGAGCTGCTTATAGGAGCGCAGTTCGTCGCGCACGAGCGCCGTGATCATCTCCTCGTGTGTGGGGCCGAGGCAGAACGCGCGCTCGTGGCGATCCTGGATGCGCATCATCTCCGCGCCGTATGCCCCCCAACGCCCGCTCTCTTCCCACAGCTCGGCGGGCTGAAGAATCGGCATCATGATCTCCTGACCGCCCGCCGCATCCATCTCCTCACGGATGATCTGCTCGATCTTGCGGAGCGTGCGCCACGCCAGAGGCAGATAGGTATACATACCGCCCGCGGATTTACGGATGAGTCCTGCCCGATACATGAGCCGGTGGCTTGCGATCTCCGCCTCGGCGGGTGTATTTCTAAGGGTCGGCGCATAAAGATTCGTTGCTCTCATGATTGCTTGCGTTCCTCCAATATCGCGTCTATTTCCTTAAACAGCTCGGACAGCAGTTCCTCTTCGTTCACCTTGCGCACGACTTCTCCCTTGCGGAAGATCAGCCCCTCGCCGTTGCCGCCCGCGATGCCGACATCCGCGCCGCGCGCTTCGCCGGGACCGTTGACGACGCACCCCATGACGGCGACCTCAATGGGATCCTCCATACCGCGCAGCCGCTCTTCCACCTTTTCGGCAATCTCCACGAGATTGATGCTCGTGCGCCCGCAGGTCGGACAGGCGACGAGTGTGGGACCGTATTCCTTGAGCCCGAGCGCCTTCAAAATCTCGTTCGCCGTACGTACCTCAACGACGGGATCGCCCGTGAGCGAGATGCGGATCGTATCGCCGATGCCCTCCGCGAGAAGCGCGCCGACGCCGACCGAAGACTTGATGATGCCCGTCCCCGCCGTTCCCGCCTCCGTGATACCGAGATGCAGCGGGTAGTCTACGCGCTCGCTCATCAGCCGGTATGCCGCAAGAGTGAGCGGGACATCATGCGCCTTGAGCGAGATCTTCATATCGTAAAAATCGAGTTCCTCAAGGACACGCACATGCTCCATTGCGGACGCGACAAGTGCCTCTGCCGTGACGCCGCCGTATTGTTTGAGCATCTTATGGTCGAGCGAGCCGGCATTGACGCCGATGCGAATTGGGATGCTGCCCTCGCGCGCTGCTGCGACCACCTTCTTGACGCGCTCCGTCCCGCCAATGTTGCCGGGATTGATGCGCAGTGCGGCAATGCCCTGCTTCATCGCCTCGAGCGCGAGCTTATAGTCGAAGTGAATGTCCGCAACGAGCGGCGTCTTGACCTGACGGATAATATTTCCAAGATTCTGCGCCGCCGCCATATCCGGCACGGCGACGCGCACGATGTCACAGCCCGCCGCCGCAAGTTCGCGGATCTGCTGTACGGTTGCTTCCGTGTCCGTGGTCTTGGTATTGCACATCGACTGCACGGAGATGGGGGCACCGCCGCCGATAGGAATACTCCCGATTTTTATTTGCCGTGTCTTTCGGCGTTCATATGTGAGCATAAGGGCGGTCAGCCTCCTGCAAAGATACGGACGACATCATTCTTCATCGCGAGCAGCATGAGCAAGATGATGAGCCCGACACCCGCGTTTTGAATATAATGCATCACCTTCGGGCTCAGCGGCTTGCCGCGCACCGCCTCGACGCAGAGCGTAAGGAAGTGTCCGCCGTCGAGCGCGGGTACCGGCAGCAGATTGATGATGCCAAGGTTGAGACTGAGGAGTGCGGCAAAGTTCAGCAGCGGCACAATGCCCATCTCCGCGACCTCGCCTGCCATCTGTGCGACGCCGATCGGTCCCGCCAGTTCGGAGCCGGAGAGTTCGAGGATGATGCGGTAGAGCGCGTCGAGCATCATCACGATGATCATGCCCGTGCGCTCAAACGCCATCGTAAGGGACTGTAAAAATCCCGGATAGGTACTGTTAAAGGCGTTGACAATGCCGATATAACCGCGATTCTGCGCCGCATCGTAACGCGGCGTCACACTGACGGTCAAATCCTGCCCCGCACGGTCGATCTGCATCGTGAGCGGCACATTTCCTTGATTCTCACGAATCATCTCGACCATCGACTGCCACGTATCTATTGGCTTCCCGTCAATCGCAACAATGCGATCCTGCGGTAAGAGCCCCGCCTGCGCCGCAGGCTGATCTGCAAGCACCGTGCCGAGCACCGGCGCGGGATTCGGCGTCTGTACCCCCGCAAAGAAGAAAATTCCAAAAAAGAGCACAACGGGCAGAATGAGGTTCATCGCAGAACCTGCAAGGATCACGAACATGCGCGACAGAATCGGTTTGCGGCAGTAGCCGCGCTCCCCCGCCTCGTTGTCATCGGGCGTCATTCCTGCAATATCGTTGAACCCGCCGAGCGGTACAATACGGATAGAATAAACTGTCTCCCCATAGCGAAAGCTCACGAGGCGCGGTCCAAAACCGATAGCAAACTCATCGACGCGCATCCCCGTCAGTTTCGCCGTAATAAAATGTCCCAGTTCATGGACAAAGACCAAGAGTCCAAATACAAAAATCGTTGCAACAATCTTCTCTAACATCGGGTCTCCTTTATGATGCCGTGATTATCGAAGCACAAAGTAAATCGTATAATAGTAAACGAGCGGCGCCGTAAACAGCACGCTGTCAAACCGATCCCATACGCCGCCGTGTCCCGGGATGATCGCGCCCGAGTCCTTGATGCCCGTATGGCGTTTCATCATGGATTCCACAAGATCGCCGAGCGTGCCGAGAATCGCGATCGCACAGCCGAGCCCCGCCATATATTCGAGCGGAAAATGCAGGAAATATCCAAGCCCAACGACTACGCCTACCGTGCCGAGAAGCCCTCCAACAAAGCCCTCTATTGTTTTATTCGGGCTAATTGCAGGTGCAAGTCTATGGGAGCCAAACGCATTTCCGGCGAAATAGGCAAAGCTGTCACTGGCCCATGTTCCAATAAACATGACCCATACCATCGCCGTGCCAAGGTCAAACGTTCCAATAGGTGTCGTATACAGGTTCCCTGAGAGCTGCCGCAGCATCATGAGATGCGCAAACGGCAGTCCAATATAGCAGATCCCCGCGATGGAGATCCCAACGTCCGGAACGGATACATCCCCACGCAGGAGCACACAGCTAAGCGCGGCAAGCAGCGTCGCCGCCATAATGGAAAGCAAAATAAAATCGTGCTGCCCATAAAAAGCGCCGTACAGGATCCCGGCGATACCAAGCACGCCCGTAAAAAGCGTTGGGTTGCCTCCGCGATGCGAAAATGCCCGTGTAAACTCAATCCAAGCGAGCATGGCAAGGACTGCCGCCGCAATCCCAAACGTTCGTCCCCCCTCCTGAATGATATAGGCAGACAAACCGATGCCGACGATACCGGAAATAATGCGTGTAATCAAAGACAGCCTCCTATGCTAATCCTCTGCGGTGAGCCCTCCGAATCGGCGTGTTCTGCCCGCGAAGTCCTCCACTGCCGCCGCAAGGTGATCCGGCGTAAAATCCGGCCACAGCGTATCCGTAAAGTAGAACTCAGCATAGGCAGACTGCCATAGAAGAAAATTGCTCAAACGCAGATCCCCGCTCGTTCGAATGAACAGATCAACGGGCGGATCTCCCGCTGTATCCAATTCATTTGAGAACACAGTCTCATCAATATCCTTCGGGGTAAGCTGCCCCGAGGCAACGCGTTCAGCAAGACTATGTGCCGCACGCAGGATCTCATCCTGACCGCCGTAGTTCACCGCGACATTAAATCGAAGCCCTGTATTATTTGCCATGAGGTTCTCTGCTTCCTGCATCCGACGTCGAAATCGATCACCGAAACGGTCGCGTCGCCCTATGAAATGAATCCGTACATTCTCCCGGTGCATCTCTTCAATTTCCTTTTGGAGGAACGAATCAAAGAGACGCATGAGGAAATCCACCTCTATCGGAGGTCGCTTCCAGTTCTCCGTTGAAAACGCATATACCGTGAGTACCTCGATCCCCATATCGGACGCCGCACGCACAATACGCTTGAGCGTGCGCACGCCCGCCTCATGTCCCGCTGACCGTGAAAGCCCCTGCGCCTTTGCCCAGCGACCATTACCATCCATAACAATAGCGAGATGATGCGGCATATTTTCACAACGAACCGCACATATCGGCGAGGTATCGTGCGAAGCGGCATCCGTTGCCCCACCGCCAAAAATCTTTTTCCACATGGCGCTCCGTCTCCCCTTAGAGGTTCCACTTCTCTGTATCTCACTGCCAAAATCCCCCTCCGGCTTTGCCGGAAGGGGTAATGCTTTTCCGCTTAGCAGCGTATCTCATCATCTTCTGCAAGTGAAAGACTTCGTTTCGGAGCGAAAGCAAGTGTCACTTCGAATACTCCATGCAGCTCTCGTGTCCGAACAACATAAGGCTGCCGTACATCCGTTTTGAAAAAATCCCGGGGCGCGCACGTTTGACACAGCGCATAGGAGATTCCTGCGGCATCGAGTTCCATTTGTACATCTGCCCAAGGGCGCCCTTCATAGACGGCCGGCATCAGATCTCCATAACCTCTTTTTCCTTCGCGGCGCGCATCTCTTCCATCTGCTTCACGAATTTATCCACAAGCTTCTGCACGGATTCCTGACCGCGCTTAGATTCGTCCTCGTTGATTTCCTTATCCTTCTCAAGTTTTTTGATCGCCTCGTTCGCATCGCGGCGGATATTACGCAGAGCGACCTTCGCCTCTTCCGTCTTTTTTCCGACTGTCTTGATGAGTTCCTTCCGTCGCTCCTGCGTCGGCTGAGGAATCGCAAGGCGAATCACATTGCCGTCGGAGTTCGGCGAAAGACCAAGATCCGATTTGGAAATCGCGATCTCGATATCGTGCAGCACGGATTTCTCCCACGGCGTGATAACGATCATGTGCGGCTCCGGCACTGTCACCTTCGCCAGCTGATTGACCGATGTCGGCGTGCCATAATACGGCACCATCACCTTGTCGAGGAGATTCGGCGTCGCGCGCCCCGCCCGCAGCGAGGAGAACTCGCGGCGCAGCGATTCGATCGCCTTCGTCATGCTCGTTTCGTGCTTTGAAAGAATCTCCTTGATCATTTTGCTTCGCCTCCTACGGTCGTTCCAATCGCCTCTCCAAACGAAGCGCGTGCAATGTTCTCATAGCGATCCATGCTGAACACAACAATGGGAATCTTATTATCCATACACAGGCTCGTTGCCGTTGCATCCATGACTGCAAGCCCCTTTTGCAGAATATCGATATAGGCCAGCTTCTCAAACCGCTTTGCATTCGGATTTTTGTTTGGATCGGAATCATAGATGCCATCCGTTCCTTTTTTCGCCATGAGGATCACGTCTGCTTCAATCTCTGCGGCACGCAGCGCCGCCGTCGTATCCGTCGAAAAGTATGGATTACCCGTCCCCGCGCCAAAGATCACGACGCGCCCCTTCTCCATGTGGCGAATCGCACGGCGGCGAATGTACGGCTCCGCGACCTGACGCATCTCGATCGCGCTCTGTACGCGCGTATCGACGTCCTGTTTCTCAAGCGCATCCTGCAGGGCAAGAGCGTTCATCACCGTCGCCATCATGCCCATATAGTCCGCAGTAGCACGATCCATGCCCTTAGCACTGCCCGAAAGCCCGCGCCAGATATTACCGCCACCGACAACAATCGCAACATCGATGCCGTGATCGCGCACCTTCTTGATCTGTGCGGCAATCTCTTCGACCACAGAGGGATTGATGCCGAATCCCTGCTCGCCCGCAAGGGCTTCCCCGCTGAGTTTCAAAACGATACGGCGATATTTCGCATCCAAGATGATTCCTCCTGTCACGCTCTCTACTCTGCGACATTATAGCATAGATTTCTAAAAAAATCCGCTTTATCTCTGCAAAAAAGAGCTGCCGGCAGGCAGCTCTCCTTCTCGGTCTATTACTGCATCTGTGCAGCAACTTCAGCAGCAAAATCTTCCTGCTTCTTCTCGATGCCCTCGCCCAGCTGGAAGCGTGTGAACGCTTTAACTTGAACATCTCCGAGCACCTCGGAGATCTTCTTCTCGGGATCCTTCACGAATTTCTGCTCGAGCAGACAGACTTCCTCGTAGAATTTATTGATGCGCCCTTCGACCATCTTCTCGATAATCTTCTCCGGCTTGCCCTCTTCGAGCGCCTGCTTGCGCAGTACTTCCTTCTCGTGCTCGATGTGATCTGCCGTCACGCCGGAACGGTCGATCGCCAGAGGCATCGCCGCCGCAATCTGCATCGCGATATCCTTGCCGAGCTGCTCATCGCCGCCCGTGAGCTCTACGAGCACGCCGATCTTGCCGCCCATATGGATATAGGTTGCAACACGCCCTGTACTCTCATAGCGTGCAAATCGGCGCAGGGAAATCTTCTCACCGATCGTTGCTGTCGCCTCCGTGATGAGGGCAGCGACATCCTTGCCGTCAAGAGTGCTTCCATTCAGCGCGTCGAGATCTGCGGGATCGGTCTCAGCGATATGCTTTGCGACCTTTGCACTGAGCGCACGGAACTGCTCGTTGCCCGCCGCAAAGTCCGTCTCGCAGTTGATCTCAACGATCACGCCAACCTTCGCATCAGCCGAGAGATACGCCGTCACAGCCCCCTCAGCCGCAACGCGGCCGGCCTTCTTCTCCGCCTTTGCAATTCCCTTTTCACGCAGGTAGTCGATCGCCTTCTGCATGTCTCCGTCGGTCTCAGCGAGCGCCTTCTTGCAATCCATCATTCCTGCGCCCGTACGCTCGCGCAGTTCCTTTACCATTGCAGCATTAATTGTTGCCATTGTATGCCTCCTATTGCATTGATCGCCTTCATCAAAAAAGGGCAAGGGATAACACTCCCTTACCCCCTCTTTATTCCTTACTCAGCCGCAGCTTCTTCCGCTGCGCCGCCC
The DNA here is from genome assembly GCF_000183625.1 of Selenomonas sp. oral taxon 137 str. F0430. Taxonomy (NCBI): domain Bacteria; kingdom Bacillati; phylum Bacillota; class Negativicutes; order Selenomonadales; family Selenomonadaceae; genus Selenomonas; species Selenomonas sp. oral taxon 137. Next base: position 143,174 of record NZ_AENV01000009.1, read on the forward strand.
TGATTGCCCTCGAGCACGGCGTCTGCCATACAGCCCGTGAGGAGCTTCACCGCGCGGATCGCATCGTCGTTTCCGGGGATCACATAGTCGATCTCGTCCGGATCGCAGTTTGTATCGACAATCGCCACGATGGGGATATTGAGCTTGCGTGCCTCGGCGACCGCAATCCGCTCCTTGCGCGGGTCAACGACAAAGAGTGCACCCGGCAGACGGTTCATATCCTTGATTCCGCCGAGATAGCGCTCGAGCTTCTCCATCTCGTGGCGCAGTCCCTGCACTTCCTTCTTCGTCAGAACCTCGAACGTCCCGTTCTCCTCCATCGCCTCAAGCTCCTTGAGACGGTGAATACGGCGCTGAATGGTCTGGAAGTTCGTCATCATACCGCCGAGCCAGCGCTCGTTGACATAGAACATATTCGCACGCAGAGCTTCCTCGCGGATCGCTTCCTGCGCCTGCTTCTTCGTACCGATGAAGAGTACGGACTTTCCTTCCTGCGCAACACTGCGAAGGAAGTTGTACGCCTCATCCACCTTGCGCACCGTCTTCTGCAGATCGATGATGTAGATGCCGTTGCGCTCCGTGAAGATGTAACGCGCCATCTTCGGGTTCCAGCGGCGCGTCTGGTGTCCGAAGTGGACGCCTGCCTCCAAAAGCTGCTTCATAGAAATGACTGCCATGAATATACCTCCTGTTGTTCTTCCGCGTTCCTCATGTGCCATACCACCGCATCAGCAGCACAGGTTGGCTATCGGAATCGCGTGCTTTTTCACACTGCCGAGTATTATAACATAAGAACAGATGTAAAACAACGCTTCGGAAAAAATTTCTTTGCAAACAAAAACACGGAGCGAACATCATCTCTCCGTGTACATAAACAATATCGTAAAATTACTTTGCCATGGTCATTGCTTCACTCACGTCCACGCCCTTCGGTGCGTAGAGAATGATCGTGCTCGAAATGACACGTGCCGAACCATGCAGAACATAGCAGGCGCCGTTCAGGAAGTCGCAGACACGGCGGCGCTCAGGTTCATTCATACAGTCGAAATTAACCGCGATCGCAATTCCCTGTTTGAGCTGAACCACGGCAGGCGCAGCATCGTCATAGCGACGCGGACGATGAATACGAACCTTCAGCTCCGCAACCTTCGTCGTATGGACAGTGAACTGCGTACCGGAATCCCCGGTAGAGGTCGTATGCATCGCCGAGGCGGAAGTCCCTGCGCCATAGGAAGAGGTGTCATATGAGACCGTTCCACCATTAGCGACCCGACGCTCCCGCAGCGCAGATGTCTCCCGCCGCATCTCCGCCTTCTGAGAAGCGCGCTCCTGCGCAATCTCCTCTTCAAACTCTTCTTCCATCATCGGCATAAATGAGTTCACCACGCTTGAAAATGTATCTTTCATGCGGGAAAAGAATGAATTTTCACCCATTTATCTCTTCCTTCCTTAGCAAATGTACTCACCGTATTTAGTGACAAGTATTCATCCTAACAACGCAGTCATCTTATCATATTTTTTTCAGGGAGGCAAGATAATTTACGTAAAAAATATTATCGATCTTTCTTGGTTTCAAATTTTTTATGGTTTTCAAGACTTTATAGGCTCCTTCATCGACGTTTTTCAACTTTGCAAGGTAGTTTTTTGAAGGCGCCCTCCCATCGTCCGCCCGGTATTTTTCTATCCGGTAGGTATGGTTATTGTACAGGATAAAAATTGAATTTTTTTGAGATCTGTAAAATAATAAAGAGAGACTGCCGCACAGAAGTGCAGCAATCTCTCGCAACGTACAATAATCTTATTTTCCTTTATTCTGCTCTTCGACCGAACGCTGCCAATTCTTATAGAACTGCTCGGAAAGGCTGGAGAACGTCGCAACCGTATTGCCGTCCGACTTGTTCGCACGAACCTCATAGGTGTAGAGGAGATCGTTCGAACCGGAGCGGTAAACATCAAAGAAGAACGTCGTCCGGCTGTTGTTTGCTACAGTCAGAATAATATAGGCGTCCGCATAGTCCGCAACATTCTCCTTAAAGATCTTTGCAGCATCGCGGCGGGGGAGCGTCTTAAGATCAACCCCCTTCGACTCCTGAATTCCCTTGACGACCATATCATAGGGAACAATATTCGCACGTGTGATACGGCTCGCATCCGAAACAATCTGCGTCAGAATCTCAAGCGACGGCGAAGTATCCTCCACCTGTACATAGAGAGGAGCCCCGACAGCCAAACGGTTCACATTCGTAATGACAGCCCCCTCGGGAAGTGTCACCTTGTCGGAATAAGGGGACGCTCCTGCCTGCGCGGCAAACAGCGTGAGGCAGAGCACAAGCACCATTTGGACAAATCTCTTCATGAGTATATCTCCTCCTTAGATTCACAATAAGTATATGCAGTTTTGCACATGTGTCATTCTACACTATTATTGAATCTTTGACAAGGAAAAAAGAACATAAAAAAGACCGTATCGCAAGAGCAATACGGTAAATTTCAATGGCAGGGGCAGTAAGACTTGAACTCACAACCTACGGTTTTGGAGACCGTTGCTCTACCAGTTGAGCTATACCCCTATGGGGCGACTTATGGGGATCGAACCCATGCATGCTGGAGCCACAATCCAGTGTGTTAACCGCTTCACCAAAGCCGCCGTTATAATATTTTGTAAAAGAACTCGTGAACCACGCGATTCACGAGTCCCATTGCGGCAACTACCTACTCTCCCGCGTCGTCTCCAACGAAGTACCCTCGGCCTGCGGACGCTTAACTGCTGTGTTCGGAATGGGAACAGGTGGAACCGTCCGGGCATCATCACCGCATACTTGAGTAAACTACCTATCGTTCACTCAAAACTAGACAGAAGAAACTCTTTTGCAAATTAGTTGCGAAATAACCTGTCATCATGGAAAGTGCTGCGCACTTTCCATCAATAAATCAAGCCCTCGACCGATTAGTACTGGTCAGCTGCATGCGTTGCCGCACTTCTACGCCCAGCCTATCTACCTCGTCTTCTGCAAGGGGTCTTACTCTCTTATTGAGATGAGATACTTCATCTCGGGACGGGCTTCACGCTTAGATGCTTTCAGCGTTTATCCCTTCCGAACGCAGCTACCCGGCCGTGCCCTTGGCAGGACAACCGGTACACCGTTGGTTCGTCCACTCCGGTCCTCTCGTACTAGGAGCAGCCTCCCTCATGTATCTTGCGCCCGCGATGGATATGGACCGAACTGTCTCACGACGTTCTGAACCCAGCTCACGTACCACTTTAATGGGCGAACAGCCCAACCCTTGGGACCTGCTTCAGCCCCAGGATGTGATGAGCCGACATCGAGGTGCCAAACCTCCCCGTCGATATGGACTCTTGGGAGAGATTAGCCTGTTATCCCCAGGGTAGCTTTTATCCGTTGAGCGATGGCAATTCCACTCTCTTCCACCGGATCACTAAGCCCTACTTTCGTACCTGCTCGACCCGTCAGTCTCGCAGTCAAGCTCCCTTCTGCCTTTATGCTCTGCGCGCGATTTCTGTCCGCGCTGAGGGAACCTTTGGACGCCTCCGTTGCTCTTTCGGAGGCGACGCCCCAGTCAAACTGCCCGCCTGGTACTGTCCCGAATGCTGTTAACATTCCGGTTAGATCCTTAGCATATAAAGGCCGGTATCCCAACGGTGACTCCAATACCTCTAGCGAGATATTTTCCCAGTCTCCCGGCTATCCTGTACGTTATATGCCAAAGACCAATGCCAAGCTGCAGTAAAGCTCCATGGGGTCTTTCTGTCCAGTCGCGGGTAACCTGCATCTTCACAGGTATTTCAATTTCACCGGGTCCCTCGTTGAGACAGTGCCCAAATCGTTACGCCTTTCGTGCGGGTCGGAACTTACCCGACAAGGAATTTCGCTACCTTAGGACCGTTATAGTTACGGCCGCCGTTTACAGGGGCTTCAGTTCGCTGCTTCATCCCAAAGACTAACAACTCTCCTTAACCTTCCTGCACCGGGCAGGCGTCAGCACCTATACTTCAGCTTGCGCTTTCGCAGGCACCTGTGTTTGTGGTAAACAGTCGCTTGGGCCTCTTTTCTGCCGCCGGCTGTCGCTCCATCAGTAAATAACTTCACAACCTCCGGCCATCCTTTTCCCGAAGTTACGGATGCATTTTGCCGAGTTCCTTAACGAGGGTTTTCCCGCGCACCTTAGGATTCTCTCCCCGCCTACCTGTGTCGGTTTTGGTACGGGCGGATCAGTTCTCGTTAGAAGCTTTTCTTGGCAGTGTAGTGCGGCTGAATTCAGATTGACCGTAGTCTCTCCTATCTATCGGTTCTCGGCCTTATAGTACGGGGATTTGCCTCCGTACTAGCCTACCGCCTTCGACGCGCCCAACCAGTCGCGCGCTCAGCTTCCTTCCTGCGTCACTCCATCCTCAAACAAACTGACCCGGTACCGGAATTTTCACCGGTTGTCCATCGCCTATGCTTTACGCCTCGGCTTAGGTCCCGACTTACCCTGGGGCGACGAGCGTTGCCCAGGATCCCTTAGGCTTTCGGTGGACAGGATTCTCACCTGTCGTTTCGCTACTCATACCGGCATTCTCACTTCTTACTCGTCCAGCAGTCCTTCCGGTCTGCCTTCTTCCAAGTAAGAACGCTCCCCTACCCAAAGTATTACTACTTTGCCGCGGCTTCGGTTCTGTGCTTGAGCCCCGGATATTTTCGGCGCAGGGCCTCTCGACCAGTGAGCTATTACGCACTCTTTTAATGGTGGCTGCTTCTGAGCCAACATCCTGGTTGTTTTCGAAGTCCTACATCCTTTTCCACTTAGCACAGCATTTGGGACCTTAGCCGGCGGTCTGGGCTGTTTCCCTCTTGCGTACGGGTCTTATCACTCGCACGCTGACTCCTAAGCTGCCCATATAAGCCATTCGTAGTTTGACTGGGGTCGGTAGGCTTTACGCCCCTTGCCCGATCAGTGCTCTACCGTCTTTATGGTTATTCGCTTAAGGCTAGCCCTAAAGCTATTTCGGGGAGAACCAGCTATCTCCACGTTCGATTGGCATTTCACCCCTATGCACACCTCATTCGAAAGTTTTTCAACACTCACCGGTTCGGTCCTCCACTCATTTTTACCTGAGCTTCAACCTGGACATGCATAGATCACTGTGGTTTCGGGTCTGATCCATACTACTTCCGCCCTCTTAAGACTCGCTTTCGCTGCGGCTCCGCGTCTCCCGCTTAACCTCGCAGTATAAATCAACTCGCCGGTTCATTCTTCAATAGGCACGCCGTCGCACATTGATTGTGCTTCGACTGTTTGTAGACATACGGTTTCAGGTTCTTTTGCACTCCCCTCCCGGGGTTCTTTTCACCTTTCCCTCACGGTACTTTCCGCTATCGGTCGTTTCGTCATGTTTAGCCTTGGATGGTGGTCCACCCTGCTTCCCACCGGGTTCCTCGTGCCCTGTGGTACTCTGGATTCCTGCCCACTCTCTCTTCTTTCGTGTACGAGGGTCTCACTCTCTTCGCCGTACCTTCCCAGATACTTCCACTAGATGATGAAGCTTGTTGCAGGTCCGCAACCCCAAAGAACCGAAGTCCTCTGGTTTGGGCTCCTCCCGTTTCGCTCGCCGCTACTCAGGGAATCACTGTGCTCTACTCATGAACATTCTGGCGCATCTCTCGGTCTATTTCCTCCTCAGCTGTGTCATCAGCCGTCGCCGTAGCTTCCGACTACGACTCCGTCTTCTTCCTTGCTGAGAAGTAAATATCCTGTCGATCTGCATCCAGCCCATTCATGAGCAGAACACCTTTGTTTTCTTTTCCTCCGACTACTTAGATGTTTCAGTTCATCGGGTGGGTCTTCCTACCTCGAAAGTAGGATGACAGGTCATTACTCCTGCCGGGTTGCCCCATTCGGAAATCCATGGGTCAATGCTTACTTGCAGCTCGCCATGGCTTATCGCAGCTTATCGCGTCCTTCTTCGTTTCGAAACGCCTAGGCATCCGCCGTATGCCCTTCTTCGCTTGACTTACGTCTTACGACTAAAAGGTATTTTCGCTTTATCCTAATTTGCTTGGGAAAATCTATTCTGTTTCTTTCTATCTCGTTGCCGTGATAGATGACCTCAGTGAAAATGACTTTTGTCATTTCTTTTTAGATTTTCTTAAATGTTTCTTCTGTGTAGTTTTCAGTGAACAATAGACGCGAATCAGGATTGCTCCCACTTCGCTTAGGTTTTCCTGCATATGCAGGATTCCTTATAGAGGATAATATACCCTCAAAACTAGACAATGCAGAGTTATGCCAGATGTCGACCTGTTACTTGCTTATAACAGCTTAGTGCGCGGTCAACGTCAGCAACTCATCTTCGCCTTACGGCTCGATTCGTTGGACGTTTTCGCATACATGCTGTTACCGAATCAGCTTCGCCTTGCGGTTCGCTTCTTCGACAGCATAGCACCTTAGAAAGGAGGTGATCCAGCCGCACCTTCCGATACGGCTACCTTGTTACGACTTCACCCCAGTCACCTTCCCCACCTTAGACGGCTGCGCCGGCTTCGGGTGTGAACGACTTCCGTGGTGTGACGGGCGGTGTGTACAAGACCCGGGAACGTATTCACCGCAGTATGCTGACCTGCGATTACTAGCGATTCCGACTTCATGCAGGCGAGTTGCAGCCTGCAATCCGAACTGAGAAACGGTTTTTGAGGTTCGCTTAAGATCGCTCTCTCGCTGCTCTCTGTCCGTCCCATTGTAGTACGTGTGTAGCCCAGGTCATAAGGGGCATGATGACTTGACGTCATCCCCGCCTTCCTCCGCGTTCTCCGCGGCAGTCTCCTTTGAGTGCCCACCACTACATGCTGGCAACAAAGGACAGGGGTTGCGCTCGTTGCGGGACTTAACCCAACATCTCACGACACGAGCTGACGACAGCCATGCACCACCTGTTTTCTTGTCTCCAAAGAGAATAGGATATCTCTATCCCTGTCAATCAATGTCAAGACCTGGTAAGGTTCTTCGCGTTGCTTCGAATTAAACCACATACTCCACCGCTTGTGCGGGTCCCCGTCAATTCCTTTGAGTTTCAGTCTTGCGACCGTACTCCCCAGGCGGGATACTTATTGCGTTAACTCCGGCACGGTAGGGGTCGATACCTCCCACACCTAGTATCCATCGTTTACGGCCAGGACTACCGGGGTATCTACTCCCGTTCGCTCCCCTGGCTTTCGAGCCTCAGCGTCAGTTGCAGTCCAGAAAGCCGCCTTCGCCACTGGTGTTCCTCCCAATATCTACGCATTTCACCGCTACACTGGGAATTCCGCTTTCCTCTCCTGCACTCAAGCCATATAGTTTCTTGCCCATCACGGGGTTGAGCCCGAACTTTTAAGCAAGACTTACATGGCCGCCTGCGCTCCCTTTACGCCCAATGATTCCGGACAACGCTCGCCACCTACGTATTACCGCGGCTGCTGGCACGTAGTTAGCCGTGGCTTCCTCAAAAGGTACCGTCATTACTCAGCACTATTCGCACTGCGTACGTTCGTCCCCTTCAACAGAGCTTTACGATCCGAAGACCTTCTTCACTCACGCGGCGTTGCTCCGTCAGGCTTGCGCCCATTGCGGAAGATTCCCCACTGCTGCCTCCCGTAGGAGTCTGGGCCGTGTCTCAGTCCCAATGTGGCCGTTCATCCTCTCAGACCGGCTACTGATCGTCGCCTAGGTAAGCCGTTACCTTACCTACCAGCTAATCAGACGCAGACCCATCGATCAGTGATAGCTTATATATAGAGGCCATCTTTCATGTAGGGAAGATGCCTCCCGTACACGCCATTCGGTATTAGCATTCCTTTCGGAATGTTGTCCCCATCTGATCGGCAGGTTGTCTACGTGTTACTCACCCGTTTGCCACTAAGCTCATAAAAGCAAGCTTTCATTCGCTCCGTTCGACTTGCATGTGTTAAGCACGCCGCCAGCGTTCGTCCTGAGCCAGGATCAAACTCTCCGTAAAAGAAGAGCCTCACTCGACTCATTAATGTCATTCTGTAAAAGAATTGTTTTCGTTGACCAAATTATCAACGATGTTGCATCTGGCTTCGGTTAGATTATCTCTAACCTCTCTGCATTGTGTAGTTTTCAGGGTACATCTCGTGCCGTTTTCAGATTATTTCCTCATATCGGCGCGGTTTATATAATATAACATAGGTCTTTTTTTGCGTCAAGCCCCTTTTTTGATAATTTTCATTGTTTATGTCAAAAATCTTATGCTATAATTCATAATATATAGAAAGGAGCAGCGTCTATGCATACGCTTTCTCTTTCCGGAATACATGTCACTCTTCCCTGTGCTGCTGCAGAACTACTGATTTGTATAGGGGGCGGACGTGCTCCCTCTCCGACATGGTTCACAGATCTTCTATCCGCAATGGAAAAGTCCGGCATTACATCTCATATTTTGGCAATTGACAAAGGTGTCAATCTGTGTCGTGCAGTCTCAAAGTCCCCCTCCCTACTGATTGGTGACGGAGACAGCGCTTCTCCAGAAGCATGGGCTTGGGCGGTCGAGCACGGAGCAGAGGTATATCGCTTCCCTGTGGAAAAAGACGATTCGGATACGGCTCTTTCTCTCCGAATTGCGGCACAGCATTTCACGCGCCCACTGATCATTTTGACGGCGGCGTTTGGCGGTCGTTTGGATCATCTTTTCAGTACTGCTGCGATCTGCGCGCACGCGCCCGTTCCGTGCATTTTGATTGATGAAAAGGAAGCGCTCCTCTATTTACACGGCGGTGAATCGATTTCTATCGCATGTGACGAGATGCCGCGCGCCATTTCCTTACTCCCCTTTACGGAGGAATGTGCGGGGGTAACGACACAGGGGCTGCATTGGGAGCTAACAGGCACAGTGATCTCCGCACGTGCATCAACAACCATCAGCAATATCATTTCTCCGAAGAATACGGCACGGCGCTTCTCCATTCATTTAGAGCGCGGCATTCTCGGCGTCTATCTCTGCTGGCAGGAATAGGTGGGAGTTTTAGGATTCATGAATATCAATATACCGCAGTCTTATTTCAGCAAACTCATGCGCGCGGTGGTCGAGTTCGAACTCATCGAGAACGGCGACCGCATTCTCATTGGTGTTTCGGGCGGCAAGGACAGCATCTTCCTAACCTATGCGCTCGCTATTCTGCGCGAGCGGTTAAAAAAAGATTTCTCCATCGCGGCATTTACGGTAAACCCGCAGTTCGACGAGCCGTTCGATACGGATGCCATCGCCGCGTTCTGCAAAAGCCTTGACGTCTCCTATGAGGTTGTAGATGTGGACATTGCGGGAACGATAGCGGCACAGGACGATAAAAGCCCCTGTTTCACCTGTGCATTCTTCCGACGCGGCACCGTGAACCGCTACGCTGCGGAGCATAATATGAACAAGGTGGCATACGCGCACCATCATGATGACGCAGTGGAGACATTTTTAATGAGCCTCTTCTATTCGGGGCAGCTCAACACATTCCGTCCAAAGACCTATCTGGAGCGGACAAATCTGACGGTTATTCGTCCGCTCGTCTACTTCCGCGAGCAGGAACTCATCGACGCGATACGATATCATGGGTTCACACCGCTGCCGTCCCCCTGCCCGCATAACGGCAATACGACGCGTCAAACAGTGAAGGAGCTCATCGCGAGACTCGGCATGGAAAATCCGTTGCTCTACGATCACCTCTCTGCCGGAATGCGCGAGGGCGCGCTCGGCGAACTATGGCCGGCGACCAAGACACGCAAGGAGATGGAGAAAACCTATCGTACATTTATGCAAAGGGCATAGAAAAATCCGGTATTCGATGTAAATATAAGTTACGTCGAATACCGGATTTTTCGCAGCAACACAGCTATGCGCCAAAATCGCGCGTTTTACCGTAACCCAAGTGACGCGCTAGATTTGATGCATAGCAAGGAATGAGGAGAATGCGCGCGACGGCGTAGTCAAAAGCTACTCCTAGCGAAGCATTCGACGACATGACACCGCTGTGCGCCAAGATCGCGCCTTATACCGCAACCTGAGTGACGCGGAAGTTTGGATGCAGCGCAAGGAACAAGAAAAATACAAGGGAAGGCGCAGATGAAACCTACGTCGACCGCAGGATTTTTCGCAGTGACACAGCGATGCGCCAAAATCGCGTGTCACGCCTTCTTAGTCGCGACCGAGCTTGTCGCGCAATATCACATCATGCGCCCCGCCCTCGACAATACTGGTCGAGGAGACAAGCGTCAACTTTGCCTTGTCACGGAACTCCGGCAAGGAGAGTGCACCGCAGTTGCACATGGTTGAGCGAATCTTCGAAAGCGTTGTCTCGACGTTTTCCTTCAGAGGTCCTGCATAAGGCACATACGAATCCACGCCTTCTTCAAAGGAAAGTTTTTTACTGCCGCCGAGGTCATAGCGCTGCCAGTTGCGCGCACGGTTCGACCCTTCGCCCCAATATTCCTTATAATAGGTACCGTTCACCATGACGCGATCTGTCGGACTCTCGTCGAACCGGGAGAAGTAGCGCCCGAGCATGAGGAAATCTGCCCCCATTGCGAGCGCGAGCGTCATATGATAATCGTAAACAATGCCGCCGTCGGAACAGATGGGAATGTAGACGCCCGTTTCCTTATAATATTTATCGCGCTCCGCGCAGACATCGATGAGCGCCGTCGCCTGCCCGCGCCCTATGCCCTTTGTCTCGCGCGTGATGCAGATAGAACCGCCGCCGATACCGACCTTGATAAAGTCTGCGCCTGCATTTGCAAGGAAGCGGAATCCCTCCCCGTCTACAACGTTGCCCGCACCAACCTTTACCGCATCGCCAAATTCCTCACGAATATGCTGTATCGTGAGCCGCTGCCACTCGGAAAAGCCCTCGGAGGAATCGATGCAGAGGACGTCCACGCCCGCCGCTATAAGTGCAGGCACGCGTTCGGCATAATCGCGCGTATTGATGCCCGCACCGACAATATAGCTCTTGTTGTCGTCCGTCAGCTCGAGATCGTTTTCCTTATTATCCGTATAGTCTTTGCGGAACACCATATAGCGAAGACGTTGATTTTTATCTACGAGCGGGAGCATATTGAGCTTATGATCCCAAATGAGATCGTTCGCATGTGTCAGCGTCGTGGAATCTGCATCCGCCCAAACGAGTTTTTCGAACGGCGTCATAAATGTAGCGACCTTCGTATCGAGCGACATGCGCGATACGCGATAATCGCGGCTCGTCACAATTCCGACAAGTTTCCCGTTGGCGGAACCGTCCTCGGTTACTGCCATCGTCGAATGCCCTGTCTTTGCGAGCAGATCGAGCACGCCGCCGAGCGTCGTCTCCGGGCTGATATTCGAATCGCTGCTGACAAACCCGGATTTATAATTTTTTACACGGGAAACCATCGCCGCTTCCTCTGCGATACTCTGCGATCCATAAATGAATGAAATGCCGCCCTGTTTAGCAAGTGCAATTGCCATTGTATCGTTCGAAACGGCCTGCATGATTGCAGATGTGAGCGGAATATTCATTGAAAGCGCCGGCTCTTCATCTCGGTGAAATTTGACGAGCGGCGTGCGCAGAGAAACATTCGCCGGAAAGCATTCTGCCGAGGAGTATCCCGGAATGAGCAAATACTCTCCAAATGTGTGGGATGGCTCCGTGTAATAATGTGCCAACTTGACCCTTCCTTTCTGTTTCTTCATCAAATTTTTCTGTCAAATATACACGTTTCCGACGTATGTGTCAACCCGTCGCCGCCGAATATTACCCGTGATATACGTATAGTTTCAAGTGTTTTGACTTGCTGTAAAAAAATCCCTAAGAGCTCTGCGCTGCTCTTAGGGAGATTACCCCGTAGGGATATTTGCTGTGGTGCCGAAGGCCGGGGTCGAACCGGCACGTTGTTGCCAACGGCAGATTTTGAGTCTGCTGCGTCTGCCAATTCCGCCACTTCGGCGCGTGGAGCCTGTCGGCTCGCTGTGTATTATAGCATTGCAAAGGGAGCATTGTCAACGCAGATATGCTTCAAGCCGGCGGATGAGTTCCGCATCCGCTTCAAACCATCGCACCGTATAAAGATCCTGCAGCCCAAGCCATCGTCCCTCCGAGTGTACCCGCAGCTCCGGCTCGCCGGATACATGGCGGCAGATATAGAGGCGCATATTCATGTGGAACTCCGGATAGTCGTGATCCAGTGTGCCGAGCAGCTCCTCCACAGTAACCTCAATGCCGAGTTCCTCACGAATCTCTCTGATAAGCGCCGCTTCGTCTGTCTCGCCCGGCTCCACCTTGCCGCCCGTGAACTCCCACGTCCCCGCGTAGTCACCGTAACTGCGGCAGGCGCCGTATACCTTTCCTTCGCGCAGGATCGCGCCGGCAACGACATCGATATGTTTTCGTATTTCGCTCATATCCTAATCCTTCTCCCCCTTGGTCGCGCGGAGGAACAGCCGTGTCAGCTGCTCCCGCGGATCGGCACCGCGTACGACAATCTCATAGACGGTCTCGGAGATGGGCAAATCAACGCCGTATTTCTGCGAGAGCGCCATGAGAGCCTCCGACGTATAGACCCCCTCGGCAATCTTATGAAACTCATCCGCCGTGCCGCGTACCACCGCTTCGCCATAGCGGCGGTTGTTGCTGTGCGGCGAAAACAGCGTTGCCTCATAGTCGCCGAGATGCGAAAGTCCGTAGATGGTCTCACCGTCGCCGCCCATCGCCTGCACGAGCCGATAGAGCTCTCGCGTGCCGCGCGCCATGAGCGCGCCCTTGAGGCTGCCATAAGACAACCCGTCCAGCATCCCTGCGGCAAGACCAATGACGTTCTTTGCCGCCGCACCAACCTCCGTGCCGAGCAGATCCTCTCCATAATAGAAACGAATCAAGGGGCTTGAAATTTCCTCAACAAGCGCGCGCAGCTCCTCGCGTTCCTCCCCCGCAATCACCATACAGTTTGGAATCTCGCGTACAAAATCCTGCACATGCCCGGGGCCCACCCATACGAGGGGACGTACTGTATCGCCAAGCTCCTCATGCACGACGGTTGTCAGCCGCTTTCCTGTGCCGATCTCGATCCCCTTCATGCAGAGGATCACCTGCTTTCCTGTGAGCAGACCGGTCATTCCCGCAGCATTGAGATCACACAGAAAGCTGCGCAGCGCCTGTGCATGAATCGAGATGATCACCGTATCCGCAAATCGAAGCGCCGCCGCAAGATCATCCGTGAGCCGCACCGCCTCGGGCATCGTCAGGAACTCGTTCCGCCGCGACGCATAGAGCTGCGCGAGATGCGGCGAGCCTTCCCGTCCCCACAGCATGACCTCATGTCCGATCCGATGTGCATACCACGCATGAAAGGAGCCCCAACGCCCGCATCCAAGTACAGAAATCTTCATGCCGATACCTCCACATGAATCCCCAACAGATCACGAATGATTTCGCCCGCTATAATCATCCCCACGACCGGCGGAACGAAAGAGACGCTCCCCGGCAAGCTGTTCCTGCCGGGGGCAGGGGGCTCTTTTCCGCCGGTCGGATGCTGCGGACGTTCGAGCGAGCAGACGACCTTGAGATGCGGCACGTTATACTCCTTAAGTTTTTTCCGCATCACACGCGCGAGCGGATCCACCTTCGTCTCGTAGATGTCCAATACCTCGAACAGTGTCGGATCGAGTTTGTTCGCCGCCCCCATGCTCGAGATGATCGGTATGCCGCGTGCGCAGCACCGGCGCGCCAGATCAATCTTTGCCGACACCGTATCCACCGCATCCACGACATAATCATAACGCTGCGCAAAAAAATCATCCGCATTCTCCGGCAGATAAAACGCCTGCATCCCTGTCACCTTGCAGTGCGGGTTGATACCGTGAATGCGCGCCGTCATTGCTTCGACCTTCGGCATCCCAATGGTATCCGTACATGCGTGGATCTGCCGGTTGATATTCGTCACATCGACGCAGTCGTTGTCAACGAGTGTCAAATGCCCAACACCCGCACGGGCGAGAGCCTCGGCGGTAAACGAACCGACGCCGCCAATACCAAACACAGCGACGGAGGCGCCCGCAAGCCGCGCCATACCGGCCACGCCGAGCAACATCTCAGTCCGCATAAAGCGGCTGCGCACATCCATAGACCTCTGCCTTTCTCTCCTAAAATCTCGGCATACACGACAAAGGGAGCTGCCGCGAACATACGCCGCAGCAGCCCCACAGAAATTTACAAAATTTACTTAACCACGAGCACAGGGCATTTTGCCTGTTCTACAACGTACTGACTGATGCTGCCGAGGAGTACGCCCTTGACAACACCAAGCCCGCGGCTGCCCATGACGATGAGGTCGATGTTGTTCGACTCCGCAAAGTCGAGGACAACGACCGCCGGCGAACCGGTATCCGAGAACGACTCCTTCTCGACGCCCTCCGGCACCATCTCCATCGCGCGCTCAAGAATCACATTCCCCGCTTTCGTTACGGAGTCCAAAATCGCATCCGAAAGCACCGCGTTGATGGCGAGCTGATTAATATTTGCAACGTAGAGGAAGTTTACCTTCGCATTGCAGAGCTTTGCCAGCATGACCGCCTTTTCAATGGCGCGGTCAGCGCCTTCCGAACCGTCCACCGGCACCAAAATATTCTTCATCATGGCAGTTCCTCCTTTTCCTCAAAGAACCTAAACCACTCTATCGCAAAACTCACGCCCGCCCCGCCACCAAGATACGCGTATGCGCACGTTCGAGCACTGCCTGCGAAACGCTCCCGAGCAGAATACCGCTCACGCGCGAAGTTTTTCTCCCACCAATGGCAATCAGTGCGCTCTCCTCCTCATCGGCAAAGCGCAGAATCTCTTCAACAGTACTCCCGACACGCAGGAAGCTGCTATACGCGACACCTGCGGGCAAAACCGCCGCCGCTGCGGAGAAAATCTCCTGCGCACGTGCCGATGCAGAAGCAGTCACCGTCTCCGGGAGCCATGATGCCGCACCGTCGTCCGTGCGCTCGTCAAAGGGCGTGACGTAGAGGAAGTCTATCGTGCTGCCCGTCACGCGGGCAATTTCCCCTGCGCTTTGCGCTGCGCGAAGCGCTCCCTCCGAGCCGTCGACAGGAACGAGAATCCGTGCATACAGCAAACAAGCGTCCATCACGTCCCCCTTCCTGTTATAGTATTTATTCTTGAAAATGCGTCGAAATCCTTCTTTATTCTGACTGCTTTTGTGCAAAAATATTTGACGTTCCACGGCGAAAATGATAGACTGACCTAAATAAAAAGCAAGTAATATGGAGGCAGCATGCACATGGGAGACGATCAAATACAAACGGAACAAGAGGTCATCGTTTCATCGACAGGGATTGCGAGCATCTATGCCGCCGCAAAACAGCTCGAGGGCATTGTGCGAAAGACCCCGCTCATATACAGCGAGTACTTCTCCGATCTCTCCGGCAACGCCGCCTATCTCAAACTCGAAAACCTCCAGACCACCGGTGCATTCAAACTGCGCGGCGCTTACAACCGCATCAGCATGCTCACCGAGGAGGAGCGGCGTTGCGGCGTCATCACCGCCTCGGCGGGCAATCATGCGCAGGGAGTCGCCTATGCCGCACAAAAACTCGGTGTTGACGCCGTCATCTGTATGCCTGCCACGACACCGATTCTAAAGGTCGAGGCGACCCGCGCACTAGGTGCGACGGTCATTCTGCACGGCAACGGCTTCGACGACGCCTACGCGCACAGTCTAGCGCTCCAAAAGGAGAAAGGCTTCGTCTACATCCACCCGTTCAACGACCGCGATGTCATTGTTGGTCAAGGCACGATCGCACTCGAGATCATCGACGCGCTCAAAGACGTGGATGCGATTCTTGTTCCTGTCGGCGGCGGCGGTCTTGTCTCAGGCGTAGCCCTTGGAACAAAGCTCGTCAACCCGCATGTGAAGATCATCGGCGTCGAGCCGGAAAATGCCGCCTGCATGAAGGCGGCGCTCTCCGGAGGAAAGCTCATCACGCTCCCCTCCGCCGATACCGTTGCCGACGGCTGCGCTGTCAAGACGGCGGGCACGCTCACATTCGAGTTCTGTCGCCGTTATCTTGATGAGATCATCACCGTCTCCGAGATGGAGATCATGAGTGCCCTGCTCTCCCTCATTGAGAAGCACAAACTCATCGCCGAAGGCGCTGGCGTACTCCCCCTCGCCGCACTGCCAAAACTCAACATACGCGGCAAGAAGATCGCCGTTCTCGTCAGCGGCGGCAACATAGACATCTCAACGATTTCCGCACTCATCTCAAAGGCGCTCATCTCACGCGGACGCGTCTTCCGCTTCGCCGTGCAGCTCCCCGACAAACCCGGACAGCTGCTCAACGTCGCACAGATCCTCACCGATTTGGACGCGAACGTCATACGCCTCGACCACGATCAGAGCATGGTCACGGACAGCTTCAAAAAAGTGCAGCTCACCGTCACTGTCGAGGCGCACGGTCAGGAACACATCGACCGCATCATTCGCGCCCTCGCAGAGAATGGATTTGAGATTAACAAGATTTATTGATAAGAAAGGACTCCGGAAGAATGACTTCTGCCGCCCCTCTGAAATGCATTGACCAAGACACCGCACAGCATCTCGCCGACCTCTTTAAGACGCTCGGCGATCCCACACGCATCAAGATCATCTCATTGCTCGCTGCAGAGCAGGAACTGCGCGTCTATGACATCGCCGACGGTCTCGGCATGGGACAATCCGCGATCTCACATCAGCTGCGCGTCCTGCGCAACGCACGCCTCGTCAAGTTCCGCCGCGACGGCAAGGAAGTTCTCTACTCCGTAGACGACGAGCATGTGCTCAGCTTCCTGAGTCAAGGACTCGAACACGTCCGGCACGGATAACAAACTTCCGCATTGATACGGAAAGGAAGAACCGTCATGAAACGCCTCGCAAAACTCCTCATCGGCACCGGCATTGCATTCTCACTCGCAGCCGGCACGGCATCCGCGTCGCCGACGCTCCGGGAAGGCTCGCACGGACACGAAGTACTCGTCCTCCAGCAAGCGCTCCAAAACGCAGGCTATAAGATCAAAAATGCCAACGGCGTCTTTGATAAAGATACCGAACGCGCCGTTGCCGAATTCCAGCGTGACAGCAAAATAAAAATCACGGGCGTCGTCAACAACGCAACATGGCGTGCACTCAAGGATGCACCTGCCACGCGCCCGTGGGGCGTCGACGTTCCGCCGCCGGCAAAGCAGGATACCCTGCCTCTTGCACCGAACGGCAAGCCCATCCTCCCCGCGAGCAAAGTCTCGAGCATCATTAAAACGGCGAAGGCATATATGGGGACGCCCTATGTATTCGGCGGTGCAACACCAAAGGGATTCGACTGCTCCGGCTACCTCCAGTACGTCTTTCAAAAGCAGGGCATCGCCATCCCCCGTACAGCGGATGAGCAGTATAAACTGGGGCTTAGGACAAAGAGCGCAAAGGAGCTCGTCCCCGGTGACCTCGTCTTTTTCGAAACGTATGAAAAAGGTGCTTCCCACTGCGGCATCTATCTCGGCAAGGGCGAATTTATCCACGCCTCCACGAGCAAAGGCGTCCGCATCGACACTCTTTCGAACGACTACTGGAAACCGCGCTTCCTCGGCGGCAAGCATATTGTGAAATAGGACGCCTCTTCAAGTCGGCTCTCTGTATTGACTTTTCCCGTATCGCTCATTATAATAGTGCGGTATCGGGATGTAGCGCAGTTTGGCAGCGCGCTTGCTTTGGGAGCAAGATGTCGCAGGTTCGAATCCTGTCATCCCGACCAGCGCGTCCGTAGCTCAGTTGGATAGAGCAACGGCCTTCTAAGCCGTGGGTCGAGGGTTCGAATCCCCCCGGATGCACCATTGATATGAATCCGTATCGCTTTGAGAAGCGATGCGGTTTTTATTTTACCAAAAGCAAACAAAAAAGATGCGAGATTTCTCTCACATCCTCTAGCATCCGATATGGTGGAGACAAGGGGGATCGAACCCCTGACCTCTTGCATGCCATGCAAGCGCTCTCCCAGCTGAGCTATGCCCCCGCGCCTAAGCGCTGACAAATGGTAGTATAGCGAAAAGCCTACACAATGTCAATACTGAATTTTCGGTACAAAGAGCCCCGTCTTATCTCGCAGCCTCGTTGCGCAGCCGGTACGATCCGCTCACGATGTCTTCCCACCATTCCTGATGTTCCTCATACCAGCGAATCGTGCTGCGGATGCCATCCTCGAACGAGGTCTCCGGCTGCCAGCCGAGATCGCGCCCGATCTTCGCGGGATCAATGGCATAGCGGCGATCATGCCCCTTGCGATCCTCAACATAGGAGATGAGCTCCTCCCCTTTGCCAAGTAAGCGAAGAATAGTACGAACGACGTCGATATTCGATCGCTCGTTATGACCGCCGACATTGTAGATCTCCCCTGCGTCCCCCCGGCGTACGATGGCATCGATCGCCGCGCAGTGATCGTCCACATGGAGCCAATCGCGCACATTGAGACCGTCGCCGTAGACGGGCAGCTTCTCCCCGCGCAGCGCGCGGATGATCATGAGTGGGATCAGTTTCTCCGGGAACTGGAACGCACCATAGTTGTTCGAGCAGCGAGAGATCGATACGGGTATGCCGTAGGTGCGCGCATATGCCTGCACGAGGAGATCCGCGCCCGCCTTTGAGGAGGAATACGGGCTCGATGTGTGCAGGGGTGTCTCCTCGGTAAAGAAGAGATCGGGACGGTCAAGCGGCAAATCACCGTAGACCTCGTCCGTCGAAACCTGATGATAGCGTGTGATTCCGTATTTGCGGCATGCATCAAGCAGGATGCTCGTGCCGATGATATTTGTCTGCAAAAATATCTCGGGATTCTCGATGGAGCGATCCACATGCGACTCGGCGGCAAAATTAATCACAACGTCGGGCTTCTCGCGTTCAAACAGCGCATACACCGCCGCACGGTCGGCAATATCGCCACGCACAAAGGTGAAGTTCGGCGACCGCTTCGCCTCGTCGAGTGTCGCAATATTCCCCGCATAGGTCAGCACATCATAACAGACAATGCGATCCTCCGGATGCGTACGCAGCTCGTAGTAGACAAAATTCGCACCGATAAATCCGGCGCCGCCCGTGACGATGAGATTCATGAGATTTGCTCCTTTGGCGTTTATTCTATGAAAAATATTCGACAACAAGTCCTTTTTCCCTTTTTCAGTACTTCGGATCAAAATGATTTACATTTTACAAACGCATGTGCTATACTATACAAAAAGGAGGAGCCCAATGTGCAGCAACATACCTATATCGCAATCGATCTCAAATCATTCTACGCTTCCGTCGAGTGTATTGAGCGCGGACTCAATCCCCTAACGACCAATCTCGTTGTCGCGGATGAAAGCCGTACGAGCAAAACCATCTGTCTCGCCGTCTCCCCCGCACTCAAGGCACACGGCATCGGAGGACGTCCGCGGCTCTTTGAGGTCATCCGCCAAATCGAACAAGTCAACCGGAGACGGCGTATCCGCGCCCCCCGCCGGGAACTCACGGGCGAAAGTACAGACGCAAAAGAGCTCGCAAATCGTCCGTCCCTCGCCGTTTCCTACCATATTGCGCTGCCGCGCATGGCACTCTATATGGATTACAGTATGCGCATCTATGAGATTTATCTCCGGCGCATCGCCCCTGCCGACATTCATATCTATTCCATCGACGAAGTATTCATCGACGCAACGAGTTATCTGGACACAGAGGGCATCTCGGCACATGCGTTTACCATTCGTCTCATCCGTGATGTGCTCCGTGAAACCGGCATCACCGCCACGGCGGGCATCGGCACAAATCTCTATCTTGCCAAAATTGCCATGGATATTGTAGCGAAGCATATTCCGCCCGATGCGGACGGCGTACGCATCGCAGAACTCGACGCATTGGAGTACCGCCGCCGCCTTTGGGCACATACGCCGCTCACTGATTTTTGGCGCATCGGCAGAGGAACGGCCAAGAAGCTTGAAGCTCACGGTCTCTATACCATGGGCGACATCGCACGCTGTTCTCTCGGCAATCCGCGGGAACCGCTTAACGAAGACCTGCTCTACCGGCTCTTCGGCATTCAAGCCGAACTTCTCATCGACCATGCCTGGGGACATGAACCTGTCCGCATGGAGGACATCAAGAGCTATCGTCCGAAATCGCGCAGCACCCATATGGGACAAGTCCTTCAAAATCCGTACAATGCAGAGAAAGCACGCCTCATTGTCTGGGAAATGGCAGATGCGCTGTCTCTTGAGCTCGCAGAGAAGCACCTCACGACCGATCGCCTTGAACTGACTGTCGGCTATGACATCGAATGCTTGACACGTCCCGAAATCAGCACCGCATACCGGGGGCGTATCCGACTCGACCGCTATGGACGCCGTGTTCCCTGGCCGGCACACGGAAGAGCGCTCGTGGAGCGCGGTACTTCCACCCATACCATAATGGAGGCGCTCACTGCCCTCTACGACGAGATCATAAATCCCGCGCTCCTCATCCGCCGTCTCAGTATCTCCGCACATCATCTTATGCGTACGGACGAGATTCCGCCAATCGAGCAGATTGACCTATTTTCCGCAGAAGAAACCGCACAGGCGTCACTCACAGAAGCGGATAAAAAATCTCACGTGAAAAATCATGCCCTGCAGGAAGCCATTGTCGCTATCAAAAAGGTCTATGGAAAAAATGCCATTCTGCGCGGCGCGAATCTCCTTGAAGACGCTACCGCACGGCTGCGCAACAGCCAAATCGGCGGACATAAAGCATAACGCAGTAAAAGGAGCATACAGATGCAGCGACCCATACGCAGTATTTCCGACTATGCGGACATCATACGTTTACCACACCATGTCTCAAAGCGACATCCCCCCATGTCGCTCAGAGACCGTGCCGGACAGTTTGCCCCGTTTTCCGCACTAACAGGTCTCCACGCTGCGGCAGACCGTACCGCCGCACGCAGCGACGCCGCCTTTGATGAGCCTCAGGAACCGGACGATCCCTGTTGACAAGAGGTACAAATTTCTCTAGAATATAAGCATAACATCGACGAGCCGGAGCCCCGACAAGCACCGGCTTTTTCTTATCGAAGGAGGCGGGACAATGACGGTCGGGCGTAAGCAGCGGTGCCCTTGGGTGAGGTTAAACGATCCTATCTATATAAAATATCACGATGAGGAGTGGGGCGTTCCGCTCCACGACGACCGTGCGCTCTATGAGCTGCTGATTCTCGAGACGTTCCAAGCGGGGCTCTCATGGGCGACAATTCTAAGCAAGCGGGAGAATTTTCGCCGCGCGTACGAGGGATTCGTCCCCGAACGAGTCGCGGCGTTTGATGCGGCGAAGGTCAATACCTTGTTGCAGGATGCGGGCATTGTCCGCAATCGCCGCAAGATCGAGGCGAGCATCGTAAACAGCCGCATCTTCCTTGCGATCGCGGCGGAGTTCGGCAGTTTTGACCGCTATATTTGGGGCTTTACGGACGGCAAATCCATCCGCGAGAGCTGTATTCTGCGGACAACTTCTCCCCTCTCTGACACGATCTCAAAGGATCTCAAAAAACGCGGGATGAAATTCGTCGGCTCGACCTGCATCTATTCGACGCTCCAAGCGATCGGCGTGCTCGCCGCGCATACGGACGAATGCGATTGGAGCAAAACGTGAACACTAAGAGTACGCGGCTTGCTGCCCTGCGTGCCGCGTTCCCCTATACCGTTCCCATCTTCGCCGGATTTTGGTTTGTCGGCGTCGCGTACGGCGTCTATATGAATGCGTCGGGATTTTCGTTTTGGTATCCCCTCTTTATGAGCGCGCTGATCTTCGGCGGCTCGCTCGAGTTCATTGCCGTGGCGCTCCTCCTCAGTCCCTTTGCCCCGATGCAGACGTTCCTCCTCGCGCTCATGGTACAAGCGCGCCATATATTTTACGGGCTCTCCATGTTTGAAAAATACGGCGGTACGGGATGGAAGAAGCCCTATCTCATCTTCGGTATGTGCGACGAATCCTTTGCGGTCAATTATACGGCAAAGATCCCGCATGACGTCGATGCGGGCTGGTTTATGTTCTTCGTCACGCTGCTCAATCACGTTTACTGGGTGGCGGGCGCGGTCTTCGGCGGTCTCATCGGCGGCAGTCTGCCGTTTGATACGACAGGCATCAATTTTGTAATGACCGCGATGTTCGTGGTCATTTTCATTGAGCAGTGGATGAATGACACACAGCATTATACCGGTGTTTTGGGGCTTGCTGCGGCGGGTATCTGTCTTACGGTATTTGGCAGGGATGCTTTTATGATCCCCACGATGACGGTCATCCTAACGGTCTGCCTGATCGCGCGCCCCTATCTTGAGAGGAGGGCGGCGAAATGACCTTTTTCGAGCAATGCATTACGATTGCGCTCTGTATTCTCGCTAGTGTTCTGACGCGCGCGCTTCCCTTCCTCTTTCTCACCGGCAATAAGCCTGCACCGCCGCTCGTGCGCTATCTCGGGAATGTGCTGCCCGCCGCCGTCTTCGGGATGCTCGTCGTCTACTGTCTCAAAGACACCTCATTCCTCCGCGCCGACCACGGTCTCCCCGAGCTCATCGGTATTGCCGTCACCGCGATTCTCCACATCCGCCTGCGGCAAATGCTGATCTCCATGGCGGGAGGAACAATCGTTTATATGCTCCTGGTTCAGCTGATATTCCCCCACTGATCTCATACGATTCATACGTGAAAAGGACGCCTGCGCAAACCGTGCAAGCGTCCTTTTTCCAACGGATCGTCGTTTGATTCAGTTTTTACATGTACTCATCTGCAGTCTTTATCTTTGGTTTCTTTCTGCCGCCAAGCATTCGCGCGATACGATCGACAACGACATAGAAGACCGGAATGAGGAAGATGCCGAGGGCGGTTGCGAAGAGCATACCGCCGACGACGGCGACGCCCATACCGTTACGCGCAGCAGCGCCTGCGCCGGATGCGATAGCAAGCGGCAGACAGCCAATGATGAACGCAAATGACGTCATAAGGATCGGGCGAAGCCGCAGCCCCGCCGCTTGAATTGCAGCTTTCAGTGGATCCATGCCGCGATCCACACGAACCTTTGCAAATTCAACAATCAGGATTGCATTCTTTGCCGCAAGACCAATGACCATGATGACACCGATCTGCATATAAACGCTGTTCTGGAAGCCCGCGGCGGGTATCCCGATCATACCGAAGATGAACGCGAGCGCGTACTCAGAGAAGAGCGCCCCAAAGATGCCGGTCGGTACGGTGAGCAGGACAGCGAACGGTACGCTCCAGCTCTCATAGAGCGCTGCGAGCGCGAGAAATACGAATACGAGGGCAAGCGCGAGCACCTGCATGGTGGAATCCGCAGATTTCCGCTCTTCGCGGCTCTGCCCCGACCATTCGATGTTGTAGCCCGAGGGGGCGTGTTTCTGCACGATCTCGGTGATGGCGTTCATCGCCTGACCGGAGCTATAGCCCTGCCCCGCGCTCCCCTGAATGGTGATCGAGCGCGCACCGTTAAATCTGCTGATCTGGGTCGGTCCCGTTGTGAGTGTGGGCTTTAGGAGCGTGTCGAGTGGAACCATGCCGCCTGAGGAGTTGCGGACAAAGACGAACTTTGCCGCCTCCGCCTCCGTGCGATAGGTGACGTCGGACTGGAGAACAACCTTGTAGGTGCGTCCAAATTGGTTGAAGTCGTTGACTTCATAGCCGCCGAAGTTGACTTGGAGTGCGGTGAATACATCGGTGAGCTCGACGCCAAGATTTTTGACCTTCTCACGGTCGATCTCGTACCGATAACTCGGCGCGTTGATCTTAAACGTCGTACGCACGCCCTGTAGCTCGGGACGCGTATTCGCCTCGGCGAGAATCCCGTTCACGAGATCGTTGAGTTCGAGATCTGTATGACCGGTCATATCCTGAAGTTCGAGCGACCAACCGCCAACGTTGCCGAGTCCCGGAAGCGCCGGCGGATTGATGGCGATGACGAGCGCTTCGGGCGCTTCCATCGCGCCGACGCGGAACATCTTATATACCGCTGCCGTGACAGACTGTGCAAAGCCCGGACGCTGCGACCAATCCTTCATGCCGACAAAGATGACGGCGCCGTTGGAGTTCGCGCCGCCCGCGAGGATGTCAAATCCATTGATGGACATGACAGCGCTCTGCCCATCAATCTCGCGCTGCGCCGCCTGCTGGATCTTGTCCACAACTTTTTGCGTTTGGTTCGTGGAGGTTCCCGAGGGGAGCTGAATCGCAATCATCATATAGCCCTGATCTTCTTCGGGAACAAAGGTGGACGGGAGATTCTTATAGATGAGCGCAGTCACGCCGCAGACGATCAGCAGGAACACAATGGCAATCCTCGATTTGCGGATCGAGTTTGTGACGATGCCGATATAGCCTTTGCGGGCACGGTTGAACCAATTGTTGAATCCATCGAAGAAGCGATCGAGGAATCCCTTTTTCGCATTTTCCTTCTTCGGCTTCAGCATGAGCGCGCAGAGCGCGGGTGTGAGTGTGAGCGCAACGAACGCGGAAAGCGCCATCGAGATGGCGATGGTGAGTGCAAACTGTTTATACAGGACGCCCATCATGCCGCCGAGGAATGCAACGGGGACAAAGACCGCCGCGAGTACGAACGCGATCGCGACGACAGGTCCCTGCACCTCCGCCATCGCGCGCTCGGTGGCGTCAATCGGCGAGAGTCCGCTTTCCATATGATGCTCGACGTTCTCAATGACGACGATCGCGTCATCGACGACGAGACCGATCGCAAGAACCATCGCAAACAGTGTCAGTGTGTTGATAGAGAAATCGAGCAGCACAAACGCGCCGAACGTTCCGATAAGAGACACCGGAACCGCGAGCAGAGGGATCACCGTCGCGCGCCAGCTTTGCAGGAACACGAAGATGACAAGAACGACGAGGAGCAACGCCTCGACAAAGGTATGCACAACTTCGCTAATGGAGGCGTTGATGTAGTCCGTACTGTCAAAGATAGACTTCATCTTGAGTCCGGGCGGGAAATTCGCCTCGGCATCATCCAAAATCTTGCGCACCTCGGCGATGGTCGTCATTGCGTTCGCATCGGAGGTGAGCTGAATGCCGAAACCGACGGCAGGATAGCCGTTAAATTTTGCGACAATATTGTTCTGCCGCTGTCCCGTCTCGATTCGCGCGACGTCCTTCAGACGAACGAAGGAGCCGTCCTTGCCCGAGGCGATGATAACGTTGCCAAATTCCTCAGGCGTCGTGAGTCGTCCCTGTACCTTGCCCGTGAACTGCTTTTCCTGACCGTTGACCGTCGGCATTCCGCCGACCGTGCCCGCGGGCGCCTGCACGTTCTGCTCGTTGATCGCCGCCGTGATGTCCGCGACGGTGAGTCCTAGCTCTGCGAGGCGATCCGGATTCAGCCAGACGCGCATGGCGTAATCCGCACCAAAGACCTGAACCTCGCCGACACCGTTGACGCGCTTGATGGCGTCGAGGAAGTAGAGCGTCGCATAGTTCTTCATAAACGCGCGGTCATAGCTGCCATCCTCGGAGTACAGCGAGACGAAGTACGCCATCTGCCCCGAGGATTTGCGCGTGGTCACGCCTGCGGACTGCACGGAGGACGGGAGACTGGCGTTTGCTCCCGCCGCGTTGTTCTGCACCTTCACGGCGTCCATGTCGCCGTCCGTGCCGACCTCAAAGGTCACGGAGAGACTATAGCGTCCAGTATCGTCGGACGTGGAGTCCATATAATCCATGCCCTGCGTTCCGTTGACCTGTTCCTCGATGACCTGCGCAACGGTTTCGTTGACAACGGCTGCGCTTGCCCCCGTATAAGACGCGGAGACCGCGACCGTCGGCGGCGAGATCTGCGGGTACTGCGCGATCGGCAGAGAAAATCCTGCAATCGTTCCGACAATGACGATCATCAACGCGATGACAATCGCAAAGATCGGACGATGAATGAAAAATTTTGCCAAAGGGTTTCCTCCTTACTCCGCGGGCGTGAGGGCACGCGTGTTAAAGTCGGAATCATCCCCGTCGATGGAGAAGCCCATCTCGTCCGGCGTCACCATTGTTACGGCAAGATCGCCGCCTTCCTGGAGTGTCGTAAGTCCCTCGACAACAACAATATCGGAGGCATCTATACCGTCCTTGATGACATAGTAGCTGCCGACCTTATCACCAAGTGTCACCGTGCGTGCGGCGGCCTTATTGCCGTCACCGACAACCATGACGAAGGATTTGCCGAGGAGCTGCTGCACTGCACGCTCCGGGACGAGCAGTGCGTTTGGAATGGTATCGCCGATAAGGCTGACACGGGCAAACATGCCCGGAAGAAGGAGTCCGTCGGGGTTGTCAAAGAGAGCCTTGAGCGTCAGCGTGCCCGTGTTCGTGGCGAGTGCGCGATCTGCCGTTGCGATGTGTCCGGTGAGCGGATATTTCGATCCGTTCGAAAGGGTCAGCTGTACGATGACGCCGCCGATACCGCTCTGCTGCGCCGCCTGCTCCACGAAGTTCAGGTATTCGTTCTCCGAGAGGCTAAACTGCGCATAGATGGGGTTCGATGTCCCCATGGAGACGAGCGTTGTCGTCCCTGCCGAGACAAAGGTGCCGACGCCCACATCGTTCACAGAAAGCTGACCCGTCATAGGGGCATAGACAGTCGTATCGTCGAGGTTTTCCTGTGCCTGGCGCAAAAGCGCGGCGTTTGCGGCTGCCGCTGCCTCGTAGGCACTCACCTGCGCACGCTGGGTCGTCAAGGTCTGTTCGGAGATCGCGGCATCGGCATAGAGCTGCTCGTATCGAGAGAGATCCATACGCGCGTTGTTAAGCGTCGCCTCGGACTGCGCGAGCGTCGCCTGCGCCTGAAGCACCGCGCTGCGGTACTGGCGGTCGTCAATGCGGTAGAGAGGCTGCCCCGCCGTGACAAGCTGTCCGCCCTGCACATATTTCTCCACGATGTTGCCGGAAACACGCGACTGGATATTCACCTCGTCTGTTCCGACAATCTGTCCTGCGTACACATGCGTGAGCGGCGTATCCTGCTGCAGGACATTCATCGCCTTGACCTGGGTCGCACGCGTACCGCTCTGCTGCCCGCCGCCGCACCCTGCCATGAGTATGCTGCATACGAGCACAGAAATAAGTGCAAATACGCTCTTCTTGATGCCAAACAAATAAAAAACCTCCTCTTTGTCCCATTCCCTCGGACAATGTTTCTTCTCCGCTAAATATACTCTCTATGAAGAAACGGCAGGTATCCGCACGGGACTCCCTGCCATAGCAACTTTATATTATCGAAGCATGTTGGAAAAGTCAAGGAATGAAATCCCACACACCGATAAGTTTAACTGAAATTTTAGCTCTGTCCGAGCTTCGAAAGCGCGTGCGCAGCCGCCTGCTGCTCAGCCTTTTTCTTGCTTGGGCCCGTTCCCTCGCCGAGTGTTTCTCCGCCGACCAAAACACGGGTCGTAAACCGTTTGTCATGATCCGGCCCGCTCTCTCCGACAAGCTCGTAGGCAACCGACATGTGCCGATCCTTCTGCACGTGCTCCTGCAAGGTAGTTTTATAGTCGCACCGCACCTGTGCGGGCTGCACATTTCCAATCTCCGGTACAAGCTGCGTGCATACATAATCTCGTGCAGATTCCCATCCGCGGTCAAGATAAACGGCGCCAATGACTGCCTCGAATACATTTTCAAGGTTGTTCTGCCGATCGGCACCGCCGCCGCGCAGCTCTCCATGCCCGAGACGCAGATGCCTCCCCAGATGCAGCCGACGCGCAAGCCGCGCAAGCGTATCGCTCTGCACAAGGCTTGCGCGCATCTTGGTCAGCTCCCCCTCGCTGCATTGTGGAAAGTGCTTATATAAATATGTGCTGGAGGCAAGCTCCAGCACAGCATCGCCTAAAAACTCCAGGCGCTCATTATGCGGTATAGAGTCACGCGACTCATTTGCATAGGACGGATGGGTCAGCGCCTCGTCGAGCAGGGCGATATTGGAAAACGCAACGCCCATATGCGCGGCAAGCCGTTCCAGCTCTGCACGCCGTGCGGGCGATAGTCCTTCCGCCATTGCGCTACTTCTCAAATTTTTTAACGACGAGACATGCATTATGTCCGCCGAAACCAAAGGAATTCGAAATCGCGGCACGAACCGTCTTTGCACGTGCGACGTTCGGCACATAGTCAAGATCCAGCCCCTCGTCCGGCGTCTCGTAATTAATTGTCGGCGGCAGCATGTCGTTTTCAACGGCGAGTACGGTTGCGATCAGCTCTACGCTGCCCGCAGCACCGAGCAGATGCCCGGTCATGGATTTAACGGAGGATACGGAAACATCCTTTGCCGCTGTGCCCCACACCGTTTTAATCGCCTCGGTTTCGCAGAGATCGTTCATATGCGTCGAGGTACCGTGCGCATTAATATAGTCGATATCCTCGGGCTGCATCTCTGCATCCGAGAGGGCAAGACGCATACATTTCGCCTGATATTCGCCCTGCGGTGCCGGACTTGTAATATGGTAACCGTCCGAGTTTGAACCATAGCCGACAAGCTCCGCATAGATATGCGCGCCGCGTGCCTCGGCATGTTCGAGGGTCTCGAGCACGACCAGCCCCGCACCCTCGCCCATGACGAAGCCCGAGCGGTTTTTATCAAACGGGCGGGATGCATGTGCAGGATCGTCGTTATGATCGGTACAGAGCGCCTTCATCGCCGCAAAGCCCGCACTGGCGGCCTCGGAAATCGATGCCTCCGTACCGCCCGCGATCATAATGTCCGCTTCCCCGCGCTGCATCACACGGAACGCATCGCCGATGCAGTTCGCCCCCGTCGCGCATGCCGTCACGACACAAGAGACAGGCCCGTGCAGACCGTAGTTGATGGCAACCTGTCCTGCCGCCATATTGGCAATCATCATCGGAATGAAGAAGGGGCTGACGCGCTCGGGACCTTTGTCGAAAAGCCGCTCATAGGTACTATGCATGGTCTCAATGCCGCCGATGCCCGCACCGACATAGGCGCCGATGCGGTCATGATCCTCTGCATTGAGGTCAAGCCCCGCATCCGCGATCGCCATGCCTGCGGACACAACGGCGAACTGGGCATAGCGATCCATGCGCTTTGCCTCTTTCTTATCGATATAACCGTCGATACTAAAGTCCTTGACTTCGCCTGCAATCTGCGCAGCGTAGCGCGTCGCATCAAAACGAGTGATCTTATCAATACCGTTTTTCCCCGCAAGCAAGGCGTCCCAAAAGGCGTCCTTTCCAATGCCGATCGGCGTAATGGGACCAACCCCCGTAACGACAATTCTCTTCTTCAAACCAATCGACTCCTTTCCCGGAGCATCCTCGGACACTCTAGTTCGCTGCCTCGAGCTGTTGTTTCAGCTCTTCAAATATCTCATGAACACTCAAAATCCGGTCGATGCGCGGCATGTATTCGCCTGTAAACACGAGCCCTGTCTCGAGATCCCCCTGCTGTGCACGCGAGAGCGCACGGATAATGCAGAAGTGATGATCGCAGTGCTTAAGACACCGATCGCAGACCGTCGGCGGTACGGGTCCCTCCATGATCCGCGCCGAAAACGGTGTGCGAACGGCGCGCCCCGGCAGCCCCACGGGGCTGTGAATAATCACGATGTCATCTTTTTTCGATTTCAAATAGTATCTTTTGAGCGACGGTGCCGCGTTGGACTCCACGCAGGCGGCAAAACGAGAGCCGAGCTGTACGCCGTCGGCGCCCTGTTTATGCAGATCTGCGATATCCTGTCCCGTCAGGATGCCGCCTGCCGCAAAGACGGGAATCTTCACCGCGGCGCGGACATCGGAGATAATGCTGCGGACG
Source organism: Selenomonas sp. oral taxon 137 str. F0430 (assembly GCF_000183625.1). Taxonomy (NCBI): domain Bacteria; kingdom Bacillati; phylum Bacillota; class Negativicutes; order Selenomonadales; family Selenomonadaceae; genus Selenomonas; species Selenomonas sp. oral taxon 137. The sequence goes on from NZ_AENV01000009.1 coordinate 173,052, forward strand.
GATTGATCCGTTCCAAGATGTCCCCCTGCCTCCTTCCCTTCAACGACAACTGCCGCCGCACCGAGCTTTTCGGCAATCTTTGCCAGTTTTGGCGTAGATACGATCGGCACAATTGGTGTGCCGGATTCCTTGCCAAGCTGGAACATATCGCGGGAAAATCCCGCACCCGCGACGACGAGGTCAATGCCCTCTTCGATCGCAATTTGAACGGCCTCGGAAAAGTCGCTTGCCGCGACCATTTCGTTGATGCCGATAATACCATGTGGGGAAAGTGAGCGCGCAAGCCGGATTTCATACCGCAGTTCCTTGTGTTTCATACCGGAAGCCGCGATGAGTCCGATGCCGCCTTCGTTTGCAACAGCGGCGGCGAGCCGCGCCGTTGTGATGCGAATCGCCATACCGCCCTGAATGATGGGGACGGTGGCAACTTTGCTGCCAATCCTCACCTCGGGTAGTCTCATATAAGCCCTCCAATCGCGTGAGAATACGCCACACAGCGGCGTGCCGCACACGGCGGCTTCGTTCTCTCCGCAAGAAGTTCAATCTCCCCTTCCGTCATATTCGTCCGGTTCCGCCGGGCGGGGATAAATGTATCATAGCGGGACAGCACTGTCCCGGTGTTATGCGAATTCATAGATGCCTTTTGAGAAAAATCCCGTGCGCCTGAGCTGTCACGGGATTTCCCTAAAAGACCGTTTTGTGGGCGGATACCGTCCGCCCGAAAGGCTTCTTATTTGTTCTGATCGATGTAGTTGACGACATCCTGAACAGTTTTAATCTTTTCAGCCGCCTCATCCGGGATCTCTACGTTAAATTCTTCTTCGAACGCCATGATGAGCTCAACGATGTCGAGCGAGTCTGCGCCAAGATCGTCAATGAAGGTGGACTCAAGGGTGACTTCGTCAGCCTCCGAGCCAAGCTGTTCCACGACGATGTCGCGAACCTTGTCAAACGTTGCCATGCAGTATCTCACCTCCTTCAAATGAATTGATTATATGCTACATAACCATGCCGCCGTCTACATTCAGCGTTTGGCCAGTAATATACGATGCCGCGTCACTTACGAGGAAGAGAACGGCATCGGCGACATGCTCAGGTTTTCCGAGCGCACCGAGGGGAATTCCCTCGACGATCTTTTCACGAATATTGTCCTTGAGGACTGCTGTCATGTCTGTGTCGATGAATCCCGGCGCGACCGCGTTGACCGTCACGCCGCGCGGGGCGAGTTCCTTCGCCGCCGCCTTCGTGAACCCGATGACGCCCGCTTTTGCGGCCGCATAATTCGTCTGACCAACGTTGCCGATCTCGCCGACAACGGAGGTAAGGTTCACGATACGTCCGCTGCGCTGCTTCGTCATCAGCTTAGCCGCCGCCTTCGTACAGGCATATACACCCTTGAGGTTGGTATTGATCACAGTGTCAAAGTCCTCATCCTTCATGCGAAGGAGCAAGGTGTCACGTGTGATTCCCGCGTTGTTGACGAGGATATCAAGACCGCCGAATTCCTCATGAACCCGTGCGACCATCTCCGCCGCAGCGACAGCATCCGACACATCCGTTTGGATGAGCATCGCCGTACCGCCGCTTTGCTCAATAGCGGCTTTGACCTCCTCGGCAGCTGCGGTGTTGCCCGCATAGTTGACGGCAATCTTTGCGCCCTCCGCCGCGAGGCGGATTGCAATGGCACGCCCGATGCCGCGGGATGCGCCCGTTATGAGGGCGACTTTCCCACCAAGAATCATGAATGTCCTCCTTCTTGATTCCTTTCGACCGAACTCATTTAATCATTACTTCTTTAGTGTGTCAAGTGTTTTTTGCAGAGAATCGACATTCTCGACGTTCATGCTGACAAGCGATTTGTCGATGCGCTTGTTGAATCCCGCAAGAGTCTTGCCGGGGCCGCACTCAACGTAGGTGTCCGCGCCGAACTCCTTCATAGTCTCAACACAGGCAATCCAGCGCACGGGGTGATCCGCCTGCGCGATTAGATTTTTCTTGATCTCCGCTGCGCTCTGCTGGAGTTTGCCCGTATAGTTCGAGACGACCGGGAATGCCGCGTCGCGGATCTCTACTTTGTCCAGCTCTGCCGCAAGTTTTTGCGCCGCCGGCGCCATGAGTGTCGAATGGAACGGTGCAGAGACCGGAAGAATGACCGCCTTCTTCGCCCCCTGTTCCTTGAGCAGCTCCACTGCCCGTTCAACGCCCCTCACAGTACCCGCGATAACCGTCTGCCCCGGGCAGTTAAAGTTGACCGCCTGTACTGCGCCGGCGCTGCTCGCCTCGGCACATACGGCGACGATGCGCTCGTCATCAAGCCCGATAACCGCAGCCATCGCGCCCTCGCCGACGGGAACGGCTTCCTGCATATAGGCGCCGCGCTTATGCACAAGCAAAACGGCATCCTGAAACGACATCACGCCCGCGAGAACGAGCGCGCCATATTCGCCGAGGCTGTGTCCACCCGCCACTTCGGGTGCCACTCCCGCTTCGCGCAGCAGCTCTGCGGCGATGACCTCGACGGTCAGGATCGCCGGCTGCGTATGCTCCGTGAGCTGAAGTTTTTCCGCAGGACCTTCAAAGCAGAGTGTACTGATGGAATAGCCGAGCGCTGCATCTGCTTCGGCAAAGCGCTGTTTCGCAAGATCGTAGCGGTCGAACAGATCCTTTCCCATACCGACGACCTGCGCGCCCTGTCCCGGAAAAATAAATGCTAGTTTTCCCATAGCGATCTCCTCACCGATAGACGGCACACGCCCGATCAAAGGCATCCGGCAGACCGCCGACAATGTCCTCGATGATCTGCTTGACCGGCTTGATGTCAGAGAGCATCCCCGAGATCTCGCCGATCATGACGGAGCCGTTGTCCACGTCTCCATCGTGGGTTGCGCGGCGCAGACTTCCTACACCGAGCTGCTCGAGTTCCTCGTGCGAGGCGCCCGCCGCTTCCATTTCCTCATATTTGCGCGAGAGTTTGTTCTGCAAAACGCGCGCGGGATGCCCGAGCGAGCGTCCGGTGACGACAGTCGAACGATCCTTTGCCTTCAGGACGGCTTTCTTGTAATTCGGATGCGCAATACACTCTTCGCTCATCACAAAGCGCGAGCCCATCTGAATTGCCTGTGCGCCGAGCGCAAATGCCGCCGCCATACCGCGGGAATCGGCGATGCCGCCCGCACCGATGACGGGTACATCCACGGCATCCACGACCTGCGGCAAGAGCGCCATAGTCGTGATCTCGCCGATATGTCCGCCGGACTCCGTTCCCTCCGCGATCACGGCATCCACGCCGGTACGCACGAGGCGGCGTGCAAGGGCGACAGAGGCGACCACGGGGATCACCTTCGAGCCGATCTCCTTGAGCGCCGGAACATATTCGCCGGGGTTGCCTGCCCCCGTCGTAATGACGGGCACACGCTCCTCAAGCACGACCTGCATGACTTCCTTCACAAAGGGACTCATGAGCATGACGTTGACGCCAAAGGGGTTCTTCGTCCGATCCTTGACCTTGTGGATCTCACTCCGCAGCGCATCAGGCGGCATGTGTCCCGCCCCAATGAGGCCAAGCCCTCCGGCATTTGAGACGGCAGAGGCAAGCTCAGCTGTGCCGATCCACGCCATACCGCCTTGGAAGATTGGATACTTGATACCAAGCATCCGGCAAACCGGATTGTTTTCAAACATTAATTGTTTTCCTCCTTCGCCCACTTCATAATACACGATGCCCATGTAAGTCCCGCACCGAAACCTGCGAGGGCTATATGATCTCCCTTTTTGAAGCGCTTAGCGTGCGCCGCCTCCGCGAGGGCGACAGGGATGGATGCGGCAGACATATTGCCGTAACGATGAATATTTATAATAACTTTGTCCATCGGCATATGAAGACGCTTCGCCGCCGATTGGATAATACGGATATTCGCTTGGTGCGGTACGAGGAAATCGAGTTCCTCACGCTGCATCCCCGCCCGTGCAAGGGATGTTTCAACAGTTTTTCCCATGACCTTGGTCGCAAAGCGGAAGACCGCCTTGCCGTCCATGTGGACATAGGTGAGACGCTGTTCAATGGTCTCAGGCGTCACGGGGCACAGGCTGCCGCTCGACGGAATATCGAGCGTATCGCCGCCCGAGCCGTCACTGCCGAGGTCAAAGGCACGCACGCCGTAGCCGTCCTCCACGGGACCAAAGACTGCTGCGCCTGCGCCGTCACCGAACAGGATGCAGGTATTGCGATCCTGCCAGTCGATGACGCGCGAGAGTGTCTCACCGCCAATGACAAGCACATGGCGGTAAATGCCGCTCTCAATGAACTGTGCCGCAATGGAAGATGCGTAGACAAACCCGGAGCATGCCGCCGAGAGATCAAACGCCGCCGCATGCACCGCGCCGAGACGATCCTGCAGGATACAAGCCGTCGCCGGAATGATGCGGTCGGAGGTGAGCGTCGCCATGATGATGAGGTCAAGATCTGCGCCCGTAATCCCGGCATCGGCAAGCGCCATCTCTGCTGCACGCTGTGCGAGCGCCGAGACAGGCTCATCATCCGCTGCGATGCGGCGCTCATGAATCCCTGTGCGCTCAACAATCCATGCATCATTGGTCTGCACCATCTTTTCAAGGTCAAAGTTTGTCAGCACCTTCTCCGGGAGATAATACCCCGTCCCGATGATGCCCGCGCTGATCTTATGCATTCGAACGCTCCTCCTTCGCGAGAGCCTCGCGTATCTGATCGAGCACCTTTCCGTTGACATAGTCTACGGTTGCACCGATCGCGCTCGCAACGGATTTTGCATCGGACGAGCCATGCCCGATGACGCAGCAGCCATCTACGCCGAGCAGCGGCGCCCCGCCGTATTCCCGGACGTCAAGGCGTTTGCCGAGACGCCGCAGGGTCGGCACGAGGAGCAGTGCGCCGAGCTTTGCCATGAGGCCGCCGCTGCGCACTTCTTCCTTGATAAGACCCAAAATCGTCTTTGCAAGCCCCTCTGCAAATTTTAGCACAACATTGCCAACAAATCCATCACAAACGACAACATCAAAGCTGCCTTTCGGTACATCTCGCCCCTCGGCGTTGCCGCAGAAGTGAATATTCCGTTCAGCGGCGAGCAGTTCATAGGTTTCTTTCGCCTGTTCGTTCCCCTTCGTCGCCTCCTCACCGATGTTGAGAAGACCGATGCGGGGCCGGCGCACACCGAACACGTACTGCGCGTAAAAGGAGCCCATGACGGCGCTCTGTACGATATGCTCGGGCTTCGAATCCACATTCGCACCGGAGTCGAGCATGAGCGTGACGCCGTCCGGCGTTGGCATTGGCGTCGCGATGGCGGGGCGGCCGACACCTTTGATCCGCCGCAGGATGAGCTGTGCCGCCGCAACCGCCGCCCCTGTCGAACCTGCCGAGAATACAGCGTCGCATGTTCCGTCCTTTACCAGGCGTGTCGCGACAACGACGGAAGCGTCTTTCTTAGCACGCACAGCCTCCGCCGGGTGTTCGTTCATTCCGATCACCTCGGCGGCATGGACGATGGAAATGTGCAGCGCGTCGATATTCTCTCCATGCAGCTCGGTGCGGATCTTCTCCTCATCGCCGACGAGAAGAATCTCACAGTCGTATTTCTTTGCTGCCTCCAGCGCCCCCCGAACGATTTCCTTCGGGGCAAAATCTCCGCCCATCGCATCGACCGCTATCCGCATCCTGCACTCCCTTCTCCTATGAGAATCCCGCGTTATTTTTCCAATGATACCACAATAAATTTTGCACGAAATACTTCTTTGTCTTCGCGGTACGTCTTGACCCACACAAAGGTCTTGTTTCCGCGTACCTTAACAATCTCCGCACGTGCAATCACCGTATCGCCCTTCCGAATCGGAACTTTATATTTCACATTTGCGACACCCGTCATAGCGACGGGGGCGTCGATGATTGCAAGAGCGAGTGAATTTGCCTGCGAGAAGAGCGCCGTTCCGCGCGCGACATCCAAATCTGCAAAGAGCAGGTCGTCCGTCACCTTGAGCGCCGACGTTCCGCAGCGCCCCAGATCGAGCGAGAGGAGGTCGCCGACAACCTCAGTGTGGGGGATGGCGCGAACCTTCTCGCGTGCATGCTCGGCGAGCGTACGCACGCGTGCACGAAGCTCCGGTATCCCGAGCTCCGTCCGATCCAGGCGCACCGTCTGCACGCTGACGGCCAGTTTTTTGGCAAGCGCTTCATCCGTTAAAAAAGGTTCTTTGTGCACCGCACTGACCAGTATCTCCTGTCGGCGTCGTTTTTTTTCTGTCAAAACGCAGCCCCTCCTCTCTCATAAATTTAGCACCTGATGCTATCAGTATAAAGGCATTATACTAGGTACTAAAAAGAAAAGCAAGAGGTATCGGGCAAAAAATAAAAAGCCGCCGCAAAAAGCGCATAGGCTTCTTACAGCAGCTTCGTGTGGTCTCATTCAGCAGCCTCGGCCACAGGTTTTCCGTCATAATAGCCGCACTCCAGGCACACATGATGCGGGAGCTTCGGTTCATGACACTGCGGGCACGCGACATAGTTCGGCGCCTCGAGCTTCCAGTTTGCACGGCGACGATCGCGGCGTGCTTTCGATGTTTTTCTCTTTGGTACTGCCACTTTGGATACACCTCCTTAGTCGTTCTTCAGCAGACTCTCTAAAGCCGCCAGTCGAGGATTGGGTACGAACGTATTGCAGCCGCACGCCCCCTCGTTCAGGTTCTGTCCGCAGACCGGACAAAGCCCTTTGCAGTCAGACTTACACAGCTCACGCAGCGGCTCAGCCACAAGGAGGGTATCACGCACGAGGTCGTCGATGACGATCTCGTCGCCCTCAACCACATTCTCCCCGTCCGCTTCTCCCGTAGTCTTCGCATAGTCTTCAGAAAAATCATGCGCAATGTCCCGCACGCCTTCGGTGAGACAGCGGTCACAAACGAACTCCTTCGACGCCGTAATGTGCCCCGCCACACGGAACGTCCGTCCCGTGTTCATCACCGTTCCCGCAACGCAAATATCACCGCGGAACTGAGGTGCGTCTGCCCCCATATCGAGCGAGACAGGGGATGCCGTGAACGCAAATGCGCGGCTTTCACCGAGCGCAAAAGCGGGTGCGGCAACGTCTATTTTCATCATGACGCATGACCTTTCACATTATAGCGATGCTTTTCTGCATTGTCAAGGAGCGTTTTTTATAGTTCCGCACTCCGATTGTTAAAATTACTGCTGTTCTCCCTGCGGCGCATTCATCTGTGCTTTTGCCGTACGCAGCACGTTCATCGCCTGATTCAGCCCCGCTTCCGCCTGCTGCACCCCCTTAAATGTGCTGCCAACGTGTGCGATCAGCTGCTCGAACACCTGATTTGCATAAGCGTCTGCATCACTCTGCAGTCGTGCCGCACTTGCCTGCGTCTGCTCCATCAGTTCGCGCGCCTGTTCCTGCGTTTGCTGTACAATGGCACGCGCCCGCTCCTTCGCCTGGATGACGATCTCGCTCTCCTCTAGGATCTGATTTGCACGCGCCTGCGCGGATTCGACAATATTCTTCGCCTCTTCCTGCGCCGTGCCGAGGATGCTGTCCTTCTCCGCTACGATCTGCGCCGCATTGTTCAGCTCTTTTGGAAGATCCGTGCGCAGTTCTTCCACCAGATGCACGATCTCATCGTCATTGACGAGCGCCTTATCCGTAAAGGGAAAGTGCGAAGCATCCGCTACCAAATCTTCCAGTTTTTTGAGCGTGTCCGTTACTGCCATAAATAAACTCCTTTACCAGTGCGCTGCGGCGCGTGAATCACTGCTTATTTTTCCATATAGCTTCAAAACTGCCCGCTCGACTGACGGCGGCACAATCCCCTGCACCGGACCGCGGAAACGGATAAGTTCCCGAACGCCCGAGGAACTGACAAAGGTCAGATCCGGGCGGGTCAGTAAAAAGATGGTATCACTCTCCGGCATGAGGTGGCGAATCATCGCCGCATGGTTCTCCTCATACTCAAAGTCCTTGACCGAGCGCAGCCCGCGCACCACAACGCGCGCATTTTCCTGCTGCATGTAGTCCGTGAGAAGTCCCGAGGAAACATCCACGCGGACATTTGGCACATGTGACGTCGCCTCGCGCAAAAATCGAATGCGTTCGTTTACAGGGAAGCAGCCTTCCTTTTGGATATTGTGAAAAATGCAGACGATGAGCTCGTCAAACATCGCTGCTGAACGCTCGATAATATCAATATGCCCTGTTGTTACGGGATCAAAGCTTCCGGCAAATACCGCCCGCCTCATATTGCAGCCTCCCGACGTTCATAAAAACAGATGCGCGCCGCGCCGTAACGCCGCTCCCGTATGAGTGAGAGCGCACCCACATGCTCTGCGCATTCCTCTCCTGCCCCCTGCTCAAGAACAAAAAGTCCGTCTGTGGCAAGCAGGACGCCGGAATCCACTGCCCTAAGCACACGGAGCGCATCGCCCTTCGCATACGGAGGGTCGGCAAAAATGAGATCAAAGGTGCGGCCTGCACGTGCAAGCTCTGCAGCATGTCCATAGACATCGCCGCGGCGGAGCTCAACACACTGCGCGAGCTTCGTTCGCCTAGCATTCTCCACGAGGACATCATGTGTCGCGCGGTCGATCATCACGGCATGCGCCGCGCCGCGCGAGAGTGCTTCAAGGGCGAGCGCCCCCGTTCCCGCAAAGAGATCGAGTACCTGCGCATCCATGACACGGCTTCCCAGCATACTGAACAGCGCCTCGCGCGTGCGATCCGCAGTCGGGCGCGTTGCCTCTCCCGGCGGGGCTTTCAAACGGCATCCGCGCGCGCTGCCGGTAATGATCCGCATTGTATCCCTCCCGGTATCCTACCATAGGTCTTGTTATTTTACCACATTTCCTATCCTTATTTCAACCTGTTGCGCCGCACTCGTTACCCTGTGATGAAAAATTGATGCACATGCATCTTTTCAGCCTGTGCGCACTGTGCTATACTGTGCGGCGATGAAGAGAGGAGGCAGAAATTTTGCGTAAAGAATGGATTGTAATTATTTTTGCCCTCGTCTGCGCCGTTCTCTTCTTCCGATACATTCTGCACTCCCGCCCGGAGGGCATTCTCTATCCCCCCGTCCTCTCTGTGCAGGAGGGCGATCGCCCTATTCTCCTCGTACCGCTCGACTCACGCCCCCCGTGTACGGATTTCGTTGTGAACGGCGGAAAAATAGTCAGCCGCGAAATTCTCCTCCCTCCGTCTGAAATCATGGACTACTACACACAGCCCGGCAGCACGGCTGATATGCGCGCATGGCTCGCCGCACACATAGAGGATTCCTCCGCCGTCATACTCTCCGTCGACCAACTCCTCTCGGGGGGGCTCATCGCCGCACGTGAGGCTCATATTTCCAGGGAGGATATCGAGGGACTTGCCTCATATCTGCGCGCTCTGCACGGCGCACATCCTGATGTCCCCCTCCACGCCTTTTATATCCTCCCGCGCGCCGCGGCGCAGGACAGCATCGACGGGCTGCGCGCGCGCCGCGCTCTCCTCTCCTACGCGCGCCTCCTCGGGCGCATGGGCGAAGGAGTTCCCGTAGATGCCGACGAATTATCGCGTCTGCATGGGGACTTTACCAACGACGAATTAGAAAAATATCTCGCCCACTTCGAAGAGAGTACGGCGCTTGCCGCCATGCTCATTGAGCTTACGGAGGAGGGGGTGCTCGCACGGCTCGTGCTTGGGCAGGATGACGGCGAACCGTATTCCGTGGGCAATCTAAAAAAGCAGGAACTGAGCACACTGCTTTCTGCAAAACATATTCCCGCCAACCGCGCCGTCATTGTGCATGGTGCCGACGAAATCGCACTCACCATGCTCGCGCGACTCGCCGTCGACGAGATGCGCGAGCGTGGTATGGAGGCGCCGCGCATCACCCTCCGCTATGCTGCGCCGCCCATGGCGAATGCCGTGTTCCCCTTCATGGCAGTCTCCAATGACGAAACGGCGCGCGAAAAGATCGCCCTGCTCGGATGCGCGGCGGACGACTCAGGCGCTGCGGACATCACGCTCTTCATCTCCGCGGGCGACCGCAGCGCGGATACGCTCGGCACGCGAGCTCCCGCCGCCGCATACATCAAAGGGCAGCTTGCAGCAGGAAAGCATATCGCGCTTGTCGACCTCTCCCGCAGGTTCAGCGCTGAGGAGACACTGCTCCCCATTCTCGTTGAGCATAATGTCCCCGTAAACGCTCTCAGCGCCTATGCGGGCTGGAACACGGCGAGCAATGCCATCGGTACGGCGCTCTCGGAGGCAGTACTCTATCACTGCGCGCTCGCACAGGCACAGATGCAGGAAGAACGTGAAGCGGCAACCTATGCCAACGTCACCTTCCTCACAGGGCGCATCGCGGAGGACGAATTTTATCTCAAGGAGGGCATCGACCGCATCAATGGGACACTGCATACTGCAGGTTTTACGAACACCGCCGATCTCGACCTAGAGAAAAATGCGCGCTGGGCGAACGATCTGCTCGCCCGTGATCTCACGCGCCGCATCGCCGCTTACGAATCAACCGCCGCATTCCGTGCCCCGTTCCGTGTTGGCAGCACGACGTTCCAAGTACGCCGCTCACATGCCGCGGCATACTTCCCGTGGCCGCGCACCTTCGAGATCCGAATGCATACCGCACCGGAGATGACGATCACGAGATAAAAGTGGAGCCGCTGCACGAACGCAGCAGCTCCACTTTTCTACTACAGTAATGTCAGCAGCCCGCGCTGCGTCTCACCGTCGACCTGCGCCTCAAGCACACGGCAGTCGATGTCAAAAAAGCGGCGCAGATTTTCCTCCGTGAGGATGGTCTGCGTCTCGCCGAATACATATGCGCCGCGGCGCATCATGAGGCTTTTATCTGATATTTTCAGCGCATTCTCGGGGGAGTGCGTATTCATAACAATCGTCATGTTCCGCTCGCTTGCCAGTTTTTTGAGCAGGCGCAGTACGATGAGCTGATTGTGGAAGTCGAGATGCGCTTCCGGCTCGTCGAGGATCATGATCTTCGGTTCGGTCGCAAGCGCGCGCCCGATGTAGACCATCTGCAGCTGGCCGCCGCTGAGTTCCGTCGCGCGTCGATCCGCGAGCGGCGCAACGCCGACGAGTTCGAGCAGCTCCGCCACACGGCGGCGATCCTCATCGCTCGGCGTTCGAAAGAGGCCGATGCGCCGCGCCCGCCCCATCATGACCATCTCAAAGACGGTATAGGGAAACGCGGGGGCATGACTCTGCGGCACATACCCGATCTTGTCGCTGACTGCGTCGGGTACGGGAGGTTCCCCGGCCACCAAACAGCCGCCGCGCGTCCACGGCAGGATGCCGAGCAGACAGCGGAGGAATGTGGTTTTGCCGATGCCGTTGCGTCCGAGAATCGTCAGTATCTCGCCTGCGGCGAGGGAGAAGTTCAGCCCGGAAAAGAGTTCTGTTTTGCCGTCGTAAGAAAATGCGGCGTCCTTCACCTCGATCATGACCAATCCCCCATTTTTTCCCGCGTACGCTTGAGGAGTACGGCAAAGAAGGGTGCGCCGAGCAGTGCGGTGAGGATGCCGATCGGCAGCTCCGCTGCGAGCAGGCTGCGCGCACAGATGTCGACGAGTGCAAGAAAGATCGCGCCCACGAAGCAGGTTGCCGGCAGCAGCCGCTGATGATCGACGCCGACCATCCGGCGGCACATATGCGGAATGACGAGTCCGACCCAGCCGACGATGCCGCAGCTGGTCACGGAGAGCGCCGTGATAACGGTCGCCGCAACGATGGCGATATTGCGCAGCCGCGCGGGATCGATTCCGAGCGAACGCGCCTCCTCCTCGCCGAGCGAGAGAATGTTGATCCGCCAGCGCATTGCGAGAAGGAGCGCCCCCGCCGCGATCATCGGGAGCCCGATGATTTCGAGCTTGTCAAAGTCCGCCTTGGAAAAGCTCCCCATCAGCCAATAGGTGATGGCTGGCAGTTTGTCATAGGGATCGGCGGCATATTTGACCAGTGAAATGAGCGCGGAGAAGATGGACGAGATGATGATGCCCGAAAGGACGAGTGACATCATCGACACCGATCCGCGACTCTTGGAGAAATAGTACGCGAGCCACACACTAGCCGCACCGCAGATAAAGGCGAGCAGGGACGTGCCGCCGCCCGTTCCCCAGAGCAGGATGCCGAGCACCGCACCGAAACCCGCGCCGCTGCTGACGCCGAGCACATCGGGACTGACGAGCGGATTGCGGAAGATCCCCTGATATACCGCACCCGAGAGCGACAGCCCCGCGCCGACCAGCATCGCGAGCAGAGTACGCGGCAGGCGCAGTTCCAGTACAACGGTCGATGCCATATCGTCTGCGGGCGCACCGCCGAGGGCATTCATCAGAATCTCAGCGACCTCGTCCGGCCACAGCGGGTAACGCCCCGCCGCCAGGGAGAGGAAAAACACGGCGATCAGGCCGCCGGTCAGGCTCAGCCACAGCAATCGGTTACTCTTTTGCATAACCCGGCCTCACTCATGGAAAATGAACTTCAAATCTTCGTCGGTCAGCTGATAACCGAAGAATTTCTCATAGAAGCTGCGCATATCGTCGGCAAGCACATAGTCGTTAAAGACGTCCGGATGCAGCTTCTGTCCGAGCCACTTGATCATCAGCGGCGTCTCGACACACGGCGCATCCCAACGGTAGAGGCCGATGGGCGCTTTCCACACACGACCCTCACGAACGGCGGCAATATTGCTCCAGTTCTGGCCTTCGAGCTTGTTTTCGAACAGATCGCTTGGCTGAACCTGCGAGAAATTGCTGACGATCACGACATCGGGATTCCACGCGGCGACCTGCTCCATCGTGACATTGACCCATGTTCCGTCGACTTCCTTCGCCGCATTCGCGCCGCCTGCCGTCTCAATCATCATGGTATTGACGGCTTTGCCGCCCGCAACCTTGAGATTCTCATCGTATAAATAAAGGACCTTCGGCTTTGGTTTGTCCGCGAGTGCCGCCTTTTTCCCGTCGAAATAGGCCATTGTGTCCTTTTGGAACCCAATGATTTCCTCGGCACGGTCCTCTTTGCCGAGCACTTTTCCAATGACGCGGATGCCGTTCTGCAAGTCCTCCATCGTGCCGTATTTCAACGCGATGGTCGGAACCTTAAGCGCCTCCAGCTGTTTGATTTCCTCCTCTTGATAATTCCAAACGACGATGGCGCTCGGCTTCAGTTTGCCGAGTTCCTCCATATGAATGGCAAAATCCTGTCCGACAAAATCGGTGGAGGCATCTGCTAGCTCCGGCGCCATCGTCTTCAGCATGGAGATTTCATAGGCGGCCTTAGCGGACGGATGCATTCCCGCGATACGGGCTCCCGTCCCATCGACGGCGTAGATGACCGATGCCCACGGAATCGGTACGACGGCCAGGCTCTTGACCTCTCCCGGCAAATGTACCTCACGCCCGGTCGTGTCCATCACGATCCGCTCCGCCTTTGGCGCGGATGTCTGCTGCTGCCCGCATCCTGCAAGCACGGCGCAGAGGAGCATCAGCGCCCCAAGAAAAGCAAATGACAAACGATGTTTCATGATCATCCTCCGAATCCGAATAAATTAGAATACGGAACCGCACCCCGCAGGCATATTCGCCTCAGAAGCGGTCCCGTCTGTATCTTCTGTGCTGCGCCGTCAGAGATCAAACGTCGCCGACAGCATGAATGTACGCGGCATCGAGAGGAGGAGCTTGCTCCCCTGACCCGGCTGGAGGATCCAGTAGCTGCGGTCGAATACGTTGTAGATGGACGCCTGCAGAGACACGGGCGTCGTTCCGATCTTCGTCCGATAGTTCGCAAAGAGATCAAATACTGCCGATGACGGTACAGAGAGTTCGCGGCGGCCGGTGCCGATAATCGTCCCGCGCGAGACATAGTTCATGCGGCCTGTAATGCTCCAGTCGTCATTCGGCATATATTCAAGGCCGACAACTGCACTCCACGGTGCCGAGCTGTCCGTCGGCAGGCCGTCGTTTGCGCCTCCCTGCGTCCGCTGCTGGCGCGCATGGAGGTACTGGATGCCGCCGAACACATTCCACTTCGGTGCGGCTGCGCCCGTGATGCTGAGATCAACTCCACGATAGCGGTTCTCGCCGTCGAGCCGATAGAACGGCAGCAGGGGATTCGCAGGATTCGGAACCTCGACGTAGTTCGGCTGGTTCACATCAAAGTATGCGAGTGCTGCATACATGCTGCCAAACTTATATTTGACACCGAGCTCCTTCTGTGTCACCTTGACTGCCTCTGCAATCTCCCCCTCGTTGGCATAGCCGCTGCCGACCACCTGCCCGCGCGTCGTAGATTTTGCATATGCACCGTAGACCGAGAGGCGATCCGTCGGCGCATACGTCACACCGAATGTCGGTGCATACTGCGTGTCGGACACCTGATTCCAAGCAGCTGCGGCACGGTAGTTGCCATGGCGGCGCGTCACGGCAGCGAGCAGGTTCCACTTCCCGATCTTTACATTGTCCATCAGGTTGATGCTCGTATCCATCTCCTGATACTGGAACTTCTGGCCGAGGCTGCCGGAGATGTCATAGCTGTAGATCGAGGGATTGTAGATGATGCCGGAGTAGATATTGCCTGTCACATGAGCATTTGGAGCGTCGCGCCGCGTATTGTTGTACTGGACGCGCCACGAGCGGTCCACGGCGAGCGTCACGTCATGCTCCGCTACGCCCGTGCGGAATTTATGGTTTACCCCGATCTGTCCGTAGCGGCTCTTGAGATAGAAATACTGCGACCAGACGCGGTTGCCGCGCAGGTTGCCGTCCCCATCGATCGTAACCTGAGTCCAGTAGATGAAGCGGCGGTTCGTCATATCGTTCGTACCCGCGTTCAGGAACCACTTCGTATGCGGATTGATCCGCTGCTCGTGGTTGAGTGTGATCTGATAACCGTCCCAGCCGCTGTACATGAGATTCGGATCATCGTAGCTGCGGCTCGCATCGGGCGCATTCGGCACCTGCCGCGCCGTGCGCTGAATCTGGAAGCGCCGCTCCGTCCCGCGCAGATGATCCTTGTAATAGCCGCCGAAAAGATTCGTCGTGGTCTTCGGTGTCTCGCGGCTCACATCGACAAAGATGTTGCTCTTTCTCCGTCCCGCACCGCTGACGGAGAAGTTCCCCTCGCTGTGCTCGCCGTAGACACGCACGCCGAACGTACCGTCACCGAGACCGCTGCGGTTCACATCGATATAGCTGCCGTAGTGGCCGTAGCCGCCCATCGTCTGCCGGTAGCGCGTGAAATCGCCCTTCTCCGGGCGTTTCGTATAGAGATACACGGAGACCGGCTGACCCCCGTCCGGGCCATTGTACGACTGCACCGAGCCGGACAGCGTCGCTGCAGGCCCGACCATCACATCGGCACGTCCAATCGTATTCGTCACGGGACCCGCTGCCATGATGAAGAAGCCGGGCACATTGTTGAGGTACATCGCCGAACCGTTTGCAAGCATGCCGCGCGCGGAGAAGTCCGTCTTAATGAGTGAGGTTCCGACGCGCAGCGAGGGAACATTCGCGAGCACCTGATTCACGTCACCTGATGGTGCAGCGAACGTATCAAAATTCTTTGTCGTGAGACTCTGTGCCGTATATGGCACCTGCATGACGTCCTGATCTCCCATCAGGCCGAAATTCGTCTGCTCCGCCTGGAATCCGCCCGGCAAAACGAGCCGTCCGTCCGTATCGGCAAGTGCACGCGTCCCCGTCACCGTAACTGCGGGCAGTTCATAGGTATCGACTTCCGCCTGCATCCTATCGCTCTGTATCTCAGGCTGTGCCGCACTTGCGATTCCGCTGCCCGCAAGCCATAGCGTAAGAAGAGATGCAATTTTTTCTTTGTCATGTTCTAATCCCCCTTTGATGTCGTCAACTAGAATTGTTTCAGACTTTATCATAATCACTTGATTAGAGCAATCGAAAAGATTAAAATCATTATTTCAGTTTTTTTGAAGTATCCCCCCTCCCTGTATGCCAAGAAATGCGGCGAGCGCCCTCCGGAACGCCGCACCCAAGACGCCCCCGCCCGCGCACACAGCATCTCTGCCGGAGAGGTACCCGGTCGGTAGCGGCAACAGGCGTTTCTCGCCGTACACGATACAGAATGCAGGATCGGCGACCACGATATCAGCCGCATTCCACAGCGGCTCTAATTCTTCACGGGTTTGAAAGCACAATATTTCCTCACGCCCTGCCGCACGGCGATAGAGTTCCGCCGTCTCATCCGTCCACGCGTACGCCGCGCACCGAATGTCACAATACCCGTAAGCGCGCAGGACGCACACGATGGCACGCGAGGCAATCGGATCGCCGATGAGGAGAATACGTTCGCTGTTCCGCCCATATGATTTACTCCCTGCGGTCTCCTGCGCCGCATTCGCCCGGTACGTCCTGCCGAGCATCTTTGCCGCCGTCCGCTCCCATGCCGCTTTGCCCTGCGCACCGAGCGGCAGCGTTTGCAGCACAGGAATATCGTAAGTGTCATGCAGCCAATCTGCCGCAGGCAGTCCCGCAGCTGATACGCACCAAGCAAGCGCGGGGCGTTCCGAAAGAACATCTCGCCCCGCTATATGCATCCTATATCCGCGCTTTGCAAAAAAATCTTCCGCCGCTGCAAACTGTGCGCACGCACCGACAAGCATCTCGCTCCAACCGAGCACATACACACAGGATGATGTCGTCCCCCAATCTGCCGCAGCCTCCCATACCAAGGACAGAGACGCCGCCGCAATCCCCGTGACGGCATCCTGAAAGCCGCTCGTCGGGAAAAACTTCCCCTTGCAGCCGCAGGACGACAAGTTTTCTAAGATAAATTCCTCCTGCATCCCCATGAATGCAGGCACGGGTGAGCCGAGAAGGTTCAGCTTTTGGAATGCGGCGCCCGCCGCAAGTTCTTCCACCTGCGTGCGTATCGTCTCTTCCATGCCGAAGATATAGTCCTCCGCCGAGGGAAGCGCGGCATAGACGTCCCGCCGTTCCCGCGTCATATCCATACGCGCGATGGGGCTGCGGCAGCCCGACGGTGTGACAAGCACATTCGCCGTATCCGCTGCGCGCAGGAAATCCGCTGCGCCCGCAATATCGCTCATGGGCGGCGGCAGAGATATATCCGCCTCGATGCACGTCTCCTCCGGCGGCAGGCTGCGCAGTATATCCTCCGCCGTCTCGTGCGGCATGGCGTCCGCCTTGGCAAGAGGTCCGCGGAAAAAACAGCGCACGACGCATCCCGTCTCCGCCGAAAGGCGCGCCTCTATATCCGCGAAGTCAAGCCGCACGAGGATATCGAGGCAGGAGAGATAGATGACGATCACACGCACACCGGGGAGATTTCCCGCCGCGCGCACCACATCCCGCAGCTTTTCCTCCATCGTACCGACGACATAGTCCTCCTCGCGCAGGATAACATAACGCAGCTGCGAAAGCACGCCGCGCAGCGCGGCTCTTTGATAGAGGCTGCGCAGACAGATCAGCGCTCCCGGGACGACGAGAACGAGATCGCGGCGCCGGCACAGAAGATCCATACTCGTATTAAACGACGTGATTTCCTCGGCAGCTATCTGTTCCATACGCATCTCTCCTCAATAAAGAAAGGCGCCCCGGCGCATCGCTGCGCCGAGACCTCCGGTCAACCGCTAGCAACTGTCCGCCGTGTCCTTATACTCCGACAAAACGTCGAAAAAGAGTGTCATCGCGGGGCTGTGCCATTTATTTTTTCGTGTGCCGCAAAAGGAGCGGACGTGAATCTTTTCCGACGGCACGACAGCAAGCGCCTTGCGCGTTACGCGATCCTGCACGGCGAAATCCGGCAGAAGCGCGACACCCATGTCATTTTCAATGAGGTTGATGATGGTCTGCGTACTGCGCAGCTCGATGGTATTGCCAAATGTGATCTCTTTTTTACTCAAATAGTCATCCAGCAGAGCGCGAATCTCCCCCGGCATCGGCGTCGCGACGCGCGTGATATCAGCGACGGTTTGTCTGCTCGTCTTCATATCGGGGCAGCGCATTGCAACCGACGGCGATGCGTAAAAATGCGCGGGGCTGCTCTCAAATGCCCGAAAATCAAGCTGCTCCCTGTCTTTCTCATGCACACTGTAAACAAAGCCGATATCCACGGTGTCCTCATGCAGCGCCGTCACGACATCGCGGCTTGTCAGCGAGCGCAGGCGCAGATCCACATGGGGCGCCTGCCGGTGCAGACGCTTGAGGAGCGTGGGCAGGCGAAAACAGAGCATGGATTCGGGTGCGCCGATGGTGAGCGCGCCGCGGTAGTCCGAGATGTCATATTGGAAATTTTGGATCTTGCGTGCGGCTTCGAGCACGTCGTCCACATACGGAACAAGTGCTTCGCCCGCCTGTGTTAAAACCATGCGCCGACCGCTCTTTTCAAAGATCCGCACGCCTGCCGTCTCCTCGAGCTGCGCAACGTGAAACGTAATTGTGGACGGCGTATAGTTGAGCTGACGGGCTGCCTTTGAGAAGCTCCCGGTGCGAATGATGGTCTTAAATGTCGTCAGGATTTTGAGTTCCATGCGTTTTCCTCATACATACGAATACGTCGGAGTGGCCGGAAAATGCCGCAACTCATCTTTTCATGATGTTTTTCTATATCTAGTCTTTTACGGATTTATTTCTTTCTGCGCAGTTCTTCAAGCTGTGCAACAGTCGCGGGATCGAGCCGCTCATGCACCTCAATGCGCCCCGCAGGCTGTGTATGCTTCATGATGTACTCTGCCTTCATCAATTTCTTTGCCTTTTTGACGGAGCGGCGCAGCTCGGGCGACGGGATGCGATAAGCGCCCGCGCCGAGAATGACGCTCTGCTCGGCGCTGTCGGAGGTGACGACGTGGACTTCGCGCCCCTCGCGTACTGCACGGTAAGCAATGCGCTCGATACAGCTGTCCGCCGTCTCGCCCGCACCGGTGTAAATCACGCGCAGACGTCGCCCGAGCTCGATGACGCGTTCTTCATCCTCGGTAAAGAGGGCATCAAAGACAATCGTCATCTCGTAGTTTTCAAATGCGCCGTATTCGGCAAGAATGCGAACGAGCACATCGCGCGCCTCGTCAAGGTTGCCGCGCAGCCGTATCAGCTCCGGCCATGCGTTGATGACATTGTAGCCGTCGACGATGTAGTATGCGCATTCCCTTGCCCTAGCCATGCGGCACCGCGTCTTTCGCCGTACGCTGGCGCATCGCCTCGTACATAAGGATCGCGCCTGCGACGGACGCATTAAGCGAGTTGATCTTCCCGCGCATCGGCAGGCGCACGGTAAAGTCGCAAAGCTCGCGCGTGAGGCGGCTCATGCCGCGCCCCTCACTGCCGATAACGAGAACGAGCGCGCCCGTCAGGTTCGCCTTGTCATAGGTATCGCTTCCCGCCATATCGGCGCCCGCAATCCAAAAGCCATCTTCCTTCAGCGCACGTATGGTCTGCGCGATGTTGCCGATACGTGTGACGGGGACATATTCGAGTGCGCCTGCGGAGACACGCGCCACCGTCTCGGTGAGCGGGACACTGTGGCGGCGGGGGAGGAGGATGCCGTGTACCCCCGCCGCGTCCGCCGTACGCAGGAGCGCGCCGAGGTTGTGCGGATCTTCGATCCCGTCGAGCAGCAGCAGGAGCGGCTCCTCCCCTCGCGCCCGCACGGAGGAAATAATCTCCTCGACCGGCACGTAAGAGACGGGCGCGGCGTAGGCGAGCATCCCCCCGTGCCGTGCCCCCTGCGCCGCCGCATCGAGCTTTGCGCGCGATACGATGTCGACCGTAATGTCATGCGCGCGGGCAAGATCGCGCAGCTCCCGCACGCCGCTGCCATGCAGTCCGTCCGCGATGAGAATGCGGTTGATTCCGCGCCCCGCCTTGATCGCCTCGGTGATCGCATGACGTCCGGCGAGAATCCCCACAGGCGGCTCTATCGGTGCCTCCTCTGTGTACCGCTTTTCCTGTTTCATGAATGCGCTCCTCTCACCGGTTCTGCCTGTATGTCCACGCGCCTGCGATGCTTATGCACGTGGGATGTATGCTTCAAGCCACGGCTCCTCCGCGACGATGAGATCGCGCATACGGAGCATCATTTCTTTGATCTCCCACTGCGCCCCCGGCGTCGTGACACGCTTTTCATAGACGTCCATGAAGGAGCGCAGATTGAGCGTCGTAACGAAATTCGTGCACGCGCCGCCCGGCAGGACAAACCGTGCATCCTGTTTGGCAACGCCGAGCGTGAGCAGATCGTCATACGCCGCCTGAATCGCCTTCATGCAGTCCATATAGCGCACATGTGCTTCGCCGTTCTCCATGATGGTCTGAGGAACGACATGACCAAAGAGTCCGCCCGCCTGCTTCGATGACTGCTCGGAGACGTAGCGCTGGCTCTGCACACTCAGCGAGACACCGATGCGATGGCGGCTGTACTGCGCGAGGAGTGTACGCGAGACGTCCTTGACGGCAAACGTCATGGCGCAGTGCTCGACCACGCTCAGGTGCTTGCTCTTCATGATGCGATCGAGCAGACGCAGCATCTCTTCGTCCGTCTTTTCCTGCGTGAGGAGCTCGATGGGCGAGTCCGCGCTGTAGCAGGTACGCGCCGCCGTCCAGCAGGTTCTGAGGTAGTTCGGCGTCTTTGATATGAGTTTAATTTCCATTGTAATTGTTCCTTATCTGTTCCATCATCTCTTTAGCGATGATTTGAAACGCCGCTTCCGCGATCTCTTCGAGCCGTGCTGTCTCTCCACGCATATAGAGCGACCCGAGCAGCGCCTCAAAGCCCGTGCTCACATGGTACTCCGCGACCGTTGCGCTGCGCGGCGCATGACTCTTCGTATTGCGCGCCCGGCGGTAAATCGTGCGCTCCTCCTCCGAGAGCATCGACTCAATGCCGCGGTATGCCTTCGCCTGCCAGACTGCCGAGACGATCTGCGCGCTAAACGTATCGAGGATCTGCACCTTTGCCTGCTCGTAGGCAAGCAGCCGCATCCGCACATAGAGATGAAAATACGCGTCCCCCACGTAGGCGAGCACGAGCGGATGCACCTCCCGCGCATCAACCGTCTCGTAGCGTGTGATGATATTCCCCGCCGCATCCGGCGCGAACATCATATGCACAAGCTCTTGAAAGCGTTCAAATTTCATACTGCGGTCATGCTCTCTTCCAGCGCACACCGGTCGGGGTATCCTCGAGAACAACGCCACGCTCTTTGAGTTCGTCGCGGATGCGGTCGGCAAGCGCCCAGTTCTTCTGTACACGCGCGTCTTGCCTGAGAGCGATGATGATCTCCATGAGACCGTCCGCAAGACCGCCCTCGACCGCAGCCGGCTCCTGCTCAAAGATGCCGATGATCTCCGCCATCGTACGGTAGGCGTCCGCCGCCTCCGCGAAATGTGCCGCATCGAACGCCGTGCCGTGCTCGAGCTCCTGCCGGTATCGGTTAATTTCCTTGGACAACCCGAACATCTGACTGAGTGCGAGCGCCGTGTTAAAGTCGTCGTCCATCGCCGCGTCGAATGCCGTGAGGAAATCTTTTGCCTGCGCCACAAGCGCGGCGGCTGTATCCGCCGTTCCCTCGCGTCCCGAGAGCTCGTCGACCACCTCTTTCGTATGGGCAAGGCGCGCGAGCGCCGCCTCTGCCTCGCGCAGGCGCTCGTCGCTGAAATCAAGCGGGCTACGGTAATGTGTCTGGAGGATGAAGAAGCGAATCACTTCGCCCGGGAACTCCTTAAGGATGTCCTTCACCGTGAAAAAGTTGTTTTTCGACTTCGACATCTTTTCATTGTCAATCGTAATAAAGCCGTTGTGCAGCCAATAGCGCGCGAATTTCTCGTGTCCGTCAATGCACGGCTCCGCCTGCGCGATCTCGTTCTCATGATGCGGGAAGATGAGGTCGCTGCCGCCTCCGTGGAAGTCGAACGCCTCGCCGAGATACTTCACAGACATTGCGGAGCATTCGATGTGCCAACCGGGGCGTCCCTTGCCCCACGGGCTCTCCCATGCGGGTTCGCCTGGCTTTGCCGCTTTCCACAGGGCAAAGTCCATCGGATGACGCTTCGTCTCGTTGATCTCGACCCGCGCACCCGCCTCCATATCGTCGAGGCTGCGACCGCTCAGTCTTCCGTAATGCGCGAATTTCTCCACGCTGTAGTAAACGTCGCCCTCGCTCGTCGCGTAGGCATAGCCGCGTGCGATCAGAGTCCCAACCATGCGAATGATGTCCTCCATCGTCTCTGAAACGCGCGGGAATACGTCGGCACGATGCACGTTCAGTGCATCCATCGCCGTGAAATACGCTGCGATATAGCGATCCGAGATCTCCTTCCACGTCACGCCCGCGCGGTTCGCAGCATTGATGATCTTATCATCCACATCGGTGAAGTTTTGAATGTAGCGCACGCGATAGCCCTTCCGCGCGAGATAGCGGCGAATGACGTCCCACGTGACAAAGGGGCGCGCATTGCCGATGTGCGGATCATTGTACGGCGTCACACCGCAGCAGTAGATGCTGACTTCGCCCTCCTTCAGCGGATGAAATTCCTCTTTCTTTCGCGTCATTGTATTATACACAGTAAGCATGATAGGACTCCTCTATGATCTTTCCTCAAGGGCATGCAGGCGTTCTTTGAGGGTCTCGATTTCCTGCCGCATCAGCTCGATGCCCTCTGCGATCGGATCGGGTAGGATATCGTGGTCGAGGTCGACGTCCAGCTCTGCGGCGATCTCCTCGACACTCTCCCCTTCTTCCGCCGACAGCGCGCGTGCGCGAAGTAGCTCTTCCTCCGTACGGACACGGTGCCCCTTCATCATGACGATACGTCCCGGGATGCCGACGACCGTCGCATGGGCAGGAACGGGTCTGAGTACGACCGAACCCGCGCCGATCTTCGCATGGTCTCCGACGGTAAACGAGCCCAGCACCTTAGCGCCTGAGGCGACGACGACATTGTTGCCGATCGTCGGGTGGCGCTTTCCCTTTTCTTTGCCCGTGCCGCCGAGTGTTACGCCCTGATAGAGCGTGACGTTCCTGCCGATCTCCGCCGTCTCGCCGATGACGATGCCTGTGCCGTGGTCGATGAAAAGACCCTCGCCGATCGTCGCACCGGGATGAATCTCGATCCCCGTCAAAAAGCGAGCGACATTTGAAATCAAACGCGGTACGAGCACCCAGCCGCGCAGATAGAGCGCGTGCGCAAGGCGATGTGCCCAGATCGCGTGCAGCCCCGAATAGCAGAGTACGACCTCAAGCGTACTCTGCGCGGCAGGGTCGCGCTCAAAGATAACGCGAATATCGCGGCGAATCCTCGCGAACATAGCAGCATCCTCTCCCGGTAACAAACAGCCCGCAAAAGAAATGCGTCCGCACCCGCTTGGACGCCGACGCACAGATTTTCTTTGCAGTCGTTCTTATTCTACCAAAAAAACACCCGCTTGACAAATTTTTATCAGCGGGTGTTCCTATTCCTATGATAAGGTCAGATCCCTTCCTCGTTGCGGTTATGATGCGGCTGTCCGTGTACGATCTGCATCGCGCGCACGGTCTCCGTCAGCACCTCCACATCGTACGACATCTCCATGCTCTCAACGCGCCGCAGAACGTCCGCCTTATGCGTCGAGACATACCGCGGCGGGAGATTGTTCAGCGCGATCATCATCATATCCGTACGGCAGCGCTCGCACATACAAATGTGCGGGTATTGCGGCGCCAGCCGATTCAGCATATGATTGACGGCGTCCTCCATATAGTTTTTGAACGGCAAATGATGCATCACGCTGCTCCTCCCGGCATATAAAGCAATTAAAGTCGGACCGTGTATATTTTCCCTTTATAATTCTTTCCCCCGAGCGCTTTCTCCGAGGCGACAGTGTACTCAATAGTATTCGGCGATTTTTTACGGATATAGACACCGACCTCATCGTCGTCGCTCACATCGTCGTCGTCGATGATACATCGTACCATGCGCACCTCGGATGCCTTCATATGTCCCTGCAGCGCGCGGGGTTCCTGTGTGTAGTAAAGCTCGAACTCGTCCTCATCTGCATAAGTAAAGTACGACCATGTACCGTAGTCGACACGTGCGTCGATGTCCACGCGGAAGCAGCCGCGCTCGCTGAGGCTCCCGAGGAAATACGGAAACAGAAGCTCGTCGTGCGCGTCCACATTCTTATTGATGATCTTGACATCCTTACCGCCTTTGCGGCAGCGCAGGAGTCCAAACGCAACGCCGGTCTTGCCCGTGCGCATGCGGTCGAAATCACCGTTCAGCTTCTTTCCTTTTCCGGCCTCCTCATCCTCCATACCGAGCGGGAGATAGAGCAGGAACGGATCGTCCTTGCGCGGCACGGCGGATTTTCCCGCATCCGCGCTCTGTTTTCCTTTCGCATCGCTCTTGCCCGTCTGCGGTACGCGCATGGTACTCTCCATCCGGCTCGTAATGTACTCCTCGAAAAGCTTGCGTACCATCGGCGCCTTGCAGGAATTGCCTGCGAGGAAAATGTGCACCTGGCGTACAGTGCGCCCCTTGAACGCCGTTGCCATCGCTTGGAAAAAGTTTTCCACCCCGCGCCGAATCCGATCCTCAAGCGTGCGCTCGAGCTTGCGCACATCGATGTCGATATGCACCTGCGCACGGTTGCCCGCATTCCCGGTCTTTTCCGAGGAAAAGAGCGTGAGCGTCGTTTTGAAGCCGTCGCCTGTCGCAAATTCGTCATAGCCGGCGCCGCGCTCCCAGAACGGACGCAGCCGCTCGGCGAGGATCTTGTTGTTGAGATGTGATGCCGCGTCTCGCGTCTCGCGCACGAGCGCCTCTGCCCCCGCGAACGTCTCGCACTCGGGCGGCAGCGCAAACGTAATCTTGTGCTTTCGCATCTCTGAGAGGTTGTCCTTAAACACCTCGTAGGCAAGCAGTTCGAGAATATTCTCGCCGCCGAGATACATATCACTGCCAAAGCCGAACTGCTCGATGATGAACTTGCGCCGCCGGTTCTCCGGCACATATTCCACGCCGAAGTCAAAATCTGTCGTGCCGCCGCCGAAGTCAAAGACGCCGTAGGCGACCTCGTCGCCCGGATGCTTCGGCTCAAGCCCGTATGCCTCGAGCGCACTGACGGCGTAGGCGGCAGGTTCGCTTGCCCCGTCGTAGACACGGAAGCGGCGCATCATCTCTGCATCGTCAAGCAGCGCCTTGGGCAGGGTCTTTTTCAGACCGCGTTCAAAACTCATGCGGATGTGCTCGCGCACATCCTTCTCATAGCCTACCGGGAACGAGAGAATATAGTCGAGATAGATGCTGCGGTGCATATTATTGATGTAAAGTCCAAGGTAATATGCATAGATCTCAATGGGGTCAAATCCGCCCGCATCGAGCGGCAGTGTCTCGGCATAGGGCTTTACCTCTTGGATGTAACCGTGCCGGTCTTTGAGGATCGGTGAGTTCGCCGTATCGCGCGTCCAGCGTTTCAACTCGCTGAATACGGAGTAGTAGACCGAGATCCCCTCTGTAGACTGACGCTCGAAGATCGCATCCGCCGCCTGATGCGACGCAGTAACCTGCGCCCACTCCGTATAGGGACGCCCTTCGCGCGCACGGTAGAGCATCTTGAACTTCTCGATATCAATCAACTCGATTGCCGTCGGATTTTCATAGTCTTGAATGGTCGGCTCATGGGAATAATCTCCCTTGCCGATGCGCAGGAGACGCGCATCGCGGTCGCGGCAGACGACAACCGTACTGCGTGTGCCGAAGTCAATAGCACACGTTCCGTTCATGATCACGTCGAGCTGCGGCGGACGCGCCACGAGGAAATCCGTCGGCGGCAGGCGCAGACATACGCTGTCCTCACGTCCGTCGTCCGTCAGTTCCTCATACAGCTCCCAATGTCCAAGACTCATATCGGTGAGAAGGCGTTCCGGATAGGGCTGGATGTTCGCCCGCACATGGTCGCACAGCAGGAGTTCTTTCTTGAATGGCTCAATGGAAAAATCAAGCGCCACGGATCCGGTGTTGATCGCCGTCTCAATAATACTTTGAATATCAAAGGTCAGTCCGAAGATCGTCTCTTTGAAGCGTCCGGCGACCACATCCTCGGCAAATCGTTCATGATCAAAAACGAGCTGATCTGCATCGACACGGATGTATGCACGGATCTTCGGATACTCCGCCACAAGCCGGCGCAGGCGCTCTTCCTGCTCATGGGACACGTCCTCTGCGTTGAACTCATCCGCAATCCATTTGAGGAAGCTTTTCGCGCCGCTCCTGTCCGTTCCGAATGAAAACATATACTTCTTATTGACAATAGATGCTGTCTCGTCTTTAAGCGCGGCAATATCACGTCCGATCTGCGCACCGAAGCGGAGCGAACTCTCGTAGAAAAACTGCCGAAAGGTATTCTTTTTCAAATACAGCGTCCGCATGAGCATTGGCCGCAGCGTCGCTCCCTGCACCTCTCTCCGCGTCATTCATTCATCTCCTAGCGAAAATAAAAAATCCCTTGCTGTAATATTCTTCGCATTCTGTTAAAATCCTTTTTCAGACAAAAAAGCCCTGCGTCAAATTTGCAGGGCAATGATTCAAAAGTGGTGCGCTCGGCGGGAGTCGAACCCACGCTTTCAGCTCCGGAGGCTAACGTCCTATCCACTGGACTACGAGCGCGCTGCCGTATGGCACAAGCCGTATTATAACGTAAAAAAGATAACTTGTCGAGATTTTTTTCTAATCGTTTGTCTTTTTCGTGGTTTCATCCGGTTTCACACGCTCATCACGATGCACGGCAGAAACAGGCGCGAGATACTTGCGCACGGCACCGATCTCATCCTCAATAAAGAGCGCGACAGGCGACTCGCGCAGCATGACGAGTTCGAGCAGTCGTGCCTGCTCCGCAGGCTTTTTCTCCTGCATCGCCGCAGGATCGGCTGCAGCGCGTGTCAGCGTGACCGCTTTCTGCTCCGCTGCCACATACGCGTCCGTCTTGACAACGATGCTCGCGACAGGATTATAGATCTCGTCCGAAAGTGTCACGGGCGGCACATTCTTGTCCATACGCGCGCGCAGATCCTGCATATCGCGTTCAAGCTCGGAGAGACGCGCATAGGTCGCCCTGATGTCGCTCTCCCCATTCTTTGCATCAGCAAGGATCTGATGGTAGCGCGTCCAGCAGCGGTCCAGTTCCCCGATCCCCTTCTGATAATCGTTCCACCACGGAACGAAGAGCTCCTGATCGCGGTTCATCGCGGCGAGACGCTCCTGTGTGAGCGGCGGCTCCTCACGCTTTTCCATCTGGGTGTGAAGCAGTACGCCGCCCATAATTGCGGTTAAGAAGGCAAAAATGAAAAAAACGCGCCCCGGCAGGTAACGAAACAGAATGATAAGCAGGAGCAATGCGATGACCGCCGGAACATAATGCAGCATAGAGACCTCCGCAAAATCAATGACGGGAATTTTTAAGCGCCCGCACGCTTTTGGAGCGCAGCTCGGTCGAGAATCCGAATCCGCCCGCGCGACGCCTGAACCAGTCCCTCATGCCCGTATTCCCGAATGAGACGGCTGACGACCTCACGCGCAGTGCCCAGATAGTGCGCCGTCTGTTCATGGGTAAAGTTTACCTCATCACGCTCCGTACGTTCGGATTCTTCGATCAGGAATTTGGCGAGACGTCGATCCGCCGAGGTAAAGAGCATCTGCTGAAATTTCCACAGGGTCTCCGAAAGTCGTTTCACTGCCGTCTCATAGGCTCTGAGATGGGCGACGGTATTCACCTCAAAAATACGGCGCACCACTGCCGTATCAGACACAAACACTTCCGTATCCTCGTTGGCATCGATATAGACGTCTCCGGTCAGGGTTTCAAGTACACAAGTACCGGAGACAATCGTAATATCACCTTTTCGAACAAAATACAGGGTGAGTTCACGCCCCTCCTCTGAAAGGAGATAGACACGCAGACTGCCGGACATAATGTGCATGGTCGCCACCCGTGCCAATCCGCCGCGATGTACCATCGCTCCTTTTGGATAGTGAACGTACTGCGTATGTGCGGCAAGGAGTTCCTTCTCCTCTTCTGTCAGCGTATTCCACAGAGGAAACGCATGGATGTATTCTCTAAATTGGCAGCCATCCCTTACTCGCGCCGACATATCCATCCTCCCCTTTTTCCACATTTCTACAAATCCCGGCTTATTTCTTCTTGTGCATACAGCGTACGGTAGAAAGTCCCGCCTGCGCTCCCTCGTAAGCGGCTTTGACAATCTGCAGCAACCCGCCCGTACAGTCGCCTGCCGCATACACCCCGGGGACGTTCGTCTCCATCTGCGCATTGACGACAATTTTGCCGTCTTCCACGAGCACGCCGAGCTTACGCGCAAGCTCCGCCGTCCCCGCTGTACCGATCGCAAGGAATACGCCCGCAGTATTCGCCGTCGTCCCGTCCGCAAATACAACGCGCGCAACACGCCGATCTCCCTCAATGCGGGCAATGCGCTCCGTATAGACCGCAACCTCCGGCGGAACACCGGAGGGCGGCTCTCCCCCGTTTGTGAGGAGCTGCACCTTCGCCGCGTGAGGCAAAAGGACTTGTACCTCGTGCAGCGCGTATTCCCCCGCACCAATAACAGAGGTCGTCTTTCCACGATAGAAGAATGCGTCGCAGACAGCGCAGGAACTGACACCTCGCCCTGTAAACTCGCGGATGCCTGGAATAGAGAGCGTCTTGCGCGTCGCGCCCGTTGCGAGGACAACGGCATCGCCCGTGTAGAGTTCGTTTTTCCCCTCGACGGCGAATGACGTACCGTCTCCCGTGATCCCCAGCACTTCGTCAGTCACAAATGTGATGCCGAGCCGCCGTGCGCCTGCAATGCCGCGCCGTGCGAGTTCGCTGCCCGAGACGGGCTCCTCGATCCCGTAATAATTCTCGATCGTCTCCGCCGCCTTGAGCGCCCCGATCTCCTTTGCAATCACCGTGACGTCGGCGCCGCCGCGCCGTGCGTAGAGTGCCGCCGAGACGCCCGCGGGTCCCGCTCCTATGATGAGCACATGCATCGTTTTCTCCTACAAAAACCTAGATGAAAAAAGAGGCGTCCCCTGAGACGACACCTCTTTTTCTCTCCACGGGGAACTTGCTCGGTCAATGATGATTAAACAGCAGGCTCACCGATCGATGACTTTGAACGCGCACGATAACGTCTGCAAGCGACTGTGCGAGGGAAAGCGTGACGAGTTTTTCGGACTGCTTCTCCGGCGGTACCGGAATGGAGTCCGTAATAACGAGTTTTTCCAGCGGAGACGCTTCGATGCGTTCGACCGCGGGATCGCTGAGAATCGCATGGGAACAGGCGGCAAGCACGCGCTTTGCTCCGCGCTCCTTGAGCGCCTTTGCCCCCTCGCAGAGAGACCCTGCTGTGTCCACGATATCGTCGATGAGGAGTGCCGTCTTTCCCTCCACCGCACCGATGAGATTCATGACCTCCGCGCGTCCCGGCTCGGGGCGCCGCTTCTCGATGATGGCAATCGGCGCATGGAGGAAGTCCGCCATAATACGTGCACGCGTCACGCCGCCGAGATCCGGCGAGACAACGATGAGGTCTTCATAGTTCTGCTCGCGGAAATAACCCGCAAGGACGGGCGCCGCCGCCAAATGATCCACCGGGATATCGAAGAATCCCTGGATCTGTCCCGCATGGAGATCAACCGTTACAACACGAGTCACGCCCGCTGTTGTCATAAGATTCGCTACGAGCTTTGCCGAGATGGGTTCGCGTCCGCGTGTCTTTCGATCTTGACGTGCATATGCGTAATACGGAACGACCGCCGTGATGCTGTGTGCGGACGCACGTTTGCATGCGTCGGTCAAGATGAGGAGTTCCATCAGGTTGTCGTTGACCGGAAAGCTCGTGGACTGGATAATGAAAATATCCTTGCCCCTGATGCTCTCTTCGATCATCACCTGTGTCTCACCATTATTGAAATGCCCGACGAAAGCCTCACAGAGCGGAACGCCAATCCGTTCGGCAATATCTGCCGCCAGTTTTGGATTCGCATTTCCCGTCAGAATGCAAACGTTGTCGGTTTCAAAACTCATCTTTCTGTTCCTCCTAAAATCTGCATGCGCGATCTCTTATATACACCGCATACAGTATAACACGCACCGAATACTTTTGGAAGTGTATTCATCTTGCTTTTTCACGGGAATCACGAAACTGATCGGAGCTCTTACTTTCTCTTGTCTTTCCAGCCCTCGATCTCTTTCTGACGTGCACGCGCCACGGCAAGCGTCCCTGCAGGCACGTCTCGCGTGATGGTGGAGCCGGCTGCAACATAGGCGTCGTTTCCAAGCGTCACGGGCGCGACAAGGTTGGAATTGCAGCCGACGAAGGCGCGGTCGCCGATCACCGTGCGGAATTTCGACTTACCGTCATAGTTGACCGTGATCGTCCCGCATCCCATATTAACGTCTGTCCCCATGTCGCAGTCACCGATGTAGGAGAGATGTGGAAGTTTCGCCCCTGCACCGATTTCAGAGTTTTTAACCTCGACAAAGTTCCCGATCTTGACATTCTCGCCGATATGCGTATCCGGGCGAATATGAGTGAATTGCCCAAGATCCGCCCGGCTGTCGATCTCGGCATCATGCGCATAAGTATAATGCGCCTTCACGCCGTCCCCTACAACGACGTTTTGGAAGCGTACATGCGGTCCGATGCAGCAGTCCTCACCGATCACCGTATCCCCCTCAAGAAGCGTGAAGGGATAAATAATTGTATCCATGCCGACGCGTACATCCGCATCGACAAAGGTTGTCTTGGGATCAATGATCGTCACCCCGTCCGCCATCAACTCCTCAACCTTGCGCTTGCGCAGAATCCGCTCCGCCACGGCAAGCTGACTGCGAGAATTGATCCCGAGCGTGCACTCGTAGTTATCGGCAACGACCGCCCAGATCTTTTCTCCCGCATCACGGAGGATGCTGAGCACATCCGGCAGATAGTATTCGCCCTGCGCGTTGTTGTTCGTCACCTTGGCAAGCGCGGAAAAGAGTGCGTCGGCATCAAAGCAGTAAATGCCTGCGTTGACCTCGTGGATCTCAAGCTCTTCGGGCGCAGCGTC
Organism: Selenomonas sp. oral taxon 137 str. F0430; assembly: GCF_000183625.1. Taxonomy (NCBI): domain Bacteria; kingdom Bacillati; phylum Bacillota; class Negativicutes; order Selenomonadales; family Selenomonadaceae; genus Selenomonas; species Selenomonas sp. oral taxon 137. Next base: position 204,178 of record NZ_AENV01000009.1, read on the forward strand.
CTTGTGCTCGACGATTTTCAGTACCTCGCCGTTTTCGCGGCGGACGATGCGCCCGTATCCCTTGGCATTCGGCATGATTGCCGTAAGCACCGTTGCCTTTGCCCCCGCCTGCACGTGTTCTTCATGGAAGCGTGCAAGCAGCTCCGCTGTGAGCAGCGGTGTGTCACCACAGAGCACCATGATCGTTCCATGTTCGCCCGCTAGGAGATCCTTCGCCTGCAAAACGGCGTGTCCCGTCCCGAGCTGCTGCTGCTGCTCCACATACTCAACGCTGTCGCCAATGGCCTTTCGCACGGTCTCGCCGCCAAATCCTGTGATGACAATATTGCGCCGCGCACCAGCTGCATATGCCGCATCAATGACATGCTGAAGCATGGATTTTCCCGCCGCACGATGCAGTACCTTCGGCAGCTTTGACTTCATGCGCGTGCCCTTGCCCGCCGCCAGTATGACCGTAATAAAGTCCAACATATATGCCTCCAATCTTGAAGGATACCTATTCGGGATCCCCTTTGCTTTTCTTGCTTTTGCGCTTAATCAGCGATGTGCCCGTCTTTTTTTCCTGCTCTTCGATTGCATAGAGAAGCGTCTGTTCCGAATGCTCCATATGCTTTGCCCCAACTTTACGGGCAAGCCGGGCATCTCCGGAACCGATGGCATCCACAATGGCACGATGCTCTTCAAGCGTCGCCTTGAGGCGTCCGGGGTACGACATGGAAATCGTACGAAACCGCGTGAGCTGTTCGCGCAGATTGCCGATGATGAGCAGGAGACGCTGATTGCGCGCAGCTTGATAGAGGAGTTCGTGAAACTCGATATCCGTCTGTACGATCCGATCCATGTCATGCTCTTCGATGGCGCGTCCGATAGCGACCAGCAGACGCTCCAGACGCTCCTGCTCCTCCTCGGTGATGCGCTCTGCTGCAAGCTCGCACGCCAACGCCTCAAGCGCCGCGCGAATCTCAAAAATCTCGTTGATGTCGCGGATAGATACGCTTGCTACATAGGCACCGCGCCGCGGAACAGTGACGACATACCCCTCCTGCTCAAGCTTGCGAATCGCCTCGCGCACGGGGGTGCGGCTGACCAAAAGCTCGTCGGCGAGAGCATTTTCCTTCAGCCATTCGCCGGGTTTCAAAACTCCGCTGCGAATGGCATCTCGCAGCACCTCGCAGACAATATCGCGCAGCGGCTGGTAGCTGTTGACGACAACAGGTGATAGTTTTCCGTTCATAAAGATCCCTTCAATGCAGATTGCTCATACCATTTCGTTCCGGCGTCCTGCCGTCCGTGTCAAATGTACCTCGGCGTCCGTCTCAGCGCGGAACGTCTCAAAGGTACGCACAGCGGCATCCGCATCGGCAAAGAGCCCGAACACTGTAGGTCCGCTGCCCGACATCATCGCGCAGACGGCGCCTCCTCGGCGCATCCGCGCACGGTACGCCGCGATCACGGGATGTGCCGCTTCCGTCACCGGCTCGAGCACGTTGACGGCAAGTTTGGCGCAGGATGCCGCATCGCCGCGTGCAAGCGCCTCTAAAAAAGCTGCATTATCAGGATGCTGTTCCGGCGGATGTGCGTCATAGGAACGGTACGCCCACGGCGTCGAAACCGCAACCGGAGGTTTTGCGAGCAAAACTGTCGTTTCCGGAAAATCCGCGAGCCGCCGCATCACCTCTCCCCGCCCTGTGGCAAACACAGTGCCGCCCATGATGGAAAAGGGAATATCCGATCCGATCCGTGCGCCAAAACCGCAAAGTTCCTCATCCGTAAGTCCGAGATCATACAATGCGTTCATCCCGCGCAGTGTGGCAGCCGCATCCGCACTCCCGCCGGCGAGCCCTGCCGCCACGGGAATACGCTTTACAATATCGATGTCCACGCCGCCGCGCACACCGCACGCCTCTATGAGAAGCGCTGCGGCACGATACGCTAGGTTGCGCTCGTCCGACTCTAGTCCCGGCACATCTACACTAAGACCGATGCCCTCCTCTCTGCGCCGCAATGTCAGTGTATCCTTGAGTGCCAATGACTGCATGACTGTCGCAATCTCATGATAGCCGTCATCCCGGAGTCCCAAGATGTCGAGCGTCAAATTGATCTTCGCATATCCGAAAATCGTCACCATTCGGCTTCCCCCATTGTCCTATCTGTTTCAAGATTACCATGATTTATAATTATTTACAATGGTTTTTTCAAAAAATTACGGCAGGGTCAATATCAATCGCGATATTATTATTCAAATGAACATCTTGTTCATATAAAAATTCCCGTACAGGCGCGAGCGCGTCCGTCTTTATCAATACGACAAACCGATACTCATTCCGTTCTTTTTCGATGAGCGCAGGCGACGGTCCTATAACGGCACGCCCCTGTCCGTCACAAAAATAGTTTCTATAGGCGGCGACAAACGACTCCGCCATCCCCCACGCCTCCTCGCGCCGTACGGCATGAAAAAGCAGCTTCACGATGCGGCTGAACGGAGGATAAAAGAGTTCGCGCCGCAGTTCAATCTCCTTCTCATAAAAAGAGATATAATCCTGCCGCATGGCACACTGTACCGCATAGTGCTCCGGGTTGTACGTCTGCACAACGACTTCGCCCTGCGTGCCGTGACGCCCTGCGCGCCCCGCCGTCTGCGTAATGAGCATGAAACACCGTTCCGATGCACGGAAATCCGGTAAATTGAGACTTGCATCTGCGCTGATGATACCGACGGATTGAACGCCGGGCAGATCATGTCCCTTCGCCACCATCTGCGTGCCGAGCAGAATGTCATATTCCCTGTTGCGGAACTGCGCCAGGATTTCATCGTGTGCAAACTTTCGCCCCGTCGTATCGCGATCCATGCGCAGGACACGCGCCGTCGGCAGGAGCTTCCGAAGTTCCTCCTCGAGTTTTTCCGTGCCTGATCCAAAGTATTTGATATAGCGGCTGCCACAAGAAGGGCATGTCTCCGGAACGGCGGCACGTTCGTCACAGTGATGGCAAAGCAAGACGCCGTTCCGATGGTAGACAAGCGGCAGTCCGCAGTCCTTACAGGTGATGACCTTTCCACACGCGCGGCACATGACAAAGGTCGAATACCCGCGGCGGTTGAGCATGATGATCGCCTGCTCGCCGCGCGCGAGGGTCTCTGTGAGGAGCGCGCGCAGCGCCTCCGAAATAATCGTGCGCCGCCCGCGCCGCAGTTCCTCGCGCATATCGACGGTACGCACGCGCGGCAGCGGTTGCCTTCCGATGCGCTCCGGCATCGTGAGCAGGGTCAGCTCGCCCGTGTGTGCGCGGGCATAAGTCTCAAGTGCGGGCGTCGCACTGCCGAGCAGGAAGATTGCACCAAAGCGCCGTGCAAGGATCTCCGCGACCGTACGCGCATGATAGCGCGGCGACTCGTCCTGCTTATACGACATATCCTGCTCCTCGTCGAGGATAATACAGCCGATATTGTCGGCAGGTACGAAGAGCGCCGATCGCGCACCGATGATGATGCCCGCCTCGCCGCACCGCACACGAAAGATCGCATCGTTGCGCTCCGCGAGTGACAGTCGGCTGTGCATGACAACGATGTCGCCGGCGAATATCTCTTGAAATGCCGTGATGAGCTGCCCTGTGAGCGCGATCTCCGGCACGAGGACGACGACCTGCCGCCCGCGTGCGCGTACGGCACGCGCCGTTTCAATGTAGACACGCGTCTTACCGCTGCCTGTAACTCCGTGCAGCAGATAGCCGCGGTAGATGCCTGCTGCGACGCCCTCCCGCAGGGTATCTGCCGCATGCGCCTGCGCCGCCGTCAGCGGCACCTCTCTCTGCGCCGTCTCCGCCTGCGTACCGTAGCTGTCGCGTGCCTTACGCCGCCGATGCTCCACGATGAGATTTGCCGCAAGCAGGTGCTTTACGGTCGCAGGCGTGACCCCCGCCTCCTTCAGCGCCACTGACGAGTACTCCGCTTGTCCTTCGAAAAGATGCAGTGCGCGCGCCTGTGCCGGTTTGCGCGTAAGCGCGGCGAAATGTTCTTCTGTGAGTGCTTCGGCGGCACTATAGTATTTTTCATAGCGCGCCCGATCTCGGCGATCCGCATGGTATTCCTTGCTTATAATCCGATAGCGGAGGAGTTTTTCTACCGTTTCCTCCGCCGGAACATCCGGCAGTGCACGGCGGATCTCCGCGATGCGCAGCCCGCCCTTCTGCAGGAGGAAGTCATAGACGGTGCGCGCACAGGAGTCGGCGAGCACCGGATGCCCTGCGTTCGCCGCCACGGCCTCGTAGACGGGAAAAATCCGCAGTCCGCTCTTCCCGGGCATGAAAAGCCGCATCATCTCCGCTAGAGAGCAGAGATAAAAATCCGCCAGTTCCCTCGCTGCCGCAAGAAGCGCGGGTGAAAACCACGCCTCCTCATCCACCGCCGCGAGCACGGGACGCAGCCGGTGCGCAGCGTCCCGCGCCGCGTCGTAAGGACGCACCGCAACGACGAAGCCCTCCACGCGCACCTTGCCGAACGGTACAAATACGCGCCAACCAGCGCCGACCTGCGAAAGCTCCGGCGGAAGGAGATAGGTGAACGCACGGGCGATGCTTTTCACAGGGATATTGATATAGACATCAGCTACCGTCATGCATTCCTCTTCTCACATAAAAAAGCTGTTACACGAATCATTCGTGCAGCAGCTCCTTTCCCTAACGTCGTTTTTCTTTATGAGGCAATTGCCGTCCTATTCTCGAGAATGACTTTCCCCGCCTGACACGCGGGACAAATACAAGTCGTCTCGCCTTGCGACTTTGCCTTTTTTGCCGCAATCGTCAGCCCGCTCGCTTTTTTCTCGCCGAACGCGGCAATTCCCTCCGGGGAATCCGTGAATCCGATGAGCTGATCGATCGTGAGAACGTCGCTCTTGATTTCATCAATCAAAGCTGCATACGCGGGCTTCTCCCCCGGCGTATCCACAGCCCTTAGAAAGGCTTGCGCCTTTTCCTTCAGCCCCTCATAGACAGAGGGCGCTTCGCTGAGTTTCTCCACCTGCTTGATGACGCCGTCGCGATCCAAAGCCATATCGTCGACCTCCTTCTCCAAGTAATATGTCTGAGTTATAAAAATAATCTATCCGTATTATAGGGCAATGTACGCCGTTTGACAATAAGAAAAAAGATTTGCACATCCGTAATTCCGAGTAATTTTCTCGGAATTGTGGTTTGAATCACAGTCATACGTTCCCATGCGGTGTATGCTAAAGTCACAATTTACAAGACGATTTACAGAGGAGGAACAATCATGGCAATTCTAAACAACATTGCGCATACACAGACGCTCTTGCTCAAGGAACAGGTCGCCTACGCGGACGGACAGGTTATCAGCAAGACACTTGTTCAGAATAAAGGGCTCGGAATCACACTCTTCGCTTTTGCCAAGGGCGAAGGCGTCAGCACACACGAGTCGAAAGGTGACGCACTCGTCACAGCTCTTGAAGGCGAGGGCGTCATCACGATCGACGACACCGTCTACAACGTCAAAGAGGGAGAAAGCATCGTTATGCCCGCACGGCATCCGCACTCCGTCTACGCATCAAAGGACAGCGGCTTCAAGATGCTTCTCGTCGTAGCGTTCCCCGAAGCCTGATGACATATAAGCCATCTGCTGTATAAACTACTACATTGGATTGCTTTGTCCATAATAAAAGACGACCGCAGGAATATTCTTCGGTCGTCTTTTATTATGTTATGGATGGAGTATAAATTGATGCTAACGATTCAACTCCGCATTTTTCTCAACGATGAGCTTAAACAGCTCCGTGTCCGCAGGAATCTCTGTGAAATGCGTGAGCGCGGCGTCAAAGCCGTGTTCTTTCACATAGTTCTGCACCTCGACCGCCTCGGGATCGTCCGCGTAGTCGAAGTGAAGCGCGGCGGCAATCACCGTCGCGAGTGCTTCGGGTTTCTTCCCCAGTCCCATCAGCTGCACGGCGGGAGAGACAAGTCGATCCGCTGCGCCGAGCTTGCGCTTCGGACCGCGGGCGACGCGCGTCACGGCATCGGAGAGATGCGGATTTTTGAACCGTTCCTCTGCCGTTCTGATATATGCGGCGTGTTTTTCACTGTCAAAGCCGTATTTCTCGATAAGCAGTTCGCTCGTCTCCCCCCACACGCGGCGGACAAAGGAGACGATCTCCTCGTCGCGCATCGCGGCGGCAATGTCCTCGATGCCCTTCAGATACGCCATGTAGGCGATGGAGGCGTGCCCCGTGTTGACCGAGAAGAGCTTGCGTTCGATGTAGGCGGTGAGATTGTCCACCCACGTCAGCCCCTCGATGGCAGGCGGCGTGCCGACCGCCCCTTTGCGGTCGACATCCCACTCGGCAAACGGCTCGACCTTGACGAGGAGCGGATCCTCGTTGTGCTGGATCGGCACAATGCGGTCAACCGCCGCATCTGGAAAACCGATGCAGTGATTTGCCTTCTCCTTCACATCTTCCGGGAGATGTTCATATACAAAGTTTTTGAGCACGGTCGACCCGCCGACCATATTCTCACACGCGATGATATTGAGCGGCGCATCGTTCTTTGCAAGTCGGCGTACAAGTCCCTTGGCGATATTCGGCGCGATGAATTTGAGGATGTTCGGGCCGATCGCCGTCGTCACGATATCTGCCGTGACAAACGCATCGAGCAGTTCCTCAAGGTTCGTATTGCTGTTGATCGCCCGCACATGCTCGACATGGATTTTTTTCGGCGTATCGCCGACAATCTCAATGTCGTAAGCACGGCGCGCATTGATCTCATCGACGAGTGCCTCCGCCACATCGACGAACGTAACCTCGTAGCCCGAGCGGACGAGGAGTTCGCCGATGAACCCACGGCCGATATTGCCGCCGCCGAAATGAATTGCCTGTTTCATTCTCAGTCCTCCTGCATGAAAACGGCATAGAGTTCATCCGCGCTCTTGGTCGTAAAGAGCGCCGCAAGCTGCTCGTCGCTGTAGTCGCCGACCATGGTCGCGATGTTCGCGAGGATCGCGAGATGATCGTTGCCCATGCCTGCGATGCCGATGACGAGATGCGCGGTCTCATCGCCGAACTTCACCCCTTCGGGGTACTGGAGGACGACGATGCCTGTCTTTTTAATGGTATCCTTGACGGCGTTCTCCCCGTGCGGGATTGCAATCCCCTTGCCGATGAAGGTCGAAAGCTCCTTCTCGCGGTTGAGCATCCCCTGCACATACCCCTCGTCAACGTAGCCGCCCGTCACAAGCAGTTTGCCCGCCGCGGTGACCGCCTCTTCTCGGCTGACCGAGGGGAGACCGACCTTGACGTTCTCTTTCAGCAGGACGCCCGCACCGATTTTCGGCTCTGCGGACGCGTCGGCTTCGCTCGTCGGCGCGGAGGTATCGACCGCAGCGGCCTTCAGCCGCTCGGTGACGATGTCGTAGACGTTGTTCTGCGTGAAGTCGCGTACCCAGATGTGCTCCGCCTGCGGCGAATCCGCAAGTGCGCGCTCGGCGAGTTTTTCATGCGAGATAACGAGCTGCGCCTCCTGTGGAATCGCACCGATCGCACAGTTTGTCACCGAAATATCGGTGTAGCCGTCCTTCTTGAGCTTCTTGCGCAGCGCCGCTGCACCAAGCGCCGAGGAGCCCATCCCCGCGTCGCAGGCGTAGACGATGACCTTCAGATCCTTGCCCGAGACTTTCTTCTCAGCCGGAAGATCTTTACCGCGGTTCTTCATATCCGTCATGCTCTCACGCGCATTCTCAAGAGAGTCGTCGTCCACATCCTTGGACATCTTGATAAAGACGGAAGCCACCGCGCACGATACCGCCGTCGCAACGGCAACTGCAGACATATTTGCAAACAGCGCCGCGCTGTTCGGTGTCATGGCAATGATCGCAAAGATCGAGCCGGGTGACGAGGGCGCAATAAGCCCACCGTTCAGCATCACAAGTGTAAAGACACCGGACATTCCGCCCGCGATCGCCGCGATGATGAGGATCGGCTTCATGAGTATGTATGGGAAATAGATTTCGTGAATACCGCCGAGGAAGTGAATGATCATCGCACCCGGCGCCGACGACTTTGCCATGCCCTTACCGAAGAGCCAGTAAGCAAGCAGAATCCCTAAACCCGGTCCCGGATTTGCCTCAAGCAGGAAGAATGTGGACTTGCCGAACTCCTGCGCCTGCTGAATGCCGAGGGGGCTCAGCACGCCGTGGTTCAGCGCGTTGTTGAGGAAGAGCACCTTTGCCGGCTCAATGATGATGGATGCCAGCGGCAATAAGCCCGCCGCAACGATCCCTTCAACGCCGGAGCGCAGGACATCGTTCGCTGCACCGACGATCGGCCCCACGACCTCAAACGCGAGGATCGCGAGAATGCCGCCGAGGATGCCGAGTGAGAAGTTATTGACGAGCATCTCAAAGCCGCCCGGGATGCTGTCGCGGACGGCATTGTCAAATTTCTTGATGACTGCGCCGCCCAAAGGACCCATGATCATCGCCCCGAGGAACATCGGGATGTCGGAACCTGCGATCACGCCCGAGGTCGCAATCGCCCCCATCACGCCGCCGCGGTGTCCGTTGACGGCGAATCCGCCCGTGAATCCGATGAGCAGCGGTATCAGCCATTTGCTCATGGGGCCGCCGACCTGTGCGAGCGTCTCGTTCGGCATCCACCCGGTTGGAATAAATAATGCGGTGAGGAAGCCCCACGCGATAAATGCGCCGATATTCGGCATCACCATTCCGGACAGGAAGCGGCCAAATTTCTGCATGGCCTCCTGCGCCCCTCCGCCCTGTTGACTCATAAAAATCCCCCTCTGTATAATAAAAATATAATAAGAGCCGTCCCAAAACTTTCTAGGAAGAACTCCCCCAAACCAAACGGTACATATGCGCTCCATTCCCGCATAGTGCACGATATACTATAAATCTCATTATAGCGAATCTTTTTCATTCGCACAATATAGAGATCCCTCATTCAAGTATAAAATAATTCTATATATAAAAGAAAAAAGTCAATGCGCAACATATATTGCACATCGACATGATTCATTTTTATTATACCCCAAAATCCAGTCCCGGCACGGCATTCAAATATAGGTTATCGTAATGCCCCGCCGCCGCTTGATAGGCGCCGCGGCAGGCGATCATCGCGGCGTTGTCCGTACAGAGACGCGGCGAGGGATAGAGGTAGCGAATACCGCGCTCCGCCGCGGTCTCACGCAGACGGTTCTCGAGTGCCGCGTTCGCCGCGACGCCGCCCGCGAGGACGAGCGTATCGCGCCCCGCCTCCCGGATCGCCTCAAACGCCTTGTGCACGAGCACCTCTACGACGGCGGACTGGAACGACGCGGCGATATCCGCCCGATGCAGCTCATGCCCTTTCATTTTCTCGCTGTTGATATAGTTCAGGACGGCGGATTTCAGTCCGCTGAAGCTGAACTCATAGTTCCCCTCCTGTGCGAGGGCGCGCGGAAAATCGATCGCGGCGGCATTTCCTTCCCGAGCGAGTTTATCGATCTCAGGCCCCCCGGGATACGGCAGCCCCATCACGCGCGCGACCTTGTCAAACGCCTCGCCCGCCGCATCGTCACGCGTCTTTCCCAGCTGACGGAAGGTATCGTAATCCGCAACGTCGACGAGCGCCGTATGCCCGCCCGAGACGACGAGCGCCATAAAGGGCGGCGTGAGATCCTTCGTCTCAAGGAAATTTGCAAAGATATGCCCCTCAAGATGATTGACCCCGATGAGCGGCACACCGAGGGAAAATGCAAGCGATTTCGCCGCTGATACGCCGACGAGAAGCGCGCCGACGAGCCCGGGACCATAGGTGACGGCGACTTGATTGATATCCGAAAGTTCTATGCCCGCCTCTTTGACCGCTCGATCCACGACGGGTAGGATGCTCAGGATGTGGTTGCGCGAGGCAATCTCCGGCACAACGCCGCCGTATTTCCGATGAATCGGTATCTGCGTCGCAGTCACGCAGGAGAGCAGCTCCCGCGTCCCGCGCAGCACCGCCGCCGAGGTCTCGTCGCAGCTTGTCTCGATGCCGAGGGTAATTTTTTCGCGCATGACCGCCCTCCCTTCCCCGCGTCCGTTTTTCTTTTATTCATCCTCATCCGCCGGAAGCAGCTCTCTCTCTTTCGTTCGGAAAATATCCGCGGCGTCGTACGCGGGCGCGACGACAAACGCGCCGGCATGATCCATATAGCCCCACAGTTTTCCGACCCGCACCGGCATCAGTCCCGCGGCAAAGGGGCCGAGATCCGTCACGCCGTCGGGCAGTGTCAAAATATCTTTGCCGTCTTTGTCGATCACATGCCACGTTCCATCCTTGCATACACTCGCCGCACCCTCGCCGAAGCTCACGACCTGATCGTATGCCGGCGGAATAATAGCGGCACCCGCGCGGTCGATAAAGCCCCATCGATCGTTGAGGCGCACCGCGAAAAGTCCTTCGGTCAGCGGATAGATTCTTTCATACCGCGGTTCGATCACATAGGCCCCCGTCCTGTCCATGACGCCCCACTTTCCCTTTGTCATGACATAGGAAAGGCCGTTCTTATCAAAAGGACTCACATAGTCGTTCTTCGTCGAAATGATTTCTTTTCCCGCGGCATCGACATAGCCTCGCTTTAAGACATCGTTGCCGATGCTCGTATAGATTTTATCGTCGTAGATCTTATCCCACTTGCTGCCGACCAACATGGTCGAAATCGCGTTGAAGCTATAGGTTCCGACGCGGTTATATACCGCGGCCAGCCCGTCCTTATAAGGTTCCATGCGGTCATAGGTCGACGGCCACAGAATCGTTCCCGTCGCATCGATAAAGTACGCGAAGCGATCGTCGCTCACAATCGCCCGTCCGTCCTCCGTAAAATCGTGATCCACATAGTAAAAATGCGGCTTGATAACCTCCGCCCCCGTCCGGTCGACGAATCCCCAATCGGGACGCACAATGGCGCCGTGGTTCTTCAGCACAGCCGCGTAGCCGCCGGAAAAATCTCTCGCATCCGCATACGCGCAGGGAACGACCTGTGCGCCCGTCTTATCGATATAACCGTAACGTCTCGTATCGTCCCGAACGACGGCCGTGCCGTCCGAGAACGGACGCGCCTCCGCATAGACGCAGGGAATGACCGTCGTTCCCTCCCGATTGATATAGCCGTAGCGGTTCGTATCGTCCTTTACCGCCGCCAGCCCCTCCGAAAAATGCCCCGTCGCCCGATAATGCCCGGGCAGAAAACGTCCGTCGAGATCAACAAACGTCCACGTTTTATCCGACCGACACACGCTCGCAAGGCCTTCGCAATAGGAGTACAGTTCGCGCTGCTCAATGGGAACGACGATATGCCCGTCCGCGTCGTAGGCGCCGTAGCGATCGTTCTTCTTATCGTAGACGATAAAGCGCCCTTCCTTCGCGTCGCCGACCCGCTCGTACGCGACCGGAACCGCGACCGTACCGTCCGCGCGCAGAACGCCGCATTGTTTTTTATCCGTCACATGGATAAAGCCCGCGCTGTCAAAGCGAATCTTATCGTAAATCGGCGGCACGACAACGTTCCCCGCCGTATCGAGGACGGCGCGCTTCTTTCCCGTATGGACGATGACCAGACCGTCTATGATCTCGGATTTTTCCTCCTCCTCGCCCGCGACTATCATGGCGTGGATGATATTCCCAAAAATACCGGCCTCGGCGTCGTTCCCCGGCAGCAAAAACATCGTCGATAAGAGAGCGCCGACAAAAAGCCGTCTTCCCCATTGCTTCATCATTCTTCTCCTTGAGCGACGGATTCCGGCGCGCCGGACGCGGCGCCGCCGCACATTTCCTTTAACTTTGTATGCCACATGAGGATCGCGTCCTCATCATTATCTTGGTAATATTTCTTTCGCACGCCGACAGCGGAAAATCCAAGGCGTTCATAGAGATGCAGGGCGGCGGCATTCGAGGGGCGCACCTCGAGCGTCATGCGCTCCGCTCCGCGCGCTGCGGCGGCACGCATCATCGCTTCCATCAGGCGGCATCCGAGCCCGCGCCCGCGCCGCGTCTCCGTGAGCGCGATATTGGTCACCTGTGCCTCCTCGAAGGAGATCCAGCAGCCTGCAAAGCCGATGATGTGATCGTCCTCGCACGCCACGATATAGCAGGCAAATTTATTCGACGCCTCACGCCAAAAATCTTCGCGCGACCACGGCGTGGGGAAGCTCTCCCGCTCCACGCGTGCGACGCCCTTGGCATCCTCCGCCGTGAGCGCACGAAACGTGATCATACCGCCTGCTCCGCACCGTGACGTTTCTCCCAGAGCACCTCCGCTTCGCTCCGACGCAGATAGAGCGGCTCAAGCGTCATCGCATCGTCCGCCGCATCGCGCGCAAGGCGTGCGAGACCTGCGAGCCCCACACAGGCGGCGCACGGCATCCGCATGTGTATCGGCGCAAGCCGCACGCCCGCGGGGAGCGGCTCATCCGCTGCCTTTTGCATCGCGTCCCCCATCAGGAGCACGGTCTTCTCCGTCCCCGCAAGAGACGCGACGAGCGCGTCGCGCGGCAGGATGCGCAGGGGACACACGCTATGGAGAACAGGTTTGCCGCTCTCCCATGTCCACGCAAATTCCTCTGTGTAGACGTTACCCTTTTGCGCATCCATCATAGGAACGAGGCGCACGCCCTCCCACATGCAGTGATAAGCGAGCGCCTCGAGCGTCGGCACGCCGACCATGGGAATCCGAAGTGCATAGGACATCATCTTCGCGGCGGCAAGCCCGATGCGCAGCCCGGTGAAAGAGCCGGGACCGATGCTGACGGCAACGCCCGCGAGCTCATCTTTTTTCACGCGCGCCATCCGCAGTGCCGTCTCGATGTGCGGCATCAGCGTCTCTGAGTGGGTCAGCGCCCCCTGCATACTGATCTCCGCGGCGACGCGCTCCTCTGAGATCACTGCGACGCTCGAGACCTGCGAAGCGGTATCAACGGCTATGATTGACAAGTCCGTCCAGCTCCTTTAAGAGCGCCGTGCTCTTTTCCCCCACAGCGTCGAATGTGAATTGCCGCCCCTCCGCCGAGACGGCATCGATCCGTACCGTCAGGCGGTCGGCGGGCATCGCATCCGGGAATTTCTCCGCCCACTCGATGAGCACGATGCCCTCCTGTGCCTCCGCGTACTCGTAAAACCCAATGTCCTCAAGCTCCTCTTCGGTATTCAGCCGATAGAGGTCAAAATGCACGATGGGACATGCCGCTTCGTAAATATTCATCAGGTTGAACGTCGGACTCGTGACGTCGCTCTCCACGCCTAGCGTGCGCGCAAGTGCGCGTACGAAGAGAGTCTTGCCGACGCCAAGTTCCCCGTCGAGGCAGATCACCGTCCCCTCACGGATAATTTTACCGATCGTTCCCGCTAAATGCGCAGTCTCCTCTGGAGATTGCGTGATACAGGTGAGCATAGTTCAACCCCTCATGAATACATGTGAAAACCGAAATAAAGTTCTGATATATTATAACACGCGCGCGGAATTTGCGCAAAAGAAAAAGCACACAGACTCTAGCGGATGAGGAGTACCGCAACATCGTTCACATTCGTCCCCGTGGGCCCCGTCATAATCAGCCCGTCGACGGCTTGCAGCGCGCGGTATGCGTCGTTGTCCGCAAGAATATCGTCGATGTAGATGCCGCGCGCCGCAAGTATCTCCTGCGTATGCCCGTCGACATAGCCGCCCGCCGCATCCGTCGGGCCGTCCGTCCCGTCGCTGCCAAAACTGAGGAGCGCCGCATTCTCCATCCCCGCGAGCCCCGCGGCAGCGGCAAGCGCCAGCTCCTGATTTCGTCCGCCCTTGCCGTGTCCCGTGAGGTGCACGATCGTCTCCCCGCCCGCGATATAGGCGTGCGCACCGTCTCCCCGGTGCGTCTTTGCGATTGCACTGAGAAACCGTCCCGCTTCGCGCGCTTCAATATCGAGCTCATCCGTGAGGATATGCGGCGCATAGCCCAATCTCCGGCACTCCTGCGCCGCCGCCGCGCAGAGTTCGCGCACACTGCCCGTAATATGCGTCTCCACATGGGGCAGTTCCTGCGGCAGCGGCTCGTCCAGGAGTGCCATCGCTGTATCCGATAGTTTCAGACCGTATTTCTCCACAATTGCCTTCGCCGCCGCCGCACTCGTACTGTCGGGATATGCGGGGCCCGATGCGATCATGTCGAGCGGGTCGCCGATGATGTCGCTCAAGACGATGCTGAGGACATGCGCCGGCGCGCAGTGTGCCCCGAATCGCCCGCCCTTGACCGCGCTCATACGCTTGCGGATCGTATTGATCTCCACGATGTCTGCGCCCGAGGCAAGCAATTTTTCCGTCATCGCCGCAAGCTCCGCGTCGGGAATGATCGGCTGCTCAAAGAGCGCGCTCCCCCCACCCGAGAGGAGGAAGAGCACCGTATCGTCTGCGCAGAGATCTGTCGTCATCTCCAGTGCCTGCGCCGTCGCGGCAAAGGAGTTCGCATCGGGAACGGGATGTCCCGCCTCAAAGCAGACAAGTCCGGGAATCGGCGCGCGTACATGGTCGTACTTCGTAATTACGATGCCGTCATGAATACGATCCCCCAACATCTCCGCCGCCGTCTTTGCCATCTGCCACGCGGCTTTGCCAACCGCGACGAGAACGAGCTTCCCCTTTGCAAACTCATGTCCCGCGAGCGCCTTTCGAACGGCGGCATCCGGGAGCACGGCGCGCAGAGACGCCGCAACAATCGCATCCGCATCGCGCCGGAGCGCACTGTGTTCAAGCGTCATGTGAAACTCCTTTCCAGAAAGTTCTCACATCAATTCCTCATAAAAAACCGCCGTGACCTCAGGCAGCCCACAAAACATCCCTGCAGCAAGGCGGTTCTTCGACGCGTCTTTCTCGCATCTCTTCCGATGTAAATTTTGCAGCGGCTCATGCCGCAAGACACGAGAAGATCAGCGCCGGTCGTCCGCCTCGTCCGGCAGGCACACGTCCATGCGCCCGCCCGCGATGTCGATATTGCGCACGACGCTGCGCAGCGCGGGGATGAGGAGTTCTCGCCCGTCCTCCGCGCGCACGGCATAGACGTCGTTGCTGCCCGTGCGGATGACGTTCTCGACGCTGCCGAGGAGCGTACCCGCTTCATCATAGACGGACAGCCCCACGATATCAAAGACGTAATACTCCCCCTCCTCGAGCGGTGCGGCATCCGTGCGCGCGACGGTGAGCAGCCGTCCCGTGAGCCGCTGTGCCTCCTCGCGGACGGGATACTCGCGGAACTGCATGAGGAAGTTCTTCCCCTGCTCTTTCATGCGCACGATGTGCAGGAGCTCGTCCCCCACCACGACCTCGCGCAGTCGGGCGAATCGTTCGGGGAAGTCCGTCAGCGGGATGACGCGCACATCGCCGGCGATGCCGTGCGGTGCACCGACGCGCCCGATGACAATGCGCCCCTCAGGAGCGGATGGCGATAATTTTGTCATCTTCGACTAAAATCTCGACGTTCATGATCTCGCGCATATCGTCGCCGATATGCACCTCGACCTGATGCTCAAGCGTGCCCTGAATGATCTCCGCGCCCTCGGCGAATTTCTCGAGCTCCTCAAGATGCGCGCGCGTCTGTTCCACATACTCCATGCGGGACTGGCGTTCCTGTCGGATCATGTTGATGTGGTCGATCGCCTGCGGTGTCAGCTCCCCTGCTCCGCCTCCTGCATGACACGTTTTTCCTGAATACCGATCTGCTGGAGTTCGAGTTCTGCACGGCTGACGCCTTCCTCCATCTCCTTGCGCATCTTCGTGCGCAGCTTCTCCGTCAGTTTTGCCTTGACCGTGACAGGCACTTTCAGCGAAATAGAATCCATGTTGATCTCTCCTTATACAAAAACGGCGACCGTCTAAGACGCACGCCGTTTCGATGGGCTCAGCCGATCTCGACCGTCGCCCGTTTATTCTCCTTCGTCGCGGCGGCTTTGACAACGCTGCGCAGCGCCTTTGCGATGCGCCCCTGCTTACCGATGACCTTACCCATGTCATCCTCCGCCACATGAAGTTTCAATATGATCTCTTGATCATCCTGCGTCTCGTCAACGACGACAGCTTCCGGATGATCCACCAAGGATTTGGCAATAACCTCGACTATCTCTTTCACGCCGGTCGTCTCTCCTCACCGCGCGCCGGACTGAGGGATTCCTTCGATATGAAAGAACCCCGTTCCCCGGACGCTGCGCTCCTTAGTCCTTCTTGCGCTTTGCCTCGGCAAATTTTGCCATTGTACCGTTCTTGCTCAGGATGTTCCTGACCGTATCGGTCGGCTGTGCGCCCTTCTGCATCCAGTCGATCGCCTTCTCCTCGTCAATGTTGACGACGGCGGGCTGTTTCGACGGATCGTAATTCCCAAGGATTTCGATGAATCGACCGTCGCGCGGTGCGCGCGAGTCGGCGACAACGATGCGGTAGAAGGGATTCTTCTTCGCACCCATGCGGTTCAAACGAATCTTGACTGCCATATTCTCACCACCTTTCGTTGTGTTACCTAAAGAACGGCATTTTGGGAAGCCCCATGCCGCCGAGTGACGGCATCTTTGGCATTTTCCCCTTACCCTTCATTTGGTTCATCTTCTTCATCATCTTGCGCATTTCGCCGAACTGCTTGAGGAGCTTATTGACGTCCTGCACGCGCGTACCGCTGCCCGCAGCGATGCGCTTGCGGCGGCTGCCGTTGATGATCGTAATGTCCGCGCGTTCCTTCGGGGTCATCGCGCGGATGATTGCCTCGAGACGGCGCATTTCCTTGCCGTCAAGATCGAGCTCTTGATCGCCGAGCTTTTTCTTCAGACCGCCCATCCCCGGAATCATGCCGAGGATGTTATTCAGCGAACCGAGCTTTTTGATCTGCTGCATCTGCTCGAGAAAGTCATCGAGTGTGAAGTCGTTCTTGCGTAGCTTCTCCTCCATCTTCTTCGCGTTCTCGATGTCGAAATTTTCCTGCGCCTTCTCCACGAGGGAGAGCACATCGCCCATACCGAGAATGCGCGACGCCATGCGGTCGGGATGGAACACCTCGAGCGGGTCGAGCTTTTCGCCCATACCGACGAATTTAACGGGACGCCCGGTCACCGCCTTGATGGAAAGTGCTGCACCGCCGCGCGCATCGCCGTCGAGCTTCGTCATGACGATGCCGTCGAGCCCGAGCGAAGCGTCAAACGCCGCCGCGACGTTCACTGCCTCCTGCCCTGTCATCGCGTCAACAACGAGCAGGATTTCATGCGGCTGCACGGCCGCCTTGATGTCGCGCAGCTCCTGCATCAGTGTCTCGTCGATCTGCAGACGTCCCGCCGTATCAATGATGACTACGTCATTTGCGTGCGCTGCCGAGTACGCGATCGAAGCGCGCGCGATGGCAACGGCATCCTCTTGCCCCTGCGAAAACACGGGAGCACCAACCTTCTCGCCGATGACCTCGAGCTGCTTGATGGCGGCGGGGCGATAGATATCGTCCGCCACGAGGAGCGGACGTTTGCCCTGTTTTTTCAGCATGAGGGCGAGCTTGCCCGCCGAGGTCGTCTTACCCGAGCCTTGGAGACCAACGAGCATGATGACCGTCGGCGGGTTTGGGCTGATATTGAGCCGGCTCTCCGTCCCGCCCATGAGCTCCGTGAGCTCCTCGTCGACGATCTTGATGACCGCCTGCGCTGCTGTGAGCGTGTCGAGTACTTCCTGCCCGACGGCACGCTCCTTGACGCGCTTCACGAAATCCTTAACGACCTTGAAATTGACGTCCGCTTCGAGCAGCGCCATGCGCACCTCGCGCATCGCATCGTTCACGTCGTCCTCGGTCAGTTTGCCGTGTCCGCGCATTTTCTTAAAGATGCCCTGCAGGCGGTCGGATAGATTCTCAAATATCATAAACTCACCTCCTCCTGTTCCGCACTAGTCTCTACATAGCGCCGCAGCGGCGCTATGATGTGCTGCACATCCGCAGTTGCGATCGGCTCCTTGAGCGCACACAACTCCTCGTAGATACCCGCGAGTTCGCGCTCCTCTGCCGCGCGGCGCGCGCGCAGTCCGAGCCGCTCCTCCATCTCGGCAAGCGCATGCTCAGCGCGGCGGATGCTCTCATGTGCCGCCTGCCGCGTGATGCCGAGCGTCTCGCCGATCTCCGCGAGTGAGAAGTCCTCGGCGATGTGCAGGTGCAGACATTCCCGCTGTTTCCCCGTCAGCAGTGCGCCGTATAGATCGTACAGCTGCGCGAGATCGTAAAGCCGCTCCAAGTCATCACCCATTCCGACGAAACGCCATACGTTTCCTAAAACACTCTTCGCAGTATAACGGCAAACAAAAACCCTGTCAAGCATTTTTCTTGACAGGGTTTATTTTTTGCTTAGCGGCGGAATTTCTCCAGCGGCTCAGCGTGATCCGTCACGAACTCCACTGTCCCCATGTAGTCTCCCGCCGCGTCGTAGAGCGCCTGATAGTGGACGCGGATGGGACGCTCGCGGATATATCGGTGCACGATCATCTGCGTGCGCTTCTTCGCCTTGAAGTCCGCGATGAGGTTGCGCACCACGGGGATGATCTCGGGCGGATGGCAGTTCATCACATCGCGCCCGAGCGCCGACATGGGACGCGTAAATACCTGTCCCTCGTTGGTAAAGAAGCGTACCGTATCGTTCGCGTCGATGAATGTGATGTCCACGGGCAGCATTTTGAAAATTGCATTGAGCTGTTCCATCGACAGCTCGCCCGTCGGGAACTGGAGCTTGCCGTCGGCTGCGCCATCCGCAAGCCGCGCCGCCTCCTGATCGAGCCACGGCTGCGCCTGCTGCCATGGGGGGATGGCGACGCCGAACGAGACGCCCATATCCGGCAGGTCATGGTACATCCGATACCACTCAATCTCCGTAAAATAACGGAGGCTGAGTGGGAAAAGAATCTTCTCCTCCTTGAAAATCATCTCGCGGATTCGCTGCGTGAGGGCGCGCAGGCGTGCCTCATACATCGGCAAATTCTCCGAATCCTCCTTGAGCGCCTTTGTGATCATGCTGAGCTCGCGCTTCATCTCGTCGTCGATGCCCCACATGACCTGCGAGGGACCCGTGACGCCGTAGTCGTAGAGGATCGGCATCAGGAGCTCTTCCTTCTTGATATAGTGCATCCGCACATCGCCGAGGGCAAGTACATGCTCGAGCATCACGTCGGTGCGCTTCGCGCTGTCCAGCTCCGCCTCGATCGCATCGAGCAATGCGCCGAGCGCCGTGTTCTCCTCACGCAGGATCGAGAGCGGATGCCCTTCGGGCAGCGCATCAATGTCGTGGGGGTCGACGGAAGCCGCCTGCGCATGAATCTCATCGTGCGAGAGCGCCCCCGGAGGCGGTGCGGACGGCGTTCCGTGGAACAGCGCGGAATGCACATCGCAGAGACGCTGCACTTCGGTGATCGGCATCCCCTCCTTGATAAGCGTCTGCTCCGCATCCATGATCTCGTGTGCCTCGACATGGCTGAACTCCTCGACGAAATCCTTACGTACGGATTCCAAGTCCTCGCCGCCCGAGAGCCGCTCGATGAATCCGCGCAGGCGTCCCTGCCGTGTCTGCCGATCGTCGCCGATCACCGTAAAACCGTGTTCCTCAAACGTCGCAATGACCTTATTGAGGTCGACGCCCTTGACCGCCGCACCGCGCGGGATCGTCATGATGCGCCCCATCACATTGAGCGCCACATCGCTCGTAATCTCGCGGAACCCAACATCCGCCATGATCTGCCGAACCTCGGGATACTCTCCGACCAAATCGGCGACCGTCTTTTTCAGATCCAAGACCTTTTCCATCGTCAAACTCCTTATATTATCTCTTGTTATGAATCTAAACTATGTGCACATTATAGCGCAGCGTTCCGAAAAAGACTGTAACCTTTGCTACAGGAAATTAGTTCAATAAAATGAAATTCACGGGGATTTGCTTGCCATAATCTCCCCCCTACATTTTAGGCGCTAAATATAAAATAGCCGCAGCATCTGCACAAAATGCGGATGCCGCAGCCTTATTGTCGGTTTCGTTATTCTGCCGCAAGCCCGAAGCGCGTGATGCCTTCCTTGCGGAATTTATCCAGCAGCTCCATGACACCGCTGTAATTCATATCCCCGTCCGCACGCACGACAACGGCGAACTTCGGATTCTTTTGGCTCTCCGTATGCGCGCGTCGCAGGAGCGTCGCCTCATCGATCTGTTTATCCTCGAGCCAGAGCGTGCCGTCCTTGCGCACGGTGACGAGATAGGTAACGTTCAGCTGCGTCTGCGCGGTCTGCGCCTTCGGCAGGTTGACGTCCACGGTCTTGAGGTTCACCATGTAGAGCGTGCTCATGATGAAGAACACGAGCAGGAAAAACATGATGTCGATCATGGGGATGATCATGACCTCGGGCTTATTAAATGCCCTTCTGTCGCGCAGTCTCATGCCTCATCACCTTCCGCCTGTCCGTCCGCGTGAATGGAGGTCTCGAGAACACCCTTTACTCCCGCGGCGCGTGCAAGCTCAATGCGGTTGTTCTCGGCAACGGAGAAGCACATCTCCATGTCCGTAACGATGTTCTCAATGCGCTGTGAGAAGTATGCATGCACAGCGAGTGCAATGATGGCAACGCACAACCCCATTGCCGTGGCGATCAGAGCCTCGCCGACGCCGCCTGTGATGGCGGTCGGGTCACCCGCGTCGAGGTTGAACACGCTGAACGTCGAAATCATCCCGCTGATCGTGCCCAGCAGACCGAGCAGCGGCGCCATGGTAACGACGACGCTCAGATAATAGAGACGATTGCGGAATTTGGACAGCGCAATGCCGGACTGCACCTCCATGTAGGAATTCATCTTGCGCGAATTCTTGCTGTTCTTTGAAATTGCGCTGAACAGAATATCCGAAATAGAGCCGCGCTTTACCTCTGTCAGCTGCACGGCTTCTTTGAACTGCCCATTCGCAATATGGAGCATAAACGCGTGGGCAAAGCTCCGCCCCGCATCCGCCCCGGCGAAATAAAGCGCGCGCTCAATGGCGATAAATACGACAAAGATCGACGCCGCCAGCAGGAAGTACATAACCGTACCGCCCTGATGAAAAAAATGTATCCCCTGTGAAATATAATCCATAAATGCCACTTTTCCTTTCCGCCGTTCCTCCATGATGGCATCTGTGCCACCCCCGATTGCGTCACTATCTTACTATAATTTTGCATTTCCGTCAATGAAAACGGATTTCATTGCATATATACATCCAATGCATTTCACAACAAAATGGAAACTCCGGACATTTTATGCTATAATACTGACCTGTATTTAATGATGATACTTTCAAGGGGGCACACCGCAATGATAAAAGAAGCCATTCAAAAGATCGTGGATAAGAAGGATCTTTACTACGACGAAGCCTATGCCGTAATGAACGAGATCATGTCGGGAGAAACGTCCGCTGTGGAGAACGCCGCATATCTCGCTGCACTCTCGACCAAAAGCAGCGGCATGGAGACGATCGACGAGATCGCAGGCTCAGCTGCGGCGATGCGCAGCCATGCGGAACGCGTGCCACATGACGGCATGGAAGTCATCGACATCGTGGGAACAGGCGGCGATCACTCGGGCAGCATCAATGTCTCGACGACCGCCTCCTTCATCGCAGCGGCGGCGGGACTAAAGGTCTGCAAGCACGGCAACCGCGCCGCCTCGTCGAAATGCGGGACGGCGGACTGTCTTGAGGCGCTCGGCGTCGCCCTCGATCAGTCGCCTGAAAAGGTGCGTGAGGAGCTTGATACCGTCGGCATGGCATTTCTCTTTGCCCAGCGCTATCATCAGTCAATGAAATACGTCGGTGCGATCCGCCGCGAGCTCGGCATCCGCACAGTGTTCAACATCCTAGGTCCCCTGACGAACCCGTCGCATCCTGAGTGTATGCTCCTCGGCGTCTACGGCGAGCACCTGCTCCGCCCGCTCGCCCGCGTCCTGCCGACACTCGGTGTGAAGCGTGCACTCATCGTGCACGGCACGGACGGCATGGACGAGATCTCCATCGGTGCACCGACGAAGATCCGCGAGATTGTGAACGGTCGTGAAAGTGCCTACGAGATCACCCCCGAGGACTTTGGCATTCCCCTTGCGGATAAATCCGCCATCCGCGGCGGCTCTCCTGAGGAAAACGCCGCCGTGACGCGCGGCATTCTCGCAGGAGAGATCACGGACGCACGTGCGAACGTCTGCCTGCTCAACGCAGGGGCAGCCGTCTACATCTACGGCGCCGCGTCCTCGATTGCAGAAGGAATCGCAGCCGCACGGCAAACGATTGAAAACGGCAGTGCCGTGCGCAAACTCGAGGACTTTATCCGCCTTTCTAATTCATAAGGGGTCTTTCATCTATGCAGCTTTTGGAGCAAATCAGCAATTTTGTTTCCCGTTTTATGGCGGTATTTGTCATCGCCATCGCCGCCGTTGCCCTTTTTCAACCGTGGACATTCCTATGGACGGTGCCGTATATCACCATTCTCCTGGGCATTGTTATGTTCGGCATGGGCATGACGCTCCGTTTCGAGGATTTTCGGCTCGTATTGGAGCGTCCAAAAGACGTGCTTATCGGCACTGTCGCTCAGTTCGGCATCATGCCTCTCTTGGCGTGGATACTCGCACATGCTTTTTCCCTGCCGCCTGAGCTCGCCGCAGGCGTGATCCTCGTCGGCACCTGTCCCGGCGGCACCTCGTCCAACGTCATGACATATCTCGCACGCGGAGACGTCGCACTCTCCGTCTCCATGACGATGGCATCGACGATTCTCGCGCCGATCATGACACCGCTCCTCACACTTTGGCTCGCGGGACAATGGATCGATATTCCCGCCGGAAAAATGATGATTTCAATCGCGCAGGTCGTTATCGCCCCGATCGTTCTCGGACTTCTCATCAATCACTTCTTTGAGCGACCCGTACAAAAAGCGGTCAAGGTGCTCCCGCTCATCTCCGTCGTCGCCATTGTCCTCATCGTCGGCGCCGTTGTCTCGGCAAATGCGGGGCGCATCATGGAGACGGGCGCGCTTATCATGGTCGTCGTCATGTGCCACAACCTGCTCGGCTATGCGCTTGGCTTTAGCGTTGCAAAGCTCCTGCATATGGACATGGCAAAGGTCAAGGCGGTCTCCATTGAGGTCGGTATGCAGAACTCCGGACTCGCCGCCTCCCTCGCCCTCCTGCACTTCGGCGCGGCAGCCGCGATCCCCGGCGCGCTCTTCAGCGTATGGCACAACATCTCCGGCTCACTCGCCGCAAATTATCTTTCCTCAAAAATGAAAAAATCTCCACGCGAAAAAATATAATTGCTAAAATAAATATAGGGCTGTAACGAAACAGCGTTTTTCGTACTTTCGTTACAGCCCTTTTCTTGATACAAAAAAGAGACTGCTGCGTGAAGGTTATTTCCTCCACGTGGCAGTCTCTTGTTGTCTGAACCGCCTTTGTTTTAATGGTTGAACATGTTGCGCAGTGCCTGCTTGTTGACCTCGCGGTTGAGCTGTGCGAGATGCTGCGTGAGCTTGATGCCCTTCGGGCAAACGCGCTCACAATTCTGGCTGTTGCCGCAGCTCGTGATGCCTCCCTTCTCCATAAGGACGTTCAGACGCTTCGGCGCGTCGAACTTCCCGAGCGGGTGCATGTTAAAGAGCAGCGTCTGCGCCGTCGGCGCGGGGCCGATGAAGTCGGACTGCGGGCCGACGTTCGGGCACGCTTCGAGACAGCAGCCGCAGGTCATGCAGTGCGACAGCTCGTAGCAGGTCTCCGCCGTGTACGGGTTCTGAATCGGCGCCTCGCGGTTGTCCCACGAACCGTCGACCTCGATCCAACCGTGGATGCGCTTGAGGCTCTCGAACATAACCGTGCGGTCGATGAGCAGATCGCGGATGACCGGGAATGTGCGCGCAGGCTGGAGCCGAATCGGCTCCGTAAGATTGTCCACGAGCGCGCAGCACGCCTGTTGTGCCTTGCCGTTGATAACCATCATGCACGCGCCGCAGACCTTTTCGAGGCAGTTGCACTCCCACACGGGGGGCGGCACGCGCTTGCCGTCGATCGTCACGGGATTCTTCTGAATCTCCATGAGCGCCGCAACGACATTGAGACCGACGCGGTACTCAACTTCAAATTCCTGCGTATAAGGCTTTTCGGTAGGACCGTCCTGCCGCTCGACAATAAAACGTACTTTTCTCTGTTCTGCCATGGCTTCCGTCCTCCCTTACTCCTTCTTCGCAACGGCATAGTTGCGGGCGCGCGCCTTGATGAGCGAATGCTCGAAATCCATATAGCTGATGATCGGCTCTTCGGTCTGCGGATCGTAGTCCACAATCGTGGTCTTCATAAAGCGCTCATCGTCACGCCCGTAGAACATCAGCTCACCGTCCGCGTCCGTCTTGCGCTCGCCCTTGTCGTCGAGCAGGATCTTGGCGTGTGCGCCGCGGCTCTCGTCGCGGCAGCGTGCTGCCTTTGTGACCGCCATCGCGTACAGGATCATGTTGCGGAGCTGACGGACGAACATAACTTCCTGATTCGCCCATGTGCCGCGATCCGTCACGCCGATGTCGTCCCAGCGCTTCAGAATACCCTTGAGTTTTTCAAGGCAGATGTCGAGTCCCTTATTGTCGCGCTCGATGGACACATAATCGTACATGATCTCGCCCATCTCCTGATGAAGCTTGTGCGCGTTCTCGGGGCCGTCCATCGCACGGATCTTGTCAAACTCAGCGACGGCTTCAAGGCGTGCCGTCTCCATCTCGTCCTCGGTCAGCGCCGTGCCGAGCTCACCGCTGCGTGCCCAGCGCAGTGCCTCGGGTCCCGCGATATAGCCGGAATATGCCGCTGAGAGGAGCGAGTTCGCACCAAGACGGTTCGCGCCGTGGTACTGATGATCGCACTCGCCCGCCGCCATGAGGCCGGGGATGTTCGTGTGATGGTTGCGGTCAACCCAAATGCCGCCCATGGAATAGTGCACGGACGGGAATATCTCCATCGGCACTTTGCGCGGATCCTGACCGACGAACTCAGAGTACATCTCGAGAATGCCGCCGAGCTTGTGCTCGAGGTAGTCCGCAGGGATATGCGAAAGATCGAGGTAGACGCGGCGGTCATTGTTGACGCCGAGCCCCATATGAACGCAAACCTTGAAGATCGCGCGCGAAGCGACATCGCGCGGCACGAGGTTGCCGTACGCGGGGTACATCTCCTCGAGGAAGTACCACGGTTTTCCGTCCTTATACGTCCAAATCCGCCCGCCCTCACCGCGGCACGCCTCGGACATGAGGCGGTTCTTATCCGAGCCCGGAATCGCCGTCGGATGGATCTGGATGAACTCGGGATTGCCGATGTGCGCGCCCTGCTGATACGCGGAGGAGACCGCCGAGCCGTTGCAGATCGTGGACGCCGTGCAGCGGCCGAACACCTGCCCGGGGCCGCCCGTCGCGAGCATAACGACATCCCCCGGGAACGAACGAATCTCGTTCGAGTTCATATTCTGCGCGACGATGCCGCGGACGATGCCGTCCTTGTTCTTAATCGCGCGGATGTATTCCCAGAACTCATATTTTTTGACCTTGCCCTTGACCTCCCAGCGACGCACCTGTTCGTCGAGTGCGTAGAGGAGCTGTTGACCGGTCGTCGAGCCGGCAAACACGGTGCGCTTGTTCTTCTGTCCGCCGAAATTGCGCAGATCGAGCACGCCCTCGGAGGTACGCGTAAAGGGAACGCCCATGCGGTCAAACATCTTCACGAGACGCGGCGCCGCTTCGACCATGCCCTTGACGGCGAGCTGATCCGCGAGGAAGTCGCCGCCGTAAACGGTGTCGTCGAAGTGCTCATAGACGCTGTCGTGCTCGCCCTTCGTATCCATGCAGGCATTCATGCCGCCCTGCGCGCAGAGCGAGTGCGAACGCTTCACCGGGCAGTAGGAAAAGAGATCGACCGTGCCGCCGCCTTCGCAGACCTTCATCGCCGCCAGCAGTCCCGCAAGACCGCCGCCGATGATGATCACCTTATTTTCAGGTACTTTAGCCATTATTACTCTCCTTTGCTGCAGTTTTTACATGAAATAGCTGCCCATGAAGGCGAGCGTCACGAGACTCATCAGTGTGCAGAGTCCCATCGCCATCGCGTTGATGACCGCCTGTGCGCGCGGGCCTTTGGCGATGCCCCACGTCATGCAGAACGTCGAGATGCCGTTGCAGAAATGGAAGATCGCCGCGATCATGCCGAGCGTATAGAGCACCGTGTGGAGGATGGCGTAGTCGCCCGTCACAAAATAGGTGTAGAGGAGGTCATAATTGATATGCGTCCCCATCATGCCTTTCTCCCAGATGCGCATGTAACCGACATGCCAAATGAGGAACGGAATGAGAATCCATGCGGTGTAGCGCTGCAAAGCGAACTGCCAGTTGCGGACATAGCCATAGTTGCCGGGGTTGTTCTTTGCCTGCGCCGCGATGTAAATACCGTAGATTGCGTGAAAGAGGAGCGGTACTGCAATAGCAAAGATCTCGAGACCGTAGAAAATCGGCTTTGGAATCAGCTCCATCATCGCCAGCGAATCATTGAACGCCTTTGCGCCGCCGAGCACCGTCGAATTCGTGAAGACGTGCTCGAAGAGGAACACGCCGACGACGACGAGACCGACCAATGAATGCAGCCGCCGCATGTAAAAGGTTGTGTGGAACATTTCATACCTCCTAAATATAATATAGACCCAAATGATTTGTCATGCGCCAAACCATCACCGTCAACATGATGCGGATCTTGCAGCGCCCTATTCCTTGCGGTAGGGTTTCTGCCCGATCTCGTAGAAGTCGTTGCCCTCGGAGTCAATGACAACGATGCAGGGGAAATCCTCAACCGTCAGCTTAGCCACCGCCTCGGGGCCGAGTTCTGGGTAGCCGACCACCTCGTATTTCTTGACGGACTTTGCAATCAGCGCCGCTGCGCCGCCGACGGCGGCAAAGTAGGTGACGCCGTTCTTCTTCATCGACTCGACAACTTCCTTCGAGCGCGAGCCCTTACCGACCATGCCCTTGATGCCCTGCTCAAGCATCGTCGGCGTGTAGGCGTCCATGCGTCCGGAGGTCGTCGGCCCGCAGGAGCCGATCGGATCGCCCGGCTTTGCAGGCGTAGGGCCGAGATAGTAGACAATCTGATCGTGCCAGTCGACCGGCAGCGGCTCGCCCTTTGCGAGCGCTTCGGTCATCGCCTTGTGCGCCGCGTCGCGGGCACTGATGATCGTGCCCGTGATGAGCACGCTGTCGCCCGCCTTCAGTTTACGGGACATCTCCTCGGTAAAGGGCGTGGTAATGCGAATACTTTCCGCCATAGCGCGTTCCTCCCTCAAAAATACACAGACAAAAGGCGATTACAGCACGCGATGCGCATGGCGCAGGGCATGACAGCAGATCGTGACCGCAACGGGGAGACCCGCGATGTGCGTTGCGCCCCATTCGATATTGACGGCGAGCGCCGTCGTCGTCCCGCCAAGCTGGGGACCGATGCCCGTCTTGTTGATCTCCTCAAGCAGCTCGTTCTCGAGCCGCGCATACTCGGGCATCGGGTGACGCTCGTCGATGGAGCGCGTCAGCGCCTTCTTCGAGAGCAGCGCCGCCTGATCCATCGTGCCGCCGATGCCGATGCCGACGACCATCGGGGGGCACGGGTTCGGTCCCGCGTGGCGGATGATGTCCATGATCGCCTTCTTGACGCCCTCGACGCCGTCTGCGGGCACGAGCATCTTCACGCCGGACTTGTTCTCCGAGCCAAAGCCCTTCGGCGCGATCGTGATGTCGATCTTGTCTCCCGGGACGATCTTCGTGTAGATGATGCCCGGCGTATTGTTCTGCGTATTCTTTCGGTTGAACAGCGGTTCGGCAACGACGGATTTGCGCAGGTATCCGTCCGTATAGCCCTTTGCGATCCCCTCGTTGATCGCATCCTCGAGCAGACCGTCCGTGATGTGGAGATCCTGCCCGACCTCTGCAAACACGATGGTCATGCCCGTATCCTGACAGTACGGACGATCCTCTGCGCGCGCGATCTCCGCGTTGCTGATGATCTGGTCGAGAACGACCTTGCCGACGGGCGACTCCTCCGTCTCTCTTCCTTTCTTGAGCCCCTCGTACACATCATTTGGGAGGTAATACGCCGCTTCCATACACATCTCGGCGACGTTCTCCGTGATTGCTTTTGCGTTTAGCTCTCGCAAAATAATCCCTCCTATAAATATAACTTATACACAGGTTAGTTAGACTATAACATATTTTTTTCAGGCTTTCAAGGCTTTGAAAATCCGCGTCAAGCCTTGAAAAATCTGAATCTCATTCACTTTCTCTAAAGGCCGTGCACGTGAATGCAATCATGAATTTCATTATTTATTTTTAGTTTTATCACGCATAAAAATAGCAATCAATAAAAATATTTTTATTGATTGCTATTTATTTCGAATTATATATATAACTTCTATATCTTATCATCTATATTTCGTATAAAATCCTCTCTGAAAAAAAATTTTCATTCGATGCGAATGAGATTCACCCGGGGAGCTGTGCCTTCTTCCAAATCCATCAGCATGAAGGAGCCGCGCCGCTCGTCGCGCGGGCGTGCGATGCTGCCGGGATTGAGCACGGTGACGTCGCCGCGCTCCATATACGCAATGTGCGTATGCCCGTAGACAGCAATATCCGCGCCCGCCTCGCGCGCCGCGGCTGCAAAGCGCTCCGTCCCGTACTCCACGCGGAACAGGTGCCCGTGTGCGAGAAAGACGCGGTGTCCCGCAACATCGACGGAGGTCTCATGATACGCGCCGTCCTCATCGTAGTCGCAGTTGCCAAGGACGCATACGACGGGTTTTTCCGTCAGCAGCCGCAGCATCTCCGCATCCGCCGCGTGATCCCCCGCGTGCAGCCAAAGCTCCGCTTCCGCCGCGCCCGGCACGGCGAGCATATCCTCAAAGACGCGCACATTCCCATGACTGTCGCTGACCAGCCCGATCCTCATATTCCTCCGCCCCTTTCCACATCCTCACACATGATATTCACAAGCACATCACAAAATCCCGGCAAGCAGCTCCTTCATCTCGCGCAGCGCCGCCCCACGATGACTCACCGCGTGTTTTTCCGCAAGCGTCAGCTCCGCCATCGCCTTCCCGCGCGGCAGATAAAAATACGGATCGTAGCCAAATCCGCCCGTCCCGCGCGGCATGGGACGGATAAAGCCGCGGCAGACGCCCTCCGCCGTCAGCTCCCGCCCGTCCGCAAGAGTCAGCACGAGCGCGCAGCGATAGGATGCCGCTGCGTTCTCCTCCCCGCGCGCAGCAAGCTCCGAAACGAGTTTCGCATTGTTCGCCGTGTCGTCGCCATGCACGCCCGCATAGCGTGCCGAATAGACGCCCGGCGCGCCGTCGAGCGCATCCACGGCGAGCCCCGAGTCGTCCGCGAGCGCAGAGAGCCCCGTCTTTTCACGATAATAATACGCCTTGATGCGCGCATTCTCTAGGAACGTCGCGCCGTCTTCGACTGGTTCTCCAACCTCCGGCGCGTCCGGCAGCACCTCGTGCAGCCGAGAGAGCGGCACGAGACGCACGGGGAGCCCTTCGAACGCCTTCTCCATC